>QZIJ01000036.1 GCA_003598975.1 Anaerolineaceae bacterium | reverse complement strand
GTTTGTAGGGGCGTGATTCATCACGCCCTGAATTGATTGGGAGGGTGCGATAAATCGCGCCCCTACAGTTCAAAACAAAATCGCCGCAACCACCTTGCGGCCTTCCGCCGCCAGGATGTTGTAGGTGCGGCACGCCGCCGGGGTGGTCATGCATTCTACGCCGATGCCCGCATCGGTCAGCGCGCGGTACAGGCGCGGGTGCGGGAAGCGCTGCTGTGCGCCGGTGCCGAGCAGCAGCACATCCGGTTTCAAGGCGAGGAGCCAGGAGAAATGGGTTTCGTCCAGCGCGTCGAAACCGGCGGCATCCCAGTCGCTGCGCACCTCCTGCGCCAGCACCACGATGCTGCGTTCATAGCGCTCGCTGTTGACCATGACGTGATCCGCGCCGTAGGCGGTGAACAGTTTGGTGCCGGCAGGGTTGGCCAGATGCAGTTTCAAGGACTCGCTCTCCATTTGTCGCATGATATTTGCTGTGCAGGGACGGCACAGGTAAAATCGCGCCCCTTGCTGTCTCATGCAGGATTTTATCATGCAGGAGTGCGATATATTGCGCCCGCCCGGATGATACGCCAAGCCACTATAGGTGAACCGTGAAACCAATATTGAAATCGACCAAGCTTTCCAACGTGTGCTACGACATCCGCGGGCCGGTGATGGAACGCGCCAAGCAGATGGAGGAAGAAGGTCAGCGCATCATCAAGCTGAACATCGGCAACCTCGCGCCGTTCGGCTTCGAGGCGCCCGAGGAAATCCAGCAGGACGTGATCCTGAACATGCCGAATTCGTCCGGCTATTCCGATTCCAAGGGCATGTTCGCGGCGCGCAAGGCGATCATGCATTACTGCCAGTCGAAGAAAATCGCCGGCGTCGGGCTGGAAGACATTTACATCGGCAACGGCGCGTCCGAGTTGATCGTGATGGCGATGCAGGGGCTGCTCAACACCGGCGACGAGGTGCTGGTGCCTGCGCCGGATTATCCGCTGTGGACTGCGGCAGTCACATTGGCCGGCGGCACGCCGCGCCACTACATTTGCGACGAGGCTAACGAGTGGATGCCGGATCTTGCCGACATCCGCCGCAAGATTACGCCGAACACGCGCGCCATCGTCATCATTAATCCGAACAATCCGACCGGTGCGCTGTATTCCGACGAGTTGCTGCGCGAGGTGGTAGAAATAGCGCGCAAACATGAACTGATCGTTTTTGCCGACGAAATCTACGACAAGATGCTGTATGACGGCGCGACCCACACCTCGATCGCAGCGCTGGCCGACGATGTGCTGTTCCTCACCCTGAACGGCCTGTCGAAAAATTACCGTGCCTGTGGCTACCGCTCCGGCTGGATGGTGGTGTCGGGCGAGAAGAAGCATGCGCAGGACTACATCAACGGCCTGAATATTCTGGCCTCGATGCGCTTGTGTTCAAACGTGCCTGGGCAGTTTGCGATTCAGACCGCGCTGGGCGGCTACCAGAGCATCAACGACCTGGTCGCACCAAACGGGCGCCTGTGCAAACAGCGCGATCTGGCTCATAAGCTGCTTACTGCAATTCCCGGCGTGACCTGCGTCAAACCGAAGGCCGCGCTGTACTTGTTTCCGCGTCTCGACCCGAAAATCTACCCGATCGAGAACGACCAGCAGTTCATCCTCGAACTGCTGGAAGAGGAGAAAGTGCTGGTGGTGCAGGGCAGCGGCTTTAACTGGATACACCCCGACCATTTCCGCGTGGTGTTCCTGCCCAATGCCGACGACCTGACCGAGGCGATCGGGCGCATCGCGCGCTTCCTGGAAAATTACCGTAAAAAACACGGTACAAATTAATGAAAGAGAAAATGAGCATTAAACCAATCAACGTAGGGCTGCTGGGTATCGGTACGGTCGGCGGCGGCACCTTTATGGTGCTGCAACGTAACGCGGAAGAGATCGCACGCCGCGCCGGGCGCCCGATCCGCATCACTGTAGTGGCGGACAAGAATCTGGAGCTGGCAAAGCAGGTCACCGGCGGCGCATGCCGCATCACCGACGACGCGTTTTCGGTGGTGAGCGATCCGGAAGTGGATATCGTCGTCGAGCTGATCGGCGGCTATGGCGTGGCGAAAGAGCTGGTGCTGAAGGCGATTGCGAACGGCAAGCATGTGGTCACCGCGAACAAGGCCTTGCTCGCGACGCACGGCAACGAAATTTTCAAGGCCGCGCAGGACAAGGGCGTGATGGTCGCATTCGAGGCGGCGGTCGCGGGCGGCATCCCGATCATCAAGGCGCTGCGCGAAGGCTTGAGTGCGAACCGTATCCAGTGGATCGCCGGGATCATCAACGGCACCACCAATTTCATCCTGTCCGAGATGCGCGACAAGGGCTTGAGCTTCGACACCGTGCTGAAGGAGGCGCAGCGCCTGGGCTACGCCGAGGCCGACCCGACCTTCGACATCGAAGGCGTGGATGCGGCGCACAAAATCACCATCCTTTCCGCGCTCGCGTTCGGCATCCCGATGCAGTTCGACAAGGCGTACATCGAGGGGATTTCAAAACTGGACGCCACCGACATCCGCTATGCCGAACAGCTCGGCTATCGCATCAAGCTGCTCGGTATTACCAAGCGTACCGAGGAAGGCGTGGAGCTGCGCGTGCACCCGACGCTGATCCCGAGCAAGCGCCTGATCGCCAATGTGGAAGGCGCGATGAACGCGGTGCTGGTGCAGGGCGATGCGGTCGGCTCGACGCTGTATTACGGTAAAGGAGCAGGGGCCGAACCGACTGCCAGCGCGGTGATCGCCGACCTGGTCGATGTCACGCGCATGCATACCGCCGACCCAGAACACCGCGTGCCGCATCTGGCGTTCCAGCCGGATCAGTTGTCCGATTTGGCTATCCTGCCGATGGACGAAGTCACCACCAGCTACTACCTGCGCCTGCGTGTGCAGGACAAACCGGGCGTGCTCGCCGACATCACGCGCATCCTCGCCGACGAACAGATTTCCATCGACGCGGTGATCCAGAAGGAGCCCGCCGAAGGCGAAGAGCAGACCGACCTGATCCTGCTCACCCACCAGACGCGCGAGAAGCGTATCAACGCGGCGATTGCGAAGGTGGAAGCGCTGCCTGTGGTAGCGGGCAAGGTGACGAAGTTGCGTTTGGAAGAGTTGGACAAGTAGTCATGGCAAAACAAAAGGGCATGACATCAGAGCAATTCCTGCAACATTTGCAATCTCATGCCGAATCCTTTGCTGCCGCAGTAGCGACTAATGAGGGTGATTGGATCATCAAAGGGTTTATCGACGTATATCAGCGCATCTATACCATTTCCGTTGATACTAAAATCGTTTCCAAGGTTCTTGAGCTACTGCTTTTTCCGATGTTCGTTGAATTCGGTAAGCAGCATGGTTTGGAAGTCGAATTGTCACCGCATCAAAATTTTTATCCCGATTTAACGTTTGTCGACAAAGAGGCGGGAAATAAATTCGCTGTCGATATAAAAAGTACCTATCGAGTGGATGATGCGAATGTGAATGGCATGACACTAGGCGCATTTACTGGATACTTCCGTAATCGCAAGAGTAGGAAAAATACGCTGTATCCGTATGGCGAGTATCAGGGGCATTTTGTTTTGGGTGTGATCTACTCAAAGCCCTTAAATGCAATTGACGAAAGAAAACAGTATGCGTTGAAAGATATTAAAAAGATTCCGTCAGTCATTAAAGATTTTCAGTTTTTCGCACAACCAAAATATCGCATTGCAGCTTCAAGACCAGGAAGTGGAAACACCAAAAATATTGGTTCGACTGCACGGATTGACCACCTGTTGAATGGCGCGGGAGTTTTTGCAAAATTGGGTGAGGAGGTCTATGACGACTACTGGATGTTCTATTTGACTAAGGACATGGCAAATGCATTAGATATTGAGCGCCCCTATACCAATTTGAAAACTTATCTCGAATACAAGCAGCGGGGAGTTGATACGTTGCGTAAATATGAAAAAGAGATTTCCTCGCTTGGTGACGACGAACAGGGTGGAGAGGAAGACACGCAATGAGTTCGCCACCGCTCGTTCCGCCGATTAAATGTCAAGGAATAAAAACCAAGCTGGTGGCTGAGATAGCTAACATGGCCGGTGAGTTGTCGGATGGTCGATGGGTCGAGCCATTTTGTGGCTCTGGAGTGGTTGCATTAAATCTTCAGCCCAAGCGGGCGTTGCTCTGTGATTCAAACATTCACATTATTCGATTTTACAAAGACATTCAGTCAGGTCAATTAACCTCTCTTGGGGTAAGAGAGTTTCTGAGTGAGCAAGGGGCCAAATTGCTCTCTATTGGAGAGGCATATTTTTACGAGGTGAGAGAGCGCTTCAACAATAGGCCTAACTCTTTGGATTTTCTATTTTTGAACAGATCATGTTTTAACGGGGTGATGCGTTTCAATCGTTCTGGCAGATTCAATGTGCCGTTTTGCCGAAAACCGGAAAGGTTTGCGCCAGCTTACATCACTAAAATAGTGAATCAGGTGCAAACTATTTCCAGAGTGGTGTCGGTTTCTGATTGGGAATTTAAGGTTGCCGACTTCAGGGAGTCGATTGCAACGGCGAAGCGTGATGATTTTGTTTATGCAGACCCCCCTTACGCAGGTAGGCACACAGATTATTTCAACGGATGGTCAGAGCAGGACGAGGCGGATTTAGCTGATTTACTCGCCAATTTACCGTGCAAATTTATACTTTCTACTTGGCATAGCAATGAATTTAGAACCAATTTGCAAGTAGAAAAAAACTGGGTGTCAGAGCATTTCCATATTTTTACCAAGGCGCATTACTATCACGTTGGAGCAGCAGAAGAGTTGCGGCATCCCATGCTGGAGGCGTTGATAACAAACTTTGGTTATAACGAGGCTGTTGGCAGCCATGAGGCGCGTCAACAATCATTATTTGTTGAGCAACAGCGTGCGCGCTACGCCACTATTTAAGCAAGCGAGAAATAAAATGAAATACACCAGCACCCGTGGCGGCATGCCCGCAAAACCCTTCACCGAAATCCTGCTCGGCGGCTTGGCCGACGACGGCGGCTTGGCGGTTCCCGACCATTATCCGAAGCTGGGCAAGGCCGAGCTTCAGGCGATGCGCGGCATGAATTACCGCGAGCTGGCGTTCGAGGTGATCAGCCGTTTTGCCACCGACATTCCGACGGACGATCTTAAAATCATCATCGCCAAGACCTACACCACCAAAATTTTCGGCAGCGAGGAAATCACGCCGCTCAGGACGCTGGAACCCGGCCTGCATATCCTCGGCCTGTCGAACGGGCCGACGCTGGCGTTCAAGGACGTCGCGATGCAGTTGCTCGGCAATTTGTTCGAGTACGCGCTGGCCAAAGACCACGCGGAACTGAACATCCTCGGCGGCACCTCCGGCGATACGGGCTCGGCGGCGGAATATGCGATGCGCGGCAAGCGCGGCATCCGCGTGTTCATGCTGTCGCCGCTGGGCAAGATGAGTCCGTTCCAGACCGCGCAGATGTATTCGCTGCAAGACCCGAACATTTTCAACATCGCCGTCACCGCGCCGTTCGATGCCTGCCAGGACATGGTCAAGGCGGTGTCGAACGATCTGGCTTTCAAGGAAAAATACCAGATCGGCACGGTCAATTCGATCAACTGGGCGCGCGTCGTCGCGCAGGCGGTCTACTATTTCAAGACTTATTTTGCGCTGACCCAAAGCAACGACGAGCAGATTTCCTTCGCCGTGCCGTCCGGCAATTTCGGCAACGTCTGCGCCGGGCATATCGCGCGCCAGATGGGGCTGCCGATCCGCAAATTGATCGTCGCCACCAACGAGAACGACGTGCTCGACGAATTCTTCAGGACCGGCGTGTACCGCCCGCGTCCGGAAACGATGCACACCAGCAGCCCGTCGATGGACATCACCAAAGCCTCCAATTTCGAACGCTTCGCCTACGATCTGGTCGGGCGCGATGCGCAAGTCCTCAAGGGCTTGTGGCAGCAATTGGAAAAGGATGGCTATTTCGATCTGAGCAAAACGCCGTATTTTGCCAAGGTGCAGGAATTCGGCTTGGCCTCCGGCGCCAGCGGTCACGCCGACCGCATCGCCACGATCCGCCGCGTACACAGCCAATACGGCGTGGTGATCGACCCGCATACTGCCGACGGCATGAAGGCGGGGCTGGAACACCGCGAGGCGGGCATCCCGCTGGTGTGTCTGGAAACCGCGCTGCCGGCCAAATTCGAGGAGACCATCCGCGAGGCATTGGGGCAAGATCCGCAACGTCCGGCTGGTTACGAGAACATCGAAAGCCTGCCGCAGCGCTTCGATACGCTGCCGCCGGATGTCGGGCAGTTGAAGGCGTATATTGCGGCAAGGGTTCCGGGGTGATCTCCGTCCCTCTATCCCAGGTTTTTTCTGAGCATTTCCCATGACTGCCCTGTCGTGGATTATTGCAACCAGTCTGGCGGGCGGCGTACTGAGCGTGCTATGCGCCGCGCTGTTCGCGCTGAGCGCCCGCCCGCACTGGGTCGGCTCGCTGGTCAGCTATGCCATCGGCGCGCTGCTCGGCGCGGTGTTCCTCGAAATCCTGCCCGAGGCGATGGAGACCGGCAGCAGCGCGGCGGCGGTGAGCGGCACGGTGCTGGCCGGTATCCTGCTGTTCTTTACGCTGGAAAAACTGCTGCTGTGGCGGCACTGCCACCACAACAATTGCGAGGTGCATGAGCCCGATACGCATGGCCGCAGCGGTACCATGATCATGGTCGGCGATACCTTCCACAATTTTGTCGACGGCGTGATTATCGCGGCGGCGTTTCTTGCCGACACCCAGCTCGGCATCGTCACCGCGCTGGCGATCATCGCGCACGAAATCCCGCAAGAGGTCGGCGACTTTCTGATCCTGCTGCATTCCGGGTACAGCAAGGCCAAGGCCTTGCTCGTCAATGTGCTGTCCAGTCTGGCGATGCTGGCGGGCGGCGTGCTGGCCTATTTCGCCTTGCAGTCGGTGCAGAGCATCGTGCCGACCCTGCTGGCGCTGGCGGCGGCAAGCATGATTTATGTCGCGGTGGCCGACCTGATCCCCGGTTTACACAGGCGCGCCCGGCTGAGCGATACCCTACAGCAGGTGGTGCTGATTGTGCTGGGAGTGGGCTCTATCTTCCTGATTGGCATGTTGGTTCCGGAATAGCCGGTGAAAGCATTGCGATGAATAACGCCATTCCGAAAGTCGGCTTCGTCTCGCTCGGTTGCCCGAAGTGTTCGATAAATATACTTATACTTTTTACAGGTAAAAATAATAAAGCCAAGAAATACAAGTCTTTCTTGGCTTTATTACTTGGTCTGGATTGCGCTATAAGTTGGCTGACTAGCTGGTTTTTTCTTCCTCTCCCGGAGCAGAGCTAAATATCCGCAGGTGTCCTTTGCCTAGTAAGAAGTTTTTGTAAACTGCTAAAGTGACATTCCATGCCTCACGCGCAACTAAAGGGCCTGACTCAAGGATATTACCTGACGAATCTACGACTGCGAGGAATGCTTGTCGCCCATCGCGTGTTTTAACTGTTAGCCCTTCGTGGCATACACCACTAATAATGGCCGATTTGAGAGCTTTGGTTTTCGGTATTCCTATCATGGTTCAGATCGTTCTGAAACGGAGGATGAAAATAAAGGAAAGTAGTTGAGCTGCTTTTACTCGGCTCTGGTAAGTTCATCTTTGGCTGCTTCTGTCGCTATCTTCTCAGCCTCCGCAACTTGAGGTTCGCTTGCTTCAGCAATAATTTCGGATGTTTCCTTCCTGCGTGCCGCCAGAACTGCTCGGGTAGCGATCTGCCGTACCTGACCGGCGAGACGAAGAATCCGCCGCTTCCACTCATAGACCCCGCGCGCATATTGAGTATCCGTAATAACGCAGGAAAGCCAGAGCGCATCCATGTTGGCCATCATGCCGTCGAATTCTCGAATGATTGCCAGATATTTTATCGAGCGCGGCGAGGTGATCTGGACGTCAACCGTTTTTGCGCTGGTGTAGCCGATAGTGGTTTCGATACCGTTGCTTTCCGCGATTTCCTTGAGTCGGGCCGATTCATTCTGGATTCCATCCAATGCCTGATCGATCAAGACATCCACCATCGCATCAACTTCCTGCGCCTGCTCTTCAGTCCCTATGAATCGCAAGACGACGCTCAATGAGAATAGCGCGTTGGCGCACATCTCGTAGCCGCGTTCGAAAATCTGCTGGGCATGCAGCGAATTGAGCAAAGCCTTCTGGGTAAGAAACGGCCTGCTGTTGTCCTGCCGGATTGATGGGATTTGCGTGGATGCGCTCTTCTGCTTTTGTGCCATTTGATACCTCCCTTTGTGATTGAGAGGAGCGTATCCATTGGGCATCAATGCTGAAGTCCGAAATGTGACCTAAATGGACGTATTTCGACGCCACACGACGATAGAGGTGGCACAGAATTCAGCCATCTTTCGTTCCGTCTATGGCGGTCGAGGTGAGGGTAGCTGGCCTTCTTCATAAACAGCATTTTCTTAAACCCCGGCGGGGCAGCCCCGTCAGGACGGTGGCCTACCTGCCATTATCGTCAGGAGGCAACATGGCATCATTGAACAAAGTCACGCTCATCGGACATCTGGGGGCGGATCCCGAGGTTCGCTATACCAAGGAACACGAAGCGATTGCTACGATCAGAATCGCGACAACGGAGACGCGCAAGAGTAAGTCAGGTGAACGCAAGGAATTCACCGAGTGGCACCGGGTCATCTTTTTTAACCGGCTGGCTGAAGTAGTGGGTGAGTACCTCAAGAAGGGTTCGCCAATCTACATCGAAGGACGTATTCAAACGCGTAAATGGCAGGATAAGGAAGGTCAAGATCGCTATGTGATCGAGATCATTGCCAGCGAGATGCAGATGCTGGGTTCTCGCCCATCCGAAAAGGACACGCCACAGCCTGGCAAACCCAAGCGCAATGCAAAAGCCGGCGCCAAGCCAGAACAGGCGACCGGTCCTGCATTCGATGACGTGCCGGACATCGAGCCGTTCTGAGAATTACGTTTCGTCTTTTCCCAACAGGGAGGTCACTCTCCCCGGTTGGGAACGACCTCCCATTTTCATCTGGAGGTTTGTTTATGGAACGCGTCATTCTCGTTCTGGCCATGCTGGCAGGGCTTCATGTTGTGCTGTCATTTCTTCGCTTCGCAGTTGAAAGCCTGAAGAGTGTTCTCATTCGGTCACAAGAAAAAACGGCAACGCCAGAGGCAGTCAATGTGGTTGAGCCTGCCGAGGTTGTCGAGATGCTCAAGGAAAAATCAACATACTGGCAGCTATACGACACACCTACGTACATGCGTCGGAATTGGATCGACATTGATTCCGGCAAAAATGGCGATGCTTCCTTTGAAGTAATCGCTTGAAACTTTAACCCCGTGCGGGGGCATCGCCTCCGCATCAGGGGAAGGGTGCCCCCATTTTTTATGGAGGCATCTCATGGAACTTGTACTTCTTGCTTGCTGCATCACCGGCTGGATCATCAGCCGCCCAATCGTTCGCGCGCTTGGGATTTGATTGCAGCACTGCCTGTGGGGGACTCCCCCGCAGGTCAAAGCGCCTTCGACCGAGAGCTCTTTGACCTGCGGGGATCACTCCAGGCCCGGAGTGATTTTCGCTGTGGCTGTTCAACCAACCTCAGGAGAAAATCATGAAATCCCATCCCTTTATTGTTCAATTCTTCGACCCGTTGCCGATGGCCTTTGCTTGCGATCTCTACCAGAGGCTCAAGGAAGGGCGCACCGACCCGGAAACCCGCGACATGATCCGCAAGGCACTATCCATGTCGAAGCAGGCTAGGAAAATTGAATGACTCCCGCCCCGGTATTCCGGGGCTTTCCAGAGTGCGTTCCTTGAGCGCATTCTGGAAACAGGTATTTGATCGAGCGGTTATCCGCCCGAACAAGTGGCGGTAGCTGGCCGCTGGAAACAAACAGCATTTTTCAACCCGACCGGGGACACAGTCCCCGCAAGGGGGCAGGTGACTCCGGTTTTTCATACTGGAGGCATCATGCACTTAAGTCACCCAGGCATGCTTGTCATGCCGGCAAAGGGATACCACGAGGATAAGGCAATCGGACACACGGGCATCGTCAAGATACTCAGAAGTCCAGCCCACCTTCGTGAATACCTCGATTATCCGCACCACCAGACGCCAGCGATGGCTTTCGGGAGTGCGGTTCATTCTTTCATTCTGGAACCGGAACGCTTTTCTGAAGAAATTGCGGTGGCCGAAAAGTTCGACCGCCGCACCAAGGAAGGCAAGGAAGCAGCGGCAAAGTTCGACGCTAAGAATCAGGGCAAAACGCTGATCACCTCAGAAGAACTGGCTACGCTGACCTTGATACGCGCAGCCGTCCATTCCCATCAGGGAGCGGCCAAACTGCTCGACCGTGGCGATGCAGAACTTTCAGTGTTCTGGACCGATCCGGCAACCGGGATTGCCTGCAAGTGTCGCCCGGACTGGTTCAACGGGGAAGTTATCACCGACCTCAAGTCCTGTATCGATGCGAGCGCTGCTGGTTTTTCACGCTCTATAGCGACATTGGGCTATGACGTGCAGGCAGCTTTCTACGTGGACGGTGTCAAGGCGGCAACGGGAATGGAGCTTCCATTCATCTTCATCGCTGCCGAAAAGGAGCCGCCGCACGCGGTGGCTGTTTATCGTGCCGACCCGGAAGTCATTGAGGTCGGTCGCAGGAAGTATCGGGCGGCACTTCAGCTTTTGAAGTGGTGCCAGGAATCGGGTAATTGGCCGGCTTACCAGCCCGGTGGCGAGATCGAATTGATTTCGCTGCCACGTTGGGCTGCCAATGCCGAAGACTTCGAGTTGTACGCCGCCTGACTGGCGGTTTTTCTGTAGTTCATTAACCCCGGCGGGGATACCAGTTCCCGCTCATGGGGACATGGTGTCTCCGCCATTTTTATTGGAGAAAACCATGTCTCAAACTTTGCGCAATTTACAAAAATCCCGCCAAGGGGATACAGCTAACCAGCGAAATACGGCCAACGTGGTGCCTTTCCCGGCCATGCTGGTGCAGTTCAAGGGTGAAATTGCCCGTGCGTTGCCCAAGCATCTGAATCCGGAGCGCATGACACGCACCGCGCTGACCGCTTTTCGACTGAATCCGAAATTGTCTGAAACGGATCCGCGCAGTGTCTTTGCGGCTGTCATTCAGGCTTGTCAGTTGGGATTGGAAGTCGGCCTGATGGGCGAAGCACACCTCGTCCCGTTTGGCAGTCAGTGTCAATTGATTCCCGGATATCAGGGGCTCATGAAGCTCGCACGCAACAGCGGGTTCGTGCAGGACATCTATCCTCACGAAGTGCGGATTAACGACAAGTTCGACATCGTGCTTGGCCTGAATCGCACGCTGATGCACGAGCCGTTGAAGAAGAACGGCTTTCCGGCTGGAGATGAGGAGAGAGGCCAGATCATTGGTTTCTACGCTGTCGCTGTTTTCAAGGATGGCGGACGCACATTCCTCGCCATGTCGAAGGAGCAGGTCGAACAGGTGCGGAATAACTCCCGTGGCTACCAAATGGCCAAGAAGTACCGTAAGGAGAGCACATGGGATACGCACTTCATTCCGATGGGCCTCAAGACGGTCATCCGCCGCCTGTGCAATCTGTTGCCGAAGTCCCCGGAGCTTGCCTTGGCGCTTGCCATGGATGAAATGCACGAGCGCGGTGAAACCCAGAATATCGGGATTGCCGATGCTATCAACGGTTCCTGGGCACCGGTAATCGATGATGAACCCGGCGAGCAGGATGCCGATGTGCAGGGGCAAGACAACATTGTTTCAACTCCTGTCCGCGAAGTTGGCGGAAAGCTTGGCGCCACGCTGGCAACCATCGGCAACGCAGCATCAGTCGGTGAGCTGGACGAAGTTTTTCTCCGGGCAGAAGATTCCTTCGAAGGTAATGAGCTTGAGCAGTTGCTGATCGCCTATCGCAGACGCAAGGACGCTTTGAACAACACCTCTTCTCGAGTATGCGACATTTTTGGGGAGGCGGAGAAATGAGCGCCATCGAAAGTAATGGCTACCGTCTCGAAGTTGAGCCGTTCCAGCTTTTCAAGCCTGACGGAAAGTCGGCCTGAGAGAACGAGTCAATGCCCTCCAGCTTCACCGGGGGTGTCGGCAATCAACAACGGAGGCGGCCATGCGCATGGAAGACGAACAGGCGTTCCATCCCCAGGCGTCGGCGGTCGCAGGCAGTGTTGCGGATAGCGGAGAAATTACCCCGTGGACTGAGGATGACATCATCAGGCTGCATGGGTATCTGCTGGAGAAGTCGCTGCATGACCTGTTTGATTTGAGGGCATCCGCCGCAACGCGGGCGGAAGTTCTCGAATGGTTGCTGGCAACGAAGGGGCGGTCAAACGCATTTTCATTTACGGCGTGCTGTCGTCTGTTCGGCATCAATTCCGAAGAAATTCTGGAACAGGTGCTGGAAAGATACCGGCAACGCCACACACATTAACCACCGGCGGGACAGTCATCATCCCGTCATGGGTTGCGGCTGCCCGCCTTTTTCATTGGAGGCAATAATGCAACTGCAAGCATCAATCAAGGTTGGGAGCATTTTTCCTGGCCGCAACCCACGTAGTTATTTCGACCCATCCGAGATGGCGGAGCTTGAGGAGTCCGTCAAATCAAAAGGTGTGCTCCAGGCAATCCTCCTTCGTCCTCGTGACGTGGGGCGGTACGAAATTGTCGCCGGTGAACGCCGGTGGC
Source organism: Anaerolineaceae bacterium (assembly GCA_003598975.1). Lineage (GTDB taxonomy): Bacteria > Chloroflexota > Anaerolineae > Anaerolineales > Villigracilaceae > Denitrolinea. The sequence goes on along the minus strand of QZIJ01000036.1, from coordinate 65,711 downwards.
GTGCTGCGAAGAAAGTGTTCGGGGATGACTATGAAATCCCGGCACTGATTCGCGATCTGGATGATGGCGAAGCCGACGAGGCCGCGCTGATCGAAAACGTCCAGCGCGCCAACATGAGTCCGACCGAGGAAGCCGAAGCTGCTGCCAAGATTCTTGGCCGTTGCCAAGGTGACCGGGACGAAGCGGCGCGACGTTTGGGTTGGTCGCGCTCAACGCTCGACAAGCGGCTCGCGCTGATGAACTGTTCTGAAAAAGTCCGAAAGGCCTTATCTGAGCGGCGTATTCAGTTGGGTCACGCCGAGCTGTTGGCTGTCGTGACGCGAGAAAGGCAGGATGCGGTTCTGGAAAGGCTTCTCTCCCAGTCCGTCCTGCCGACGGTTGTCCAGTTTCGCGGGCAGCTTGAGCAAATCTCGCGTTCGCTTGGGAGTGCCATTTTCGACAAGGGCGAGTGTGCCGGATGCCAGCATAACTCGGGCAACCAGCAGGCCCTTTTCGGGGAAGCGATCTCTGCCGGGCACTGCACTCACGGTGCCTGTTACGACGCGAAGACCGAGGCCGTACTCGAAGCCAAGAGGGTCTCTCTGAGCGACGACTATCCGACCACTCGGATTGTCCGCCCTGGAGAGAACTTCACGCTGTTGCGGCTCGTGGCAGATGGCGATACCGGTGTGGGCGAGGAGCAGGCGAAAGCCTGCCGTGCCTGCAAGAACTTCGGTGCCGCCGTTTCCGGGGTGCCGGGGAAGCTGGGCAATGTTTATCCTGATCTGTGCTTCGATGCGGCGTGCAATGCCAAGAAGGTGGCGCTGCGTATCAAGGCCGAGAAGGATAAGCACAAGCCAGAAACCGAGTCAGCCAAGGAGGCAGGCAAGAAATCTGGCGCAGCAACCAAACAGGCTGCCAAGGCAGAAGCCAAGGTTCAGGACTCGCAAAAAGTCAGGGACTACCGGTTGGAAGTATGGCGCAAGACGCTCAGGCGCGAGCTGATGGTGGATCGCGAGAAAAATCTTACGGTGCTCATTGCGCTTTCGTTGTCTGGCAATGCCCGGCACATCAGCGACAGCAAGCTGACCAAGGCTTTGGGTTCTCTCATGGGGCAGGAGTATGCGAGTTTCTCGTTGAAGACTGACGAGGCTGCCCGTGTAGTCTCGATGGCGGATGAAGCCATCAGGGACAAGATGCTCATGGGGCTTGCCGCATCTGCGGCAGATGGTGTCGAGGAGAAGACCCTGGTTCAACTCCTCAAGTACCTCGAAATTGATATTGCGCGGCACTGGAAGCTCTGCGAAGACTTTCTGAAGCTGCTCACCAAGAGCGAGATCGAGGCGGTGTGTGATGAGATCGGATTGAAGTCCAGCATGGGTGGTGCATTTGCCAAGGCCATGTCAGGAAAGAAGGACGAGCTCATCAAGTTGTTGCTGAAAGTCGGCTCCTTCACCTATGAGGGCAAGGTGCCGCGCTCGATGCGGTATAGCGCCGAGTAACGTTGTTTCAATTCAACCCAACGCGGGGATCACGATCCCCGCAGGGGTCGTGGTACGCCTGCATTTTCTATGGAGGTACCACCATGTTTTTTCAGGAACTCAAATTGTTGTTGGACGGATGTGCGGCGATTGCCGTCACGCTGTCGTCAGGTCGGGATGGGGCGATTACCGTCACGGTGCGCCCCACCCCGAAAGAAGCAAAGGACGTTGAAGCGCTGTCCATACCGCTGGTGCTCACCGGCACGGCTGAGGAACTCGACGAGCAGTTCGTCGGATTGCTCAAAAGCTATGCCGAAGAGCACAAGTCACTTGCCGAACAGCTCGAAGCGACCCGATCCATTCTCGAAGCGGCCAAAAAGGACGCCAACAAGAAGGCGGAAAAGGCGATCAGCAAAGGTGCCCAAGTAATCGAGCCAGCAGTGGCTGACGATGAGGGCGACGATGAGCAAAGCGGCGAGCCGGAAGCGGCGGGTAGTCAGGCCGAAGAAAACCTTTTCGCATGAGGAGGCGGCCATGACCATTACCGTACAGAAGCTGCTGCGTTCATTCGCTTACAACGGCATCGCATTACCCGACCCTGGCACGGAGCTGAGCCCGGAGCAGGTGAGGGATGTTTATTCCGCCACCTACCCGGAAATCACGACGGCCTCCATCGAGGGGCCTGAGCAGAAAGGTGATCGTCTCGTCTATACCTTCCGGCGCGCAGTCGGAACCAAGGGCGCGGCATCTCGGAGCCGCTTAGGCGTTGTCGCTTGTCGGCGTGAAGATGGATTGACCTATATCGAACTGCGCCCGGCGGGGATTGCGGCAGACAATTATCTGGAGGACGCCATCCGGCGTTTCTTCCGGGGAATTGATCGCCTGATCCGTCTGGTCGTTCGGAAGGGATAGGCCATGGTGTCGCTCAAGGAACGGCTACAAGCCGGTGCCGATGGCGACTTCTCGCAACTTGAAGAGGGGATCCCGAAAGGGGTTCCCGCCTTCGATCACGAGGAGATGAAATTATGCGTACAAGCCTTGCAACGCTTGGTGCTGCGATCCCAGGAGAAAGTATCGCCAGGCGAACGTTGCCTGCCGGTCGCTTTCGTCCAGCCACTGATCCTCTGAGCCTGCCAAGGTTCGGGAAAGAGTTAACCGGTAGCCTCGACCCGTGTCTTGATCTTCGTCGTTGGTTCATGCTGGCGCTTCGCTGGCTGGATGCGGGGGAGATTCAGGGCGATGCGTCGGGTATGCCGCAGTCGCTGGTGCAGCAGGCTTTCGCCCGCTGGATTAACCGGCATGCTGGTCAGTTGGAGCACTTTGCATTCGGTGCTCTGGTGGCCACGGGAGCGGAAGCGATCAGCTATGGATTGCAGTTCTCCACCGAACAGGATGAAGAGACCCGGTGGTATTGGGCGCTACAGTCCGAGCAGGTGGTGTGGCTGTCATTGAAGGAGCGAATCACACACATCGAGGCGACAAGTCCCGGTCTGGGCGAGACGGTGCTTTACTGGCTGCAACGTTCCTCCGGGAAAACGCTCTTCGCTTACACCCCGGCAACAGCCCGGCAAGTCTGTGAATACATTCACTGGCAGGGCAGCAGCGAGCAGGATGACTGGGTCGAGGAGATGACCGCGATGGGCATGACCGCCGCCGATATGGAGGAGGCCATTTCGCCCGATTGGTTTGACGGCCATTTCCCGAACTGGGTGATAGATCCCAAGCGAGTGCTGGATGACTCGGCCTTGGGGGAGATAGCGGCTGCCGGAGGTGAGTTGGCGCCACTGGCGTCAGCGCTGCTCGATGTTGGGCGGCTGGATGCCGATGGTGGTGAGCTTCCGGGTCTCGAAGGCATGGATGTCGAATGCGTCTATTTCGGGGCTTACCTGAGATGGGGGGCTGATGACCCGCTGGAGCGCGTGTTCGATGATTTTATCGAGTATGCGAACAGTGTCAGCGATGGCTACACCGACCTTTTCGGCGCGCAGGCAGTACCTCTCGATCAGGAGGGGTTTGCCGCATGGCAACGTAGAACGGAGCTGGGCCTGCAATTGCTTTCGGCCCTGGATAGACTGATTGGTTTTATTGCCGAGCCAGTCTGATTTTTTTCAACCTTGCGGGGGTGTCGTCACGCCCGCACGGGGTGGCGCACCTCTGCATTTTTTTGGAGGTCGCCATGACGATCAGTGTCAGCACTTTTTCAAGCAGCCAGTCATACCGGCTGAGCAGCGCCATCCTCGTGTATCAGGATGCAAGCCGCAATCCGGCTTTCGCCTCGGTTCACGATGTATCAACGGATGACGCAGACAAGCCCATCATTCAGGCGGGTGTCCCGGCAAGCAAATCGGGACTCATGTCGCTGATGAGGATTCTCGATCCCAAGGCGATGGTGCGGCCCGCTCTCAAGCCGCCCCATGTGCTCGCCGAAGGGCCGGGGTTTTTCGTCTGGTTCAGCAAGCCACAACCCAGGCAGGTCTGGTTCGACTGCAAGGAGTTGGGTGCGCGTACCGGACGTGCTCCGTGTCCGGGGTTGATATTCATTGTGACCAACAAGACGTGGAAGATATTTGCCTACAAGGGGCGGCAACGTCCCGATGCAGATACGAGCTTGTTTGTCGCGCCGTTCTTCAACGTCTGGAACACAGGGAACATCTGTGTTGGGAATGCCCGGTTGCCGAAAGGTGATATGGCGTATCAGAGCGAGGCATGGGAGGAAGCGTTTTTCCGTTCCTACTTCACACATCCGAACATCCATACGGCCAAGGGATTGACCCGTTACCGGGCTGGCCCCTTTGCCCTGTGGCGGGACTTGCTTGATGGCAGGTTTGCCCGGTTTCCTACGCGCACGCTCGTTCCAACGGGCAAGACGCTGATCGAAACCTTCGAGGCAGCCGTCCTGGAAGCGGAGGCGTGAATGGATACGCGCGATATTGCTTTGCAACAATCGGCGCCAGTAACTTTGGTGCCTCGGTACAGTGCTTTCGAGCCCATGACCGGCAACGGCCACCGATTTCTGGTGACCGGCGACGGGTTGTGGCTGGAGGCGCGTCGTCCATGGATGTATTTGCGCACGCCGCTGGTTCGCCAGCGGAATGTGCCCATGCCTTACGGTGTCGTTACTCGTGAGTTGTCGCTTGCGTTTGGCAAGATTCCTCGCCGTCTGGTCTTCGAGTTTTTCCGTTACGCCGCAGAGCGGTGTCCGGATGAATGCGTGGGCTGGATAGTGTGGAACGAGCGAACCGGCGACATGCGATTGGAACGCCTGGAAGAACTTTCCACCGGGTGCAGTCACGTTCGCTATACGCGACCGACTCTCGATGAAGGTGAGCATCTGGTGGTTGATCTTCACTCCCACGGTCGTCTATCGGCATTCTTCTCGCCAGACGATGATAGTGATGACAGAGGTGAGTTCAAGATCGCCGGTGTTGTCGGTAACTGCGATAAGGCTTGTTGTTCTACAGCTTTCCGCCTATGCGCTAACGGGCTGTTCCTGCCGCTGGCATTCGGTGCGGAGGATACGAAGGGAGGGGATGATGGCTATACATCTACTCTCTCCTGAACTCCTCACGCGGGAAGTTCATGTCGCGGTGATCGGCGCAGGCGGCACCGGTTCTCAGATGTTGACGGGATTGGCCCAGCTTCATACGTCCATGATCGCGCTGGGGCACCCCGGCGGCCTGGAAGTCACGGTGATGGACAGCGACCAGGTTTCGGAAGCCAATGTCGGGCGGCAGATGTTCTATCCGTCTGACGAGGGACTTCCGAAGGCAACAGTGCTCGTCAATCGCATCAACATGGCGATGGGCACCGCTTGGCAAGCTGAGACGCGACGCCTGACTGGCAACGAAAATCTGCGCACTGATCTTGTGATCGGCTGCGTGGACAATCGCATGGCCAGAAAGGCAATCCTTGACGCAGTATCCCGTGGCGGTGGCGGCTATTGGCTTGATCTTGGCAATCGGCTTCATGATGGTCAGGTCATTCTTGGCCAAGTGCCATCTCGCTGGGACAAGCCAAGTGTGGAGCGCCTGCCGCATGCAATAGACCTGCTCCCCGAAATCGGGGACGAGACGCAGGAAGCCGATGACAACACACCGTCATGCAGTCTGGCGGATGCGCTCGAAAAACAATCGCTCTTCGTCAACAGGGGCGTTTCGCTTTATGCCTTGAATCTCCTGTGGGAGCTTTTCCGCTACGGACAGATCGCCTACCACGGCGTTTTCGTCAATCTCAAAAATGCCCGGACGACACCGCTTCCCGTCGATCCGGATACATGGGCCCGATTTGGTTTTCCGAAGCGCAAGCGTAGTCGCAAGCGCGGATGAAAACAGGGCATTTACCCGGCGGCAACGCCGGGCTTTCCAGAAAGGGTTGCAGCAGCCTTTTGTGGAAAGCTGATTCCGCACCTGCCCGTTGGGCTGGGACTGAAAGGCGGTAGCTGGCCGCTCGAAACAAACAGCATTTTATAACCCTGCGGGGCGTCAGCCTCCGCAAGGGGACATGACGTCTTCCGCATTACTTAAGGAGGCGTCATGACTCAACTTTGCAGGGGTGCCGTCTACCGGTACTTCATCAATCTGGACGAGCGCGGCTGTTTCTATGCCGATGTTCGTAACACGCGTGGCCGGAGCATTTTCGAGATCAAGGGTTTTGAGATTTTCGAGGATGGCTGGATGCAACACCGTAGCGACCTTGCAGGACTGAAGCAATATCTGGTTCATCTTGGACTGATGAAGCGCGAACAGAATCTGGCGATGGGAAGTACGGAATAAAGCAGTCGTAAATCATTTGGGCCAACAGGCCATAACCCATCCGGGGACACACCCCGGCAGGGACACGTGTCTCCGGTTTTTCCAGGAGATACACGTGAAACTCAAGAAACTTGCCGAGGCCACGATGTGGCTTCCGGGCTTGGCCCCGGACGATTCACTTCATGTTGTTCCATGCTTCACTCAGACGGCGGAGATCATCGCTTTTCCGCTGGTAGATCAGGCGCAGGTCAGTGCTCCGGTGAATGAAGAGCCTGCGCAGGATTTGTCGATAGTTGTACCGACAACGATCCACGCAAGCAAGCCACCTCGGACTCTTTGGCCTAGCCTTGATCAGATGTTGCACTCGAAGCTGCGAGGCGATGTCACCAAGTTCGATGCGAACATGGCAGCCGTTTCGTTGCTGCATCGTCTTGAGGCGGACAATCGGTCGCCGACGGATGAAGAGCGCGATGTTCTGAACTGCTACACCGGATGGGGCGGAATACCGAAGGCGTTCAATCCCGATCAGGACGAGCCGACGTGGAAGGCGAGAGCCGAGTCCATGCCGGAAATTCTGGGCGAGGATTACGAGAGTGCCAAGGGCAGTGTCGTCAATGCCCACTTCACGGAAGTATTCGTGATTGAGGCGATATGGGATGCCGTTCGCCGCATGGGTTTCCGGGGCGGTCGCATCTTGGAGCCTTCTGCGGGAGTCGGTTATTTCATCGGAGCTATGCCGAAGGATTTGGCTGAAGCTTCGGAAGTAACGGCAATCGAGATTGATCGCGTGTCGTCCCGCATTCTGTCGCGTCTCTACGGGCATCATGGGGTCAGGACGATGGCGGTCGGTTTCGAGAAAGCCAGACTGCCCAAGGACTGGTTCGATCTGGTGATCTCGAATGTTCCTTTCGGAAACTATCAGGTTCCTGATGACCGGAATTTACCGTATGCAAACTTCCTCATCCACGATTATTTCTTTGGTCGTGCTCTGGAGGTAACGCGTCCGGGCGGGTTGGTGGCGTTCATTACTTCCGCCGGTACGCTCGACAAGTGGGACGATCAGGCGCGGCGTTATATCAGCGCAAACGCCAAATTCGTCGGTGCGATTCGTCTGCCGTCAGGGACGTTTTCACACCTCGCCAATACTGAAGTCACGACCGATGTTGTCTTCCTGCAAAAGCCGGAGGAAGGCGAGAAGGCATCCGACGATTGGATTGGTGTCATGGAGGCTCCGCAGGAAATGTGCGAGGGTTACCGGCGCTTGTTCGTGTCGAGCTGGTATGTCCAGAACCCGGACATGCTGATCGGTCGCATGGGGCAGAAGTCAAATGGCTTTGGTCTCGCCAATGCAGCGGTCTTCGACGGCGATGTGAAGGTGGCGCTGGTAGAGCGGATAGCCAGGTTGCCCGAGGGTGTTTACACGCCCCGTGCTGCCGAGCTGTCTGTGAATACGCGGCGGGACATTCGCGTCGCGGCACCGGAGTTCGTCAAACCGGGGGCGTACTGCCTGACTCCAGATGGCCGACTGGCCGTTTCGGAAGGGCAGGAGTTGCTGGTGATAGGCAGTTCGGTGTCGGCAACGGTAGCCAGACGGATTCACGGTTTGATGGCGATCCGCAATGCCGCGCGAAAGCTGCTCCACGTTCAGCATGCAACTGCGGATGATAGCCGGTTGGGTAGTTACCGGCTGGCGCTCAATGTGGCCTACGACAGCTTTGTGGCGAAGCATGGCTATCTCCATGCCAAAGCCAACAAGCTGGCATTCAAGGGCGATCCCGATCTGCCGCTGCTGCTGTCTCTGGAGAATTTTGATCCGGAAAGTGGCACGGCGGAGAAGGCGGACATTTTCTACCGCAGAACGGTAGGGGTCGTTCGCAAGGTTGAGCGGTGTGCGTCTGCCGAAGAGGCGCTGCTGGTATCCCTGCACGAGCGCGGGCGCATTGATGTTGCGTTGATGGAATCATTGCTCGGGCAGGACAGGGCGCAATTCATTCCGGATATGGCAGGTCGAGGTTTGATTTTCCTGAACCCGGAATCATCGCAGTGGGAAACCTCCGATGCTTATCTCTCCGGCAACGTGCGTATCAAGCTGGAGATGGCGGAAGCGGCGGGAGAAGAGTTTGTCCGTAACGTCGAGGCGCTGAAGGCGGTCATCCCGCTTGATTTGGGGCCGGGTGAAATAGATGCACGGATAGGCTCGACCTGGATCCCGGCGCGTGACTACGCAGCGTTCCTCGATCATCTTCTGGAATGCGATGGTTGCACGGTGGAGTTCGGTTCCGAAGCCGGGGCATGGAATGTTGATGTGCCTTGGCAGGGGGAGAAGTCGGTAGCCTCGACCCAAACCTACGGCACGGGGCGCATCACGGCGGGCGAGTTGTTTGTCGTTACGCTCAACCAGATGGTTCCGACGATCAGGGATCGTGACCCGGTCACTGACCGGTATCACGTGAACACCGAAGAAACCATTGCCGCAAGGGAAAAGCAGCAGGCACTCAAGGAGAAATTCCGTTCCTGGGTGTTCGCCGATTCCGAGCGGTGCGAGCGGCTGGTCAGGATGTACAACGACCAGTTCAATGCTGTCAGGCTGAGAGAGTTCGATGGTTCATGGCTCTCTTTGCCGGGATTTTCCGAGGTGTACAGCCTCCATCGCCATCAGAAGGACGGCATCTGGCGAATCGTGTCCGGCGGGGTAAACACCCTGTTGGCACACGTGGTCGGTGCCGGTAAGACACTGACGATGATCTGCGGCGGAATGGAGTTACGGCGTCTCGGCATGGCCAGCAAGCCGTGCTACGTGGTGCCCAACCACATGCTTGAGCAGTTTGCGGCGGAGTTTTTGCGGGCTTATCCGGGTGCCAACATCCTGATGGCCAGCAAGGACGATCTGGTCGGTGACAAACGCCGGACGCTGCTGTCACGGATCGCCACCGGCGATTGGGATGCGGTGCTGATTACCCACGCCTCTTTCGAGAGGATCAAGATGAGCGACGAAGCAATGGAGTCGTTTATCGAAGCGCGAGTCTACGAAATCGAGTGCGCACTAATGGCCTCGAAATCAGGCAAGCGGGGGAATCGCATCGTCAAGGAGTTGGAGCGGGCCAAGAAGATATGGCTCGCGAGGCTGGAGAAAATGTCGGCCAAATCGAAGAAGGATGACATGCTCACGTTCGAGGAGCTGGGCATTGATTATCTCTTCATAGACGAGGCGCACTACTTCAAAAACCTGTACCGCTTCACCAAAATGACGCGGGTTGCAGGTCTGCCAAACTCCAACTCGGAGCGCGCCTTCGATATGTTCGTGAAGACGCGCCATGTGATGGAAAAGCAGGGCGGTCGTTCGGGTGTGGTGTTCGCAACAGGGACACCGGTTTCTAACTCGATGGCCGAGATGTGGACCATGCAACGCTACTTGCAGCCGATGACGCTGCGCTCCAATCATGTGTCGCAGTTTGATACGTGGGCGGGCAACTTCGGGGAATCTGTAACTGCCCTGGAGCTGTCGCCGGATGGTGGCGGCTATCGCATGAACACGCGGTTCGCGCGGTTCGTCAATTTGCCGGAGCTGATGACCATGTTCCGGGAAGTGGCCGACATACGCACGGCGGACATGCTGAAACTTCCGGTGCCCAAGCATCATCTAGAAACCGTGACGGCCAAGCCGACGCCGGAGTTGAAGGCGTTTGTTGCAACATTGGTCGCCCGCGCGGAAGCAATACGCAACGGCGAAGTATCACCCAGCGAAGACAATATGCTGGCGGTGACCAACGATGGCCGCAAGGCTGCGTTGGATATGCGGCTGGTTGATCCTTCAAGCCCGGAAGCACAGGGCTGCAAGGTCAGCCAGTGTGCGGACAAGGTCTTCGGGATATGGCGGGAAACCGCAGCGTTCCGTGGGACTCAGGCCGTGTTTTGCGACCTCAGCACACCGACTGACGATGGACGGTTCAGTGTCTATCACGTCATTCGCGCAAAGCTCGTCGAAATGGGTGTTCCGGGAACGGAGATTGCCTTCATTCACGATTACGACAGCGATGCCGCCAAGGCAGAGTTGTTCAAGTCGGTGAGGGAAGGGCGGATTCGCATCCTCCTCGGCAGCACCTTGAAGATGGGCGTCGGCACCAACATCCAGACCCGTCTGGCGGCGTTGCACCATCTGGACGCTCCTTGGCGGCCATCGGATGTCGAGCAGCGGGAGGGACGCATTATTCGGCAGGGAAACCTGAACGAAGAGGTGCGGATCATCCGCTATGTCACAGAGGCCTCGTTCGATGCCTACATCTGGCAGACCCTCGAAACCAAGGCGCGCTTCATTGCCCAGGTTATGCGCGGGGATACTGGAATGCGCAGTGCGGAGGACGTGGAGTTGGCTGCGCTGTCCTATGCCGAGGTGAAAGCGTTGGCATCGGGTAATCCGCTGGTGATGGAAAAGGCGGGTATAGATGCCGAAGTCGCAAAGCTTTCATTGCTCAAATCCCAATGGGACAATCAGCGATGGGCGAACCAGCGGGAGTCGGCGACCCTGCCCGGCAGAATCGAGAAGATCCGGGAGCGGGTCGGATCGGTAGAAGCCGACATTGCGGATCGCGCGGATGTGCGGGGTAACCGCTTCAGCATGGTGATTGACGGAAAATGCTACATCGAACGGTCAGCGGCTGGAGAGGTGCTTCACCGGTGCTACATAGAGGCCAAGGCCAGAACCCGGAAGTTCGGGAACTGGACATCCTCGCCGGGAGAAGTGACGGTTGGGCAGTTTGCTGGCTTCGATCTCGAAGTGACCATCCCGACAACAGCCGATGATGGCCCTTGCTTCATCCTGAAAGGGCGACGTGGCTACATGGCTCACCATTCAGACAGCCCGCAAGGGATGGTCAGGGTGATCGAGAACGTGGCCAACAGCCTGGAAGGACGACTGGCAGAAGCCTGCAATGAGATGGCCCGGACAGAAAAGCGTCAGGCCGACATACTCTCGGAGCTGGGCAAGCCTTTCGAAAAGGAAGAAAGGCTCACGCAGTTGCTGGTGCGCCAACGCGAGATCAATGCAGCGCTCGATCTCGACAAGGGTAACGCCGGTGCGATGGAAGCGGAAGCCGAAGTCGCCTGATTGGAATTTTCTTTAATCTGCTCGGGAACCCATGCCAGAAGTGGTGCGGGTTCCTGTTTTTTCTGGAGGCACGTTTCACAAAAATCGTAATACTCATGGCCCCGGACTTGTTCCGGGGCTTCTCATATGCATGTGTATGGAACTGCACATGCTATATGGAAAGATGAAATATATGCTCAAAACCAACCACCGAAAATATGCATGTTTCGCCACCACAAGCTAGAATTGACACCGCGTCAGGCGGTGCGGGTATCCGCATTCATCTCGCACTCGGAATTGACATTGGAGTTACGGCAGGGTTAAATGCACCACGTTTTACTCGAAGACTAAAGTTAATCAACTAACCATGGTAGTTACGCGCGCAGCTCGGCGAATTGTTCAATTCATGTTGTTCACCTTGGTGATCAACATGGGTGGCTGGACGTTTAACAAAGATGCTGTGGCCGATGTGTGGTTCGATGAGCAGCGCAGCCTGATTGTAGAAGCTGAGCACACTTCAACCGGACATGAAGCTCCCCAAACCGTTTCACATCAACACATATGCAATCACTGGTGTCACGCCGTCGGGCATTTTATGGGATTGCTCGGCCAGTCGGTTTCCGCGACGCCTGAATTCTCAAACGAATATTCTGTTCAGCAGTTCTTGGCTATTCAGCCATCTTCCCCGGACGGCCTTTTCAGGCCACCCAGACGCATCTCCTAAAAAACCTCTGGCATTTGTAATGCTGTCGGCCATGCTTTGCGCGAGCAAAGTATGGTTCCTCTGAAAAGCAACTTGTTGATTGCCTCAAGAGGGCTGTGATCGCATTGCAGGCCGCCATGCCGTTCTTGTCAGTTTCAGTCCGATTTCAATTTGCGGTGCTGCCCTGCGCAGCATCTGGAGTTCCATATGAAAGCGATATTTTTCTATTTGCTGCCGGCCTTGTGCTTTTCGCAAAATGCCCTAGCATCTGATACATCAGGCCCATCCGATGAACTGGCGCTTAACGCCAAACAAGTCCAAGCCCTCGGCGTCGTCACTGCTGCGCTGCCCGCCAAACAATCCGGTGTAGTATCCGGACTGCCCGCGCAGGTGGTCATTCCTCACAACCAATTGTTTGTCATCAGCACCCCGTTTCCGGCCATGGTCGAACAAACCCTGGTTGGCGTGGGCGACAGCGTCAGGAAAGGCCAGCCGATAGCGCGGCTGCAAAGCCCGGCATTGGTGGAAGCGCAGCGTGGTTTGTTGCAGGCCGGTGTGCAAAGCCAGCTCGCTCAGCAGAATCTCGCCCGCGATGAAGCGTTATGGAAAGATGGCATCATCGCAGAGAGCCGCTTCCTCGCCACCAAGGGGGCGGCGCTCGAAGCTGGGGCGGCATTGTCCGAGCGCAAGCAGATGTTGCGTCTTGCCGGAATGTCCGAGGCTGCGATTGCACAACTGCAATCCAGCAACAGCGTAAGCAGCCTGCTTACCCTGACCGCACCGATTGATGGCGCGGTGCTGGAAAAGTCTGCCAGCACGGGGCAACGTCTCGACGCTGCCGTGCCGATGTTCACGATTGCCAAGCTCGATCCGCTCACCCTGGAGATTCAGGCTCCGCTGGCCTACACCCGCGATCTGAAGATTGGCGCGGCGGTTACTGTCCCCGCTTATGCGGCAAGCGGCAGGCTCACCGCGATTGGGCGCAGCCTGTCCGGCACCAATCAGACTATTTTGTTGCGTGCCATGATCCAGCAAGGCACAGAAAATCTGCGCCCCGGTCAGTTTGTCGAAGCCAGTATCAGTATCAGCGCGAACGGCGGTGCGCAGTGGGAAATTCCCAACAGCGCGATTTCGCGCATCGCGGGCAGAACAGTGGTGTTTGTGGCAACCGCCGAAGGTTTTCGCGCGCAAACCATCAACGTGCTGAATGAGGGCGCACAAAACAGCGTGATCAGCGGCGAACTCAAGGGCGATGAGAAAATCGCGGTACGCGGCGTCTCCACGCTCAAATCCAGCCTGATGGGCATCGGCGGGGGTGAATAATGTTGACCAAACTGGTTGAATTCGCCCTGACACAACGAATGCTGGTAGCGGCGTTAACGCTGCTGCTGATCGGTGTGGGCATCGCGTCGTACCGCGACTTGCCGATTGACGCGTTTCCCGATGTTTCCCCGACGCAGGTCAAGATCATCATGAAGGCTCCGGGCATGACGCCGGAGGAAGTCGAGGCGCGCATCGTCGCCCCTATCGAACTGGAGATGCTCGGCATCCCTCGACAAGACATTCTGCGCTCCACCTCAAAGTATGCGATCGCCGACATCACCATCAATTTTAGTGAGGGCACCGACATCTACTGGGCACGCCAGCAAGTCGCGGAACGGCTGAATAACGCGCAGCGTGACTTGCCAGGCAATGTCACCGGCGGACTCGCGCCAATCACCACGCCGCTGGGTGATATGTTCATGTTCACCGTGGAAGGCGAAAACTTTTCCCTGCAGGAGCGTCGCACGATTCTGGATTGGGTGATACGGCCTGTCTTGCGCACACTGCCCGGCGTGGCAGAGGTCAATACCATAGGCGGTTTGGTGCGCACTTTTGAAGTGGTGCCTGATCACCACGCCCTCGCCGCGCACGGCATTTCTTTTGCCATGCTGCAACAAGCCATACAAGCCAACAACCATAACGATGGTGCAGGAAGTCTCAGCGATGGTGATGAAGCGCTGCTGGTGCGCACCGAAGGCAACATCAACAATCTACAAGATGTGCGCAACATCGTCGTCGCCAGTCGTGATGGAAGCCCGATTCGCGTTAGCGATGTCGCACAAGTGCGCATCGGCAGCCTGACTCGTCTTGGTGTCGTGACCAAGGACGGGCAAGGCGAAGCAGTGGAAGGAATAGTGGTCGGTCTGCGCGGCGCAAATGCGCAAAAGATCGTCGCCAGTGTGAAAGCAAAATTGCAGGAACTCACGCCCACGCTGCCGCAAGGCATCACCACCAAGGTGTTTTATGATCGCGGCAACCTGGTGGAACGCGCGGTCGGAACCGTCTCCACAGCCATCACCGAAGCCATCGTGCTGGTCATCATTCTGCTGGTGCTGTTCCTCGGCAATCTGCGCGGAGCCATTGTGGTGGCGATCACCTTGCCGCTCGCAATGCTGTGCACTTTCATTCTCATGCAGCAGTTTGGCATGTCCGCCAACCTGATGAGTCTGGGCGGGCTAGCCATCGCCATCGGCATGTTGGTGGACGCGGCGGTGGTGGTAGTGGAAAACATCGAGTCGCATCTTGCGCAAGACAAAAATATCAACAAGCTGTCGCATCTGCATGTCGTTTCCCGCGCGGTGAAAGAAGTCATCACACCCGTTGCCGCCGGGGTCGCCATCATCATCATCGTGTTTCTGCCGCTGCTCACCTTGCAAGGTTTGGAAGGCAAATTATTCATTCCGGTCGCATTGACCATTGTGTTTGCGCTGGCCGCATCGCTGCTGCTGTCGCTGACCGTAGTGCCGATGCTCGCTTCCTTTCTGCTCAAGCGGGTCAGCCACCAGGAGCCGTGGTTGGTGCGCAAGGCGATGGGTATTTACACGCCGCTGCTGCAACGCGCCTTGAACAAAGAGCGCGTGGTTATCATCGGTGCGCTGGTCATGCTGGTCATCACCGGCGTGGTGTACACCCAGATCGGCAAGACCTTCATGCCGGAAATGGACGAGGGAGACATCATCGTCGGCATAGAAAAATTACCCTCCGTCAGCCTGGTTCAAACGGCGGCGCTCGACTTGAAAATTCAACAGGCCATCATGAAACATGTGCCGGAAGTCCAAAATATCGTGGCGCGCGCCGGTTCCGATGAGATTGGCCTGGATCCGATGGGACTTAACCAGACCGACTCATTTCTGGTGCTGAAGCCGATGAAAGAATGGCGTAAGCCAAACAAGGAATTACTAATAAACGAGCTGCGCGAGGTGCTGGAGCAACTTCCGGGTATTTCTTACAGCTTCAGCCAGCCCATTGCCATGCGCGTTTCGGAAATGCTGACCGGCGCGCGAGGTGATGTGGCGATCAAGATTTTCGGTACGGACTTGAACAAGCTCAACGAAACCGCCGAGCAAATGGTCAAGGTGCTGAAAGAGATCAAAGGCAGCCAGGATGTGTACACCACGGAGAATAGCGGTGTGCAGTATTACCGCGTGGCAATAGACCGCCTCGCCGCCGGTCGTTTGGGGTTGAACGTGGACGACATCGGCAACATCCTGCGCAGCCAGATCGAAGGGCAGCAACTCGGGATCGTGATTGAAGATGGGCGACGCACTCCGCTGATTATGCGTGGCGCAAGCGACATCCAGCGATCCCCCGCACTGTTTGCCGCACTCACCCTGCCCTTACCAAACGGGCAAAGCGTGCCGCTGTCGGCGGTCGCCAAGCTGGAACGCGTTGATGGCCCGGTCAAAGTGGATCGGGAAAACGGCCAACGCATGGTAGTGGTGCGAAGCAATGTGCACGAGCGCGATCTGGTGGGTTTCGTCGAGGAAGCCAAGACCGCCGTCACCGCGCAAATCAAACTGCCGGAAGGTTATCGCCTGACCTGGGGCGGAGAATTCGAGAACCAGCAACGCGCGGCGGCACGGCTCACCATCGTCATTCCGGTCGCGCTCGGCATGATTTTCATGTTGCTGTTCGCCACTTTCGGTTCGGTGCGGCAAGCCGTCTTGGTGCTGACCAACATCCCGTTCGCCTTGATCGGCGGCGTACTGGCTTTGTGGGCGAGCGGCGAATATATGTCCGTTCCCGCCTCGGTCGGCTTCATCGCGCTGCTGGGAATTGCGGTGCTCAACGGCGTAGTGATGGTGTCCTACTTCAACCAGCTACACGCCGAGGGCATCGGCATTGCACAAGTCGTGTTTGAAGGCGCGAAGCGACGCCTGCGCCCGGTGCTGATGACGGCCAGCATCACCGCTTTCGGGCTGTTGCCGCTGTTGTTTGCCACCGGCCCAGGTTCCGAAATCCAGAAACCGCTCGCCATTGTTGTGATAGGCGGATTGATCAGCTCGACGTTATTGACGCTCATCATGCTGCCCATTCTTTATCGCCGTTTCGGCCTGGAACGGGCCAAGGAGATCAAATGAAAAATCAAATGAAAGAAATGAATTGCTGTTTGACGCTGGTCTGCCACTACGCAGTGGAAGAACGGCTGGTGGACCACCTGCTGGAACATCCAGAATGGGTGCATGGTTTCACCATGCTCAAGATGGAGGGTGGCAGCCGGCAAGAAACCCTGTCGAGCAAGACCGAGCAGGTACGCGGACGCTCGCAGCGCGTCGCCCTCCAGAGCGTAATGAATCTGGACGATGCGCACGCGCTGGTGGCATACCTCAAGCGCGAAGAAAACAATCCGGAAATGAGTTATTGGATCACGCCAGTGATTGAATTCGGGAGGCTGGCATGAAACGGAGCGAATCAAGCAACAAATTGAAAGCAGGATGCAGCCTGTTAGTTCTGGCCTTGTTCGGCAATCTTGTCTTTGCCGCAGAAATCAGCCCCCCCGACTTGCCGTCACCAGCGCAAATGGAAAGCGCGCTGAACAGCTACTTGCCTGCGCTGAATGCTGCCAGCGAGCTGAAAATGGAACTCGCCAATCAGCGCAAATGGAACAGCGGCAGCTACGAGTTCAACCTGCGCGCTGGCACGGGGCAACGCAATATCGCCAGCACCGGAGAAAACCTGAAGGAATGGGATGTCGCGCTGGAACGTCCGTTGCGCCTGTACAACAAGGTAGGCATTGATGAAGACATCGGTGCAGCCAGTGTCGCGCGCGCCGAGTACGCACTCGGCAACGCGCGCCATGAAGCCGCGCGCACCCTGCTGCAACTGTGGTTCGCATGGCAGCGCGAGCAGGCGCAGACCTATCTGTGGCAACAGCAGGTGGATATTCTCAAGCAGCAAGCGCAAATGGCCGAGAAGCGCGTCAAGGCTGGCGATGCGCCCAAGCTGGAGTTGAACCAGGCGCAAGCCGCCGCCGCACAAGCTGGCGTGTCATGGCATCAAGCCCAATTGCGCGCACAACTTGCGAACAATGATTTGAGACGGCAATTTCCCGCCATCCAGTTGCCGGACAAACTACCGCCCACCACACCGCAAGCCGTCGAGCATGATTTCGCATTCTGGAAGTCGCGCATACTCGAACACAACCACGAACTCGGCATGGTGCAGGAACAGAGCCGCGTACAACAACTTCTGGCGCAGCGCAGTCGTGCCGACCAGTTGCCCGATCCTACCGTCGGGGTGCGTTATTCGAATGAATCGGGCGGCAGCGAAAAAGTGACCGGCGTGTATGTCAGCATGCCGCTCTCTTTCGGACAACGCAGCGCGACGGCGGAAGGCGCCATTCAGCAAGCCGTTATCGCTGCCGATCAGGAAGCCTTTGTCAAACTCCGACTGGAAGGCGACAGCTACGCAGCATATACACAGGCAGTAAATAACCACAGCACATGGCAACTAGCGCAAGAGGCCGCACTAGCCATCCGCAGCAATGCCGAACTGGTAGCCAAGGCTTACAGCCTGGGCGAAAGCAGCCTGCCGGACAGCCTCACCGCACACCGTTTCGCTCTTGAATCTTCGTTGGCGGAAACCCTCGCGCAACTCGATGCCAACGAGGCGCGCTACCGTTTGCTGCTGGATGCCCATCAACTATGGCCGTTAGGAAATGATGAGGACGAACACCATGCCAATCATTACTGATAAAACTGATGCTTACGGTTCGACGCCGTCCGGCGTGCGCTCGATACTGTTCAAAATTTACGCTGCCGCACTACTGGCCTCCAATAATGAAAGGAAATGAAATGAAAACATTTTACTTTGGCATACTGGTCATTTTGCTGCTGACCGGCTGCGCCGCCCATGTTCACCAAATGGTCAAGGAAGGAGAAGCCCCGTTTGTTGGCGGCGAACTGGTTCATGACCGTGGGAAGGACAACCGCCTCGTGCTGGAGGCGCCGAACCGCCGTTATGAGTCTCATGGGTTTACTGTCGAGAGACAGAGAAATTTGGCGGAACTGCGCAAACGCTATTACGGCGTCAATCCGAAGCATTGGGACCGGATTTTCTCCGGACTCGACACAGATCATGTAACTCATTCCGTCGAGACGATTGCCAAATCAGCAGATGGGCAGGAAGTCTCGTGCCGCTTGATCTGGAAATCTGGCGCAAAACCGTCAGGCGTTTGCACAGATCAGGCCGGAACTGCGTTCCCGGTACGTTTTGAGTAGCTTTACATTTTAGGGAGATTGTTATGCGGAATAAAAAGATTAAATTATGTTTATTTGTACTGGCAATGGTTGCAAGCACGGAAGTAATGGCTGCGTCCGCCGATGAAATTCAAGTTTACGATGAGGCCATCAACAAAAAGGGCGAGCTTAACGTCGATATTCACATGAATTATGTTCCTTCCGGGGTCAAAACTCCTGCCTACGACGGAGAGATTCCGGCACACCATAATTTTAGGGTGACGCCAGAATTTGCCTATGGGTTCAGTAATAATCTGGAAGGCGGGCTTTATCTTCCTGCCATCCGGGATGCTAACAATAATTGGTATGCTGAATTGCCAAGGGTGCGCCTGAAATATATCGGCGACAACCGGGAACATGGATTTTATTGGGGCATCAATGGTGAACTAGGCCCCAGTACAAGACGTATTAGCGAACAACGCTGGAACTTTGAAGTTCGCCCTATTCTTGGATACAAATCTGATGATTGGAATCTCACGGCAAACCCAATTTTAGGTTTCGCATTATCCGGCAACTCTCATACGCCTGGCTTTTCTCCCGCATTCAAAGTTGGCCGCAGGGCAACAGACAAAACCTGGCTTAACATTGAGCATTATTCCGATTTTGGCGCAACTAACCAGATGAAAAGCCTGAGCCAAGAAACTTATCTGACATCAGATACCGAAATTTTCGGGCACGACATTAATATCGGTATTGGTCGTGGCTGGATGAAAGATTCCAATAATTGGACAATTAAAATGATTTTTAACATACCGCTGTAGGCTCGGAAGAGCTGGCAATGAAACAGTTGGTATTAGTCATCCGCAACATGGACTGCCCGACCGAGGAGGCGCTGATCCGCAAACGTCTCGGATCGGTGCATGGTATCTGTGAACTGTCGTTCAACCTGATGACCCGTCGTCTTACGGTGATGCACACGCTGGACGACGATCAATCCATCCGCGATGCCTTGCGTGAGATAGGCATGGAGGCAGCCCCCGAGCCGCAATGCCAGCCGGATTTTTGCTCCAGTTGCGAAGTGGAAACTCCGGTGGTGTCGCGTCGGACTTGGGCGCTGATGACGGTATCCGGTACTGCGGCCATCGTTGCGGAAATCGTTGCCTGGAGCGAGGCGAGCGAGCAATCGGTTGCGGTAATCGCCTTGGCCTTGCTGTCCATTGCCACCGGCGGCCTCGGCACCCTGAAAAAGGGCTGGATCGCGCTCAAGAATTTCACCCTCAACATGAATTTCCTGATGAGCGTCGCCGTCATCGGCGCACTTGCCATCGGCGAATGGCCGGAAGCGGCGGTGGTGATTTTCCTGTTCGCGTTGGCCGAATTGATCGAAACGCTTTCATTGGAACGTGCCAAGAATGCAATCAAGGGGCTGATGGCCATGACCCCTGAGATCGCCACCGTGCAACTCGTCAGTGGCGAATGGCGCGAGATAGCCGCAGCCGATGTGCAGGTCGGCCAAACCGTGCGGGTCAAACCGGGTGAACGCATCCCGCTGGATGGTGTGGTCACGGCGGGCGGCAGTTCGGTAAATCAGGCGCCGATTACCGGGGAAAGCATGCCCGTGGTGAAGGCGGCGGGAGACCCGGTGTTCGCGGGAACACTGAATGAACGCGGCATGCTGGAATTCCGTGTCACCGCAAACAAGGGCAACACCACGCTGGATCGCATCATCCACACGGTGCAGGAAGCGCAAGGCCAGCGCGCGCCGACGCAACGCTTCGTTGACCAGTTCGCGCGCTACTACACCCCTGCCGTGGTGGCCTTCGCAATCCTAGTGGCAGCCGTGCCGCCGTTGCTATTCGGTGCCGCGTTTGAACCGTGGTTCTACAAGGCGCTGGTCATGCTGGTGATCGCTTGTCCCTGCGCGCTGGTGATTTCCACGCCCGTCACGGTAGTGAGCGGCCTGGCCGCTGCGGCGAGGCAGGGCATACTGGTCAAGGGCGGCGTGCATCTGGAGAATGGCCGCCTGATAAAAGTCGTGGCGCTGGACAAGACCGGCACGCTCACGCACGGCAAGCCTGTCGTGACCGATGTGGTTCCGCTGGTTGATCTGCCAAAAGACCAGTTGCTGCAACTTGCCGCCTGCGTAGATGCGCATTCCGAGCATCCGATTGCTGCAGCCATCGTATCGGCCTGGCAGGGCGGCGAGGCAACATTACGCCCGCTGTTGCAGGCCGCTTCGTTCGAATCTATCACCGGGCTCGGTGCCAAGGCGGTTGTCGAAGGGCAACTTTACTACGTGGGCAACCACCGGCTGTATGAAGACCTTGGCGTCTGCGGCCTGCATGCCGAGGAAGTACTGGGCCGTCTGGAAAAGGAAGGCAAGACGGCGGTGGTACTCGCGACTGAAACCGAACCGCTGTGCGTTATCGGCGTGGCCGACACGGTGCGCGGGCACAGCGCAGAGGCTATCCGCCAGCTTCACGCTCTCGGTGTGGCATCGGTGATGTTGACCGGCGATAACCAGACTACGGCCAGCGCCATCGCCATCCAGGTAGGCATAGACGATGCGCGCGGCAACCTGCTGCCGGAAGACAAGCTGGCGGTGATTGATGAGTTGCTGGGACGTTACGGCCAAGTCGGCATGGTGGGCGACGGCATCAACGATGCACCTGCGCTGGCCAAGTCCTCCATAGGCTTTGCCATGGGCGCTGCCGGAACCGATACCGCCATCGAGACCGCCGATGTCGCACTGATGGATGACGATCTGCGCAAGGTGCCGCATTTCATCAAACTGAGCCGCGACACTTCCCACGTGCTGCAACAGAACATCGCGCTGGCCATCGGCATCAAGGCGATATTCTTCGCTTTGGCCCTCGCCGGGAAAGCCACGCTCTGGATGGCGGTCTTTGCCGATATGGGGGCCAGCCTGATTGTGGTATTCAACGGCATGCGGTTGCTCAAAATTACTGGAAGCTATGAATGGCGACATAAATACTGACCATTCGTGGAGGCTGCTTCTTGTTCGATTACCTGTCGCACCTATTTCAGGTAAGACCGCCACACACTTACTACCTGAGCTAAATCCTGCTGATGCAGCTTTGGTAATCCGCGAGTTAAGCATTCGCGAAGAGTTGATGCATATCAGTGTCGAGATAAATCAAGTTGTTTAAAACGATCAATGTAAAGTTGCCTAAGCTTTGTCGATCAGCGTGAATCCGGCAATGCCCAAATCGCAACATTGACCGTCTCATATGGACGTTCGGGTTGGTGGTTTCATCAGAATTTCTAGATAGTCGAATTCGATTCTTTTTGGACGCATTTCGGCAGTCATGCATGTTAGTAACTGCGTAGCATAATGACCATTTCATCCTTCGCAGATTCCCGTTTGTTAAAGCCAGGAATTCCCAAGAGGGCGCGAGATTCACCTTGATATTCAATCCCACCCAATAAGGTGCCGGATGAAAGTGTGGTAGCTGGCCACGAGAAAACAAACAGCATCATGAATCCCGCCGGGAGAGAGTATCCCGGTAGGGGTAACTCCATGCCGCGCGGAAATTTCCAACCGGCCCAGCCGTGACCTTCCAAGGATCCCGGCAAGGGGTGTCCCGGAAGGTTCCGTCAGGGGCTTTCCATGGAGGCACCTGTGATGAAGTACAAGTACGATGCACAACGCGTCAAGCATGACGCACGAGGGCGCTGGGAACAGGTTTTGTCTGACCTGGCACCAGCTTTGAATGATGCCGTGGAGCGGCAGGGGAAGCATGTCCCTTGCCCGGTTCATGGTGGACGGGATGGCTTTCGGGTCTTTCCCGATGTTGATGAAACTGGTGGTGGCGTCTGTAATACGTGCGGTTATTTTGCGGACGGATTTTCTCTGCTTATGTGGATCAATAGTTGGGATTTCGCGCGCACTGTTCGCGAAGTGGCCGAGCATTTAGGCAGTGAACCAGCCAAGAGCGTGCGCAGGGAATTATCGCAAGCATCAGGTCGCAATTCCGATGATGCCACACGCCGTGAACATCTCAATCGCACATGGCGTGAATCACTGCCGCTGACACATCCTGAAGCAGAACCCGCTCGTCTGTATCTGGCGCGGCGCGGATTGTCTGTATGCGTGCCGGAATCCCTGCGGTTTCATCCTGCGCTTGGCTACTACGCAGACAATCACTTCGTGGCGCGCTATCCGGCCATTGTCGGGCAGGTGACGGGGCAGGGGGGCGAAGCAGTCACCCTCCATCGCACCTACCTGACAGCCAGTGGGCACAAAGCACCGGTCGAAGCGCCGAAGAAGTTGATGCGTCATCCATCGGCGCGACAACTGACTGGCGGCGCGATTCGTCTGGTGCAGCCAGATAGTCGTCTGGCGGTGACCGAAGGAATCGAAACGGCGCTTGCCATTATCGAAGCCACCGGCTTGCCCGCTTGGGCGACTGGTAACGCGCATCTTCTGGAAACTTTCGTTCCTCCACCCGGAGTGAGCCAGGTTCTGGTCTTCTCTGACAAGGATCGGCCTTCCCGGCAGCATCCATCCGGACACGGACAGGAAGCGGCGAGAGGGTTGGTGACCAGGCTCTGGGCAATGGGAATTCGAGCGGGAGCCATTGCGCCCACGATTGATATTCCGGAAGGAAGGAAGGGCATTGATTGGCTCGACGTACTCAACCTCGTTGGCAAGTCAGGGTTTCCTGCGCTTGGCAGTGTCGAAAAGGCACTGGCCCGCGCAGCCTGATTGTAGTGATGCAGCATAAATAACCCGGCCATGGCCGGTTTTCTATCCCACGGGGAGTGTATCTATCCCCGTGGGGGATGGTGCCTTCCCGTTTTTTATTGGAGGCACCATGTACGAAAAATTTGCACAGCTTCTCGCACGGGCTCTCACCGAGCCTGGCATCGTGAGCGAGGCTTACCGCAGGTTCCATCGCTTCAGCATTGGCAACCAGATTCTGGCGGCAGTTCAACTTCATCAGCGGCATTTACCGCTTTCACCGATTGCGAGCTTTAGCCGGTGGAAGGAGCTTGGTCGTTCGGTTTGCAAAGGGCAGAAGGCTATTTTCCTGTGGATGCCTATCACGGTCAAACGCAAGGACAAGGGCGAAACCTCTGGCGAATCCGACGATTCCGGTGAGGCAGTCACTGTCTTCAAGTTGGCACCACGCTGGTTCAGCCTGGAACAGACCGAAGGTGAGGACTACACCGAGCCGATCGAATCGCCGCAGTGGAATGCCGAAGCTGCTCTGACAGCATTGGACATCACGCCGGAACGCTTCGATCTCATGGACGGTAACGTGCAGGGCTATGCGGTAAAAAGGCGGATTGCAGTCAGTCCTATTGCCGAGTATCCACACAAAACCCGGTTTCACGAGATAGCTCACGTTGTTCTGGGGCACACCCAGGAAGCGGATTGCCATGACGCAACCTTGACGCCAAGAAGCCTTAAGGAAGTCGAGGCCGAAGGCGTGGCATTCCTCCTGTGCTCGCTTTTCGATCTGCCGGGGCGGGATGAGTCGCGAGGCTACATTCAGTCGTGGCTCGATGATGGTCAGCTACCGGAGAAATCGGCACAGCGGATTTTCAGCGCAAGCCAGAAGATTCTCGAAGCGGGAAGACCGGGCGACCGGACAGCAGTAACGCAGTAAGTTTCAATTTTTTCAACCCTTGCGGGGCGTGTAACCGTCCCGCAAGGGGAGGGTGCCGCCCCGCTTTTTTATTTGGAGGCACCCATGATGAAGAAATTATCCGACCGCGAATTGCTCTCGATCCTGCTGGGTGAAGAGGGCGAATCGTATTCCATGCGCTCCCTGGCAGAGCTTTTCGGGCTGCGCGTGATGCGGCATGAAAAGCCGATCGGTGTGGCAGAAGAGGTTTTACCTTATGCCATGCCCGATAGACTGATGGCAGCACGGGAACTGTTGCGGCGAGCGCTGGAAGAAGACTTTGAAGAGTCGTCCGACAGCTTGTCATCACCGGCCTCGGTGCATGATTACCTGCGGCTGTTTCTGGGCGGGCAGGAGTTCGAGAGTTTCGTCGCGCTCTGGCTCGACGCACAGCATCGACTGATTGCGGGGATGGAGCTGTTTCGTGGAACGCTGACCCAAACGTCGGTGTACCCACGGGAAGTGGTGAAGAAAGGGTTGGCGCTCAACGCGGCGGCGGTGATCTTCGCGCATAACCACCCATCTGGCGTGGCCGAACCAAGCCAGTCCGACAGGATGCTGACCGATGCGCTGAAGCAGGCGTTGTCACTTGTTGATATAAGGGTGCTCGACCATTTCATCGTGGCGGACACCACAGTCATGTCCTTCGCAGAAAGGGGCTTGATCTGAACCCATAAAAAAACCCGCCAAAACATCGGCGGGTTTTTTTGCATGAAGCCAGTCAAATTAGCATCGCCAATGGTAATAAAATATTACATTACAAATGCTATCTCTTACCATACACCTGCATCACGCAAATTCCAGTCGGTCATTCTGCGAGAACGGGTCAATGTTGATCCTGAGAGAATGAACGGTGGTCATCGGCACCTTGCGACGATCAACATTTTTCAGCCGCACGAAGCCGATCGCTTCAAGCTTGCCAAGGGTGCGAGTAAGGTTCGGTTGCGCGCGGCCCGTCAGCACCGCGAGTTCGGCGATTGACTGCGGCTTCTTGTCGCGAATAACGGCCAGAAGTTGGCGGTTCTGTGGTGTCAGTAGACGCATCAGCGCCTCGACAGAGTCAAAAGTCGTGCCTCCAGCGTCCTTCGGTGCCGACCTCTCACCGCGCGCAACAGCCTTCATTTCCTCGCGCAAGGACGCATGGCTCTGAATTTTTAAATGCTTCATGGTTTATCTCCTTTCTTTGTTTCGACAGCCTCGAACGGAATACCGTGCTCTGCGAGCATGCGTTCGACTTCATCGAAAAAATCATCTATCAATGTTTCCGCATCCTTGAACGTATAAGGACGCCCCTCATCTGTTTCCGTTCTATGCCAGTGATCCATCGCTTTCGGGCGTTTGTTGAAGCGTGACCCCTTGGCCGGCACACCGTGTGCGTTATCAAAACCGATCAGCCTTCTGTTGTCTGGCCCATGCAAGGTAAACGAGTAGTCCAGACCATGCGGTCTTCCTTCGCTCTCCTCTACTTCCGCGATCTCGAATTTCAGCCAGTAGCCGCCGCCATAACGGTGGACATGACCATCGAATGCCAGCAGGAATTCCAGCGTATCTTCAGCATCCTTTTTTGCCATCGCTTACCATATCCTCACAAGATAAGTATAAACAGGGTAAAACCCCAAGTCAAAGCAATTCTGGCGTTCTCCCTGCACGGCACGGAGCCGGGTTCTACGCGCAACAACTAGCGCACACGGCCGGAAAACACCACCGTGCCGCAGATGATGGCATCGGCGGGTAGTGGCATGATAGGGTTGGGCCAACTGGGGTTCACTGTCTTGAGAAAACGCCCCTCCTGTGTGATCACCATCCTTCGGAAAAGAGCGGTTCCTGCCGTGACTAACACGACATCTTTCCCGTGAGTTGGGGCAACACCAGGGTCGATGAAAATGATTTCCCCTTCACGGTATCCGTCGTCTCCAATCATGGCCTCGCCCTGTACGGTGAGAGCGAACGTCAAATCGCTGTGATCAACAGGGCAAGCTATCCATATGCTGTGTTGGTTGCGAACATTATGTGTCAGGTTTTCCCACCCCATCACAGGAACCGCCCCATAGGCCATCATCCGGATGGAAATTGGTTCCTGTCCGGTCAGTTGCTCAGGGGTCACTCCAAGAACCCCCGCGATTTTCTGGAGTGTTTCCTTGCGAGGGTTCTTTGCCCTGGAGCGTTCATTGAGAATGCGGTTGATGGCTGGTTGCGAAACCCCAGAGCGATTTGACAGCTCGGTTTGGTTCAACCGGTGTTTGCTCATCAGGGCTTCAAGGATTTCCGCAACAGGATTATTGCCGGAAGTCGATAAAGTGTCCGAGGTAATCATAATATATGCGCCTTGCTGTTGTAAGATGCATATATTGTAATATAAAATGCGCACTCGTGACCACAAAATTATTACTTAATTATGGAAAAACGCGACCTACTCAAAATAAACAGACAGTTCCTGCTGCTTACGCGCCAACTGGCGCGGGATGGGAAGGCGGCAGAAATCATGACCGGATTGCCCCGCTCGGTGATCGAACGAATAGCCAATCTCGACATGGATCAAATCGAGGAGTTGGCGGAAACGATAGGCATATCGCTCTACACACTCCGATTATCTGACCCGGCCTTTAACCGGCTGCTCCAGATGCCTCGGGATGCGAAAAGTACCTACGCCGAGGCAACGCTGGTAGGAAATGCCCGTGGCGGCGTTACTTTCCCCTGAGGAGCTGGAAAATAGCCGGGTTGCGCATGAGCTGATTGGGTTGAGGCTCCGCGTACCTATCGTTCATTACCTGACGAATATCCACTCCAAGCCACTTCGATTGCGTTGGCGGCAACTCCATAACGAAAGCCCGCCCAATGGCAAGCTCCCGGATTCCGTCCGGCCTTTCATTACCGATGCAATGGCGTTGGCCGACCTTTCCAGTTTCGTTGCCGTCTATTACCGTGTGGACGATGGTGGGAGGTCAATCACAGCGGCAATGTTACTGCGAGTCTGGAAGATGCACTGCCGCGTCGGGAATAGCAATCTGGACATCAACGCTGCCTGGTACGCCATCAGGGATGTGCGGTCGAAGATCGTTGGTTGGCAGCGTTGCACAAAGTGCCAGACCATGTTTATTTACGAGCCCAATGTGTCACATGCCAGGTCATGTCCATTCTGCTCATTGGCGAAAGCGAGAAGGTAGTTGAAACCCGAAGGGCGGAACTCAAAGGTTATTGGTAAGGTTGCGGATGAAATTGCTGGTTTTGGTTTCGCTGACGCCAAGACCTTGTTTTGGGGAATCCGCCATATTCTGATGCTGGCGACTCCTGGGCTCAATTTGATGCAGTTCTTTCAGCCCAATCATCGCCAGTAACCGTAACCGCTCCGCGCGCTCCCTTGGAGCAACTTTGTCGAGATCAGCAACCAACTCCGGGTAAGTGCCGGTCGGGATCTTTACAACTACCCTGATCGAGGACATCTCATGCCCCCATCCGCCAGAATCCCCGTGCGTTCGCATAGACTGGAGAATCAGGCGTCGATACTTTGAGCTGGGGAAATGCTTCTTTCACCGCCTTCTCGAAGAATCCGGCACCGCCACCTACGAGCAGCACCATGTCTGCGCTGGCATTTTCCTTTCGCAGCGATTCTCGCAACCTGGCTGTCACGATAGGGCCGACCTTGTCGGCAGCCTTCTTCAGATACGGAGCCACGTCCACACGCTCGCCAAAGAGACGTACCTGATCATGCCCATTGCGAAGGGTATGTTCGAGACGTTCCCTACCAACATTGCCGCCGAAATCCTCCGCAATTAGTCTGACCGCTTCATCGAGAATCACCGATGATGCTTCCAGGCTTGTGCCGCAGGACTGACGGCGCAATTCGCCATTGCTTATCAAAACCCAGTCAACAGAGAAGAAGCCAGGGTCAACTACCAGTACCCGACTGTCTTCAATTTCCGATGTATCCGGCAACCCCCAGACGTAATCAACAAATCCGCCCACAGGTTGTGGGACAACTTTGACCTTGTTCACGAAGATCTTCCTGCGCGGAGTGATTTGGTGTTCCCCCTGCATCTGCCCGGACAGCCGCTCGCGTAGCTCGTGGTTGAGGTATTGATTCACCGGCAGGCCGGTCACGACAAGATTGACCTGGTCGAATTCGGATAACAGCAAGCCAGCGTGGAAGAGGGCGCGGTAAGAATCGGTGGACGGATAATTTTCATGCAGCTCCCGGCTCCAGAGTTCGGCGCGATCCGGTGAGATGCCTGCGACAAACGGCACTTCGTTCACCAGCACGCGCAGAAAATCTTCCTCGCTATCGCCTCCTATTTTTTCGCCCATGCGATCTGCTGGTGCAGCGCCCGCCGGTCGCAACATGACTTTTGGTTCGGTGCCTTGCTGCCCATAGGCCAGCTTGAGGTTGGAATAGCCAATATCGATTCCGAGAACATTCATTTCAGGTTATCTCCAGTTGTACTTCGTTGGTCACAGTCCGCAGAGTGGTGCGGCGAGAACTGGCAGTTGCACAGCAGAAATCCTGCAAGGACACAACGTTTATTTTCAGAGAGAAAAAACATTGTATGAACCGCCAGAGAACCTGATGCTATGGCGATGCTGGATTGTGCGGCATCTGAAATGTGACCAAAAAGGACGCATTTCAACCGCACGCGGCCATACGTGGAAATTACGATGCGTACCCATGAATCCTTATCCATAAGGATTCGATGTGCTTGCATCTTGTGGGAATCGTCGCCACTCCTCCTTGGTGTGAGAAATATCGAGATATTGGCCTTCGTTGATGGCCTGAATACCGTCTTGGAACCGAAAAAACTTCAGGTCATCGGCATTTTTGTCGGCAGGTGAGTTGCTCAGAAGGATTCGTTGGGTCGTGAATCCTGATCTTTAATAGCGGGAGTGGACTGCATTATGGAAGAGTGGATTATGGAAGCAAGATTGATGATTCAAGGTCAACTGAGAGAGATATTCGAGAATGCCAAAGACCTCGGAAACCGCTACTTGCAGGAAGTCATGGATACGAACAAGTGCAAGGATTGGAACAATAAAAACACGCTTCAGTTCCGGGTTCGCTTGAGTGAAAATGCCAACGCTCTTTCCCTCGAATGGTACTCCGTCGGCTGGCATGGCAAGAAGGAGACCGGGCGCAAGAAAAAGTGGGCGTATATTCCAAAGCGCAACAAGAGCAGGCGGAGGGATGCGCAGATTTTTTCCTACTGCATGGATGATCTGTTTCGACATACTGTGGGGTGGGATGACGATCTGGTGACCAAGGTCGAGGCCGAGGCCAGCCAATACCGCCGTCAGGCGCACTACCTTTCCGATATGCTACTCACCCTTGGCCGGCTGGAACGGTTTATGGCAGGCAGCATGCAGGAAAATTCGACCGAGGAAGCGCAATGAACAAGCCACCTCGCTACTTGTTGACTGACCAGTTCGATCTTGGGATGCTTTCATCGCTGACCGCTGACATCACACTGACCGAAATCTCATTAGAAGATGTTTGCCAAATCATCGAGGAGGCCGAGCGTGACAAAGAACTTGGCCTTCATGGCGGTTGGGTTGATGCCGTGAGAAACAAGGAGGCGGTGAGCCTCGTGCCCAATGGCGCGATCCTGCTTGTTGCTCGACCAGTGGAAACCGATCGAGGGAATATCATGAAATGGGTGCAGGTCGAGGTCATGGCTTGATGTGTTATCGAATCACATATATATAACATCATCCATTTTTCACTTGCCTTTAAAGCGCGGATTTTCAGCTAGGCCACTTTCAGTTGCCCACTTCAATACTTCAGCGCGCAACAGTTCAAGGTAATCGGTATCCTTGGTAGGAGGGACAGCTTGGAATGGCTCATGCTGTTCGCTGCTAAGTAGTTCATTTAGGAGAGTCTGTACCTGTTCGCTCAATGCGGCCTCGTTGGTGACCTTTTGGTATGCATTCAGTGGCTTGTCCTTTGACTCCTCGTCTCCCCCAAGATACCGCTCGAAGTCTGGGATACTGACTCTGTGTCGAACAGTAACCCCCGCCTCCCTTGCTTGCTTGATTGCTGTCCAAATCTTTCCATTCTCTGTCCACATGCCGTTTTTATCTCCATTCCTCCTGAACGGGGCATCACTATCATGGATGATTCCGAAGCTGATCTTAAAGTGCTTCAAAACCTTGATCAGAGGAACAAGGATTGCCTTTCCACGGGCGCGAATGACGGTGACCCGTTCCATTAGCTCATGCTGCTTTTCAATAATGGCAGCCATAAAGGCGGCATGTTCAGTGTCACCTTCGACCAGTACTGGATATGAGCCGAAGAATACTTCAGCGAAGCTTGGGTCAATGTGCTGTAGTGCTTGGAGCCTTTGCTTGTCATCACCTTCGAAAGTGATTAAGTCCGATCGGTATGTTTTCGGTTCAATCGGCGAGTTATTTTCGTCTGTCGTCCGTTCGAGGCGAACTATTGTCGTATGATCTTCAAATGGATTGATGAAGTATGGCGAGTGCGTCGTCATCATCACCTGCCAGTCTGGACTTTCTGCCAGCTTGTATAAATGACGTTGAGCTGCGCGTGCAGCCATGGGATGTAAGGCGTTTTCCGGTTCATCAATCAGCAATAGATAACCTGGCAACGCAGGGTCTTCTGGGCTTTCTGGGATTGGTGCCCCATCGTTGTGTGCTGCGAGTTGAGCATTGAGATCGGCAATCTTTGCTTCAATCTCCGCCAAGTTTTCTGGTTTGGCTTTTTTCTTCTTTTTTTCTTCTTCGGCTAAATCTTTTTCCAGTTTCTTCCTGAAGTCATCCCGAATCTCTCGCTCCCTAGAAAGTTCATTGTGAACTTGCAGCATGGCCCAGAACAGAGCACGCCTGGCTCCTGTACCCTGCTGATCAAGCGATGTATTGGCTTTCCCGTCAGTAATACGAAGCCCTGAGCCTTTTTTTACAAGGTCTTCAATTTTTGGTACGAGGGGCGCTGCAGCAATATCCAACCGAACCCCAAGAGATGGGAAAACGCTTTGAAATCCGGTTGTAACTTTTTTCGCGATCTGATTGAAATCCTCCTTGTGGGTTTCACTGAGGCTATCGATATGTCCACTGACGCTGGCAATTGCTATCGCCAGTTCAGATTCAGAGTTCTTACGTTCTCTTTCCAAGTTCGCGAGAAGCGGTGTCAAAGCAAGCGTGAGGAGCATTTCCTCGGTCTTTGCTGCGTCGTCAAGGGAGCCGATACGAAGTGGGCGCGGAAGACGAGCGGTGAATACATTGTCCAGCCCGGCGGCATTTTTATCGGGATCCCAAGCACCTGTTCCATTCTCTCCGCCTTTGGGATTCCAAGTCGTTCGTATCTTCTGGAAGTCAGGGGCTGACCATTGCCATCTGCTCTTAACAATCAATAATCCATCCTGCTCTGTTTTCCAATCTGCATGGATGTTACCGATACCTTCTGGAATATGAACTTCCAACACCACATCAGAGGGCTGATCATCTTCTGCATGCTGGTAGCGGTCTCTGTCCTTTTCAAATTGAACAGAGCCTTTCGCAAGTTCATATGCTCTGAGGATGGTGGATTTTCCGGAATTGTTTTTGCCAACCAAGCAAACAACATTGTCGAGAGAAATTTCAACTTCTTCATTGCCGATGCAACCGATGTTGCGAACGGTCATGCGTACCAGCTTAGATCGATTTTCTCCTGCCATTTGGGTTCTCCTGGATTAGTCGCTGCTATCTTCAGTTTTTGCGCATTTTGTGCCGTTGGCAAAGAGCATACATCTGTATCTAGTCCGGTCAAATTCGCAAGCTAAATCCCAGTATAACTTATGGTGGGTAGAAGTAAGGCTAGGCAACTAGGGAGTGCATTCGAATCCAAAGTTTCGTATCCGTGCTAGCCCCCTGCTATTATTGCCAATAAACGTCAATGTTGTTCGTGACCAAGTTATCACGGACGAAAGAGAAGGAGAGTTTTAATTGAAATTCATTCACGCCGCTGACCTTCATCTTGACAGTCCGTTGCGGGGCCTGGAACGCTACGAGGGGGCTCCAGTTGATGACATGCGCGAGGCAACACGCCGCTCGTTTATCAACATAATTGATCTTGCTCTGGAAAGAGAGGTGGATTTTGTTCTGATAGCGGGGGACGTGTTCGATGGCGATTTGCTCGACTTTAATGCCGGGCTATTTTTTGCGAATCAACTTCGCCGTCTCGCTGATGCCAATATCCGTGCTTTCATCGTTCGTGGCAATCACGATGCCATGAGCAAGATTTCTAAGGCCGTGCCATTGCCGAAAAGTGTGCATGTGTTCAAATCGTCAAAGCCTGAGACGATCGTTGATAAGAATATTGGCTTTGCAATTCACGGTCAGAGCTTTGCTACTGGAGAGATCACAGATGATCTTTCTGCCCATTATCCGGACGCACACTCTGGACTCCTTAATATTGGACTGCTGCACACGGCGCTTGCTGGTCGTGAGGGGCACGAACCCTATGCACCTACAACACCTGAACGGCTTGTCGGTAAGGGCTACCACTATTGGGCGCTTGGTCATGTCCATCAGCGAGAGGTTGTGCGGGAAAATCCGTGGATCGTATTCCCAGGGAATACCCAAGGAAGACACGCACGCGAACTTGGAGAGAAAGGCTGCATGGTTGTGGAAGGCGATGCTGAGGATGGCATTCGTTCTGTTGAGTTCGCTGCGACGGATGTAGCGCGCTGGCAGCATCTGACGATTGATGCAACTGATGCGGCAACTCTAGACGATCTTCAGGAGTCAGTTCAGCAGGCTGTGCGGGGCGCTGTGTTGGAATCTTGCGGCCGTCTGCTGGCGTTGCGATTCTCGATTGGCGGACGGACACCATTGCACGGCAAGCTCGTCGGCAGCCCGGAAGGCTTTCGGGCAGATGTATGCGCATGGCTGAATGAAGCTTCGGGTGGCACGGCTTGGCTGGAAAAGATCAAGCTTTCTGTGTCAGCCCCACTTGACCTTGCCGCTTTAGCAAAACGAGATGATCCGTTCGGCATGCTGTTGAAGAAGCTCGACGTACTTGCTGCCGATCCAGAAGCATTGGCGAAGATGGCGGAATCTGTTCTATCGGAACTCGAACAGAAGATACCCGCCGAGTTGCGGGAGCGGGATTCGTTACTAAAGCCGCTTTCAAATGAGGTTCGCGTTGAGGCACTAGCAGCGGCGCGCGAGCGGCTGCTTGCCTCAATTTCTCTTGAGGGCGAGCAATGAGAATCGCACAACTCGACCTGAAGGCATTCGGTCACTTTACTGATCGCCGCATCACTTTCGATGCGGGAACTGATTTTCATATTGCTTATGGACCCAACGAAGCGGGGAAAACGACAATTTCCCGCGCTTTAAAAGCTGCCCTGTTCGGCGTTCCTGAGAGGACAACCGATAATCATTTACACGCCAATCCCAACCTGCGTGTCGGTGTCGTGCTGGAGTTGGGCAACAGTGAGCGGCTTGCAGCCATGCGGCGCAAGGCGCGCAAAAATAGTTTAATCAAATACGACCCACTGACTGGCGATGAACTTGGCGAAGCGATACCCGACGAGGTGCTGACTACATGGATGGGAGGTCTGACGGAGGGTCTCTACACTTCAATGTTTGGCCTTGACCACGACGAGTTGGTCGCCGGGGGCAAGGCATTGAGCGAAGGGAAGGGGGAGCTTGGGCAAAGTTTGTTCGAGGCCGGAGCGGGGCTTTCTTCGGTCAGGACTCTGCGCGAGCGTCTTGCGAAGGAAGCTGATGATCTGTTCCGACCTCGTGCATCAAGTTCGGCTATCCACAAGGTATTGGAGCAATACAGTGAGGCGCGCAAGGAAGCCAAGGCAGCACAGACCAAACCGGCTGAATGGGAGTCGCTACGAAAGGCAACTGAAGAGGCGCGTGCTACTTATGACGCGGCGCGATCGCAGCAAGAGGTACTTCAGCGAGAGGCACGCCGACTTGAGCGTCTGGCGGCCGTTCTGCCCGATGTTGCGTCGCGGTCGCTTGCGTTGGAGCGCCTTGCCGACTTGGGCGACGTGACCAAATTGCCCCCTGAGGCTTCAGCCCTGCGTATGGGGGCAGAAACACAATTGCGGCAGGCAGAACAATCTGGCCGCGAGGCAGCAGATAACATGGCAAGGTTGCGGGCAGAACTGGAAGCCATCGAACTGCCCCAAACGATACTGGACGAAAGTGGTTCGATTGAATCACTCTATTTCACGCTGGAAGCTTTCAGAGCTGCGCGCGATGCAGCCGCGAGCGCAAAGGGCAGGGGAGAGCAGGCCGATGCTCGTATCGGCTCTTTGCTGTCCGCTATTGGTGAATCCCATCAGGACAATTTGCGTTCGTTGATTCCGAGTGCGACCTTGCGCGCCAGAGTTCAAAGTCAGGCCACCAAAGGCGCTACGCTCCAGACTGAACTGGATGCGTTAACCCGGCTGACATCAACAACAAAAAGAGAGCTAGACGATCTGAATGCAGAACTGTCCGAATTAGGGCTACAGGATGTGCCGACTTCAGTTGTCGATGCTATCAGTGTGTTCGAGGCTCAAGGTAATTCAGAATCAAAAGCCGAGGAATTAACCCGGCAAGCAGCAAACTTGGAAGCTACCCTGGCTCATGATGCAACTATGCTCGCGGACAAACCCATAGAGGCGCTCGTTTCGATGGGAATTCCATTGGCGGCAGAACTTCAGCACTTCCATGCAGCCCGTGAAGAACTCGAAACGAGGAGGCAGATACTCCGAGATAAGATAGAGGGTATCGAAAACGACATCGCAACAGTGAGCGGCGAGCTAGAGGGGCTTATGCAGCAAAGCGAAGTTCCTACAGCCGAACATCTTGCTGAGCAGCGTGGCCTTCGCGAAAGCTTGTGGCAGAAGATTCGTAGCAAGGTGTTTCCCGCTCAAAATGAGCGTCAAGAGGAGGAAGTCCTTCCGACGGCAGCCGAATATGAGTTTTCAGTTCAGGCTGCTGACGTTACTGCCGATAGCCGATTTGCAGATGCTGCACGAGTATCGCAGCACTCGGAACTACTAAAGCGTCAGGCGCAGATGCGCAATGTCATTGAGCTGGAACGAACGCGTTTGGAAAGGGTCGGCAAGGAAACAAGCGAGTTGAAGTCGCAGTGGCAGGCGCTCATCGACAAGTATGGCCTGCCTTCTCTCGGTGTTGCTGAGATGACGGATTGGCTGAATAAGCGTGAACTCTTCATGCAGCGCTACAAAGCTTATGCAGATGTTAAACAACAGGCGAGCATGGCCGACGAACAGGCTGTGATGATGGGTAACAACTTGTCCTTGGCATTGTCTGAGGCAGGGCTTCCAGCTTTAGGTGAGAACGAGTCACTGGCTCAAGCAATAGGCCGGGCAAGGGCTTTCGTTGACCATGCGAACAAGGCCGCAGCCAGCCAAAAGGTGCTTGCCAGAAAGAAAAAGAATGCCGAGGAAAAGCTTGCTGATGCAGTTGCTCAGGCTGATAAATCCAAGAGTCTTCTGGAAGAATGGAGAGTTAGTTGGAGTGACTCCATGCAGGCAATTCGGCTTAACCCGGACGCTGGCGGAGAGGAAGCCACCGCAAGACTCGGACAGTTCGAGGACTTTGAGGATGCTCTTGATATGCAGGATGCATCTCGCGCTGAACTCGCAACGGCAATAGCAACTGTGACGCGAGTTGAGGGGGAAACGGCACGTCTTTGTGAAGCGATACAGTACGACCGTGCGAATAGATCAGCCGACGCCGTGGTTGAAACGCTTTATGAGCGGTTGACCGAAGGAAAGAAACTTGTGCAACGTCGCAAGTCACTGGAGGAAAGAATTGAGGAGGCAGGAAAAGCGTCTGCTCGGGCAGATCAGATAATGCGGCAGGCGAATCAGGAGTTGGCTAACTTAAAGTCTGCCGCCGGTTGTGAAACGCTCGCGGAACTGTTCGATGCAGAAAACCGGAGTGCCGAATATCTGAAGCTGGAAAGTGAAATTGATGCTATCGAGGAAAGGCTGGTGACGGCCTCAGCACTTCCGCTTCAGGAATTATTATCTCAAGCCGCCGGACAAGATTTGGTATTGGTTAAGGCATCGCTGGAGCGGGCAGTTGGAGACCTTCATGCATGCACACCGCAAGTTGAAGAGCGGCACGGGAAGTTGATCGAGGCAGAGGCGGCACTTGGCAAGGTTGATGGCGATGCGGTTGCGGCCGATGCGGAACAAAGGGCCGCAGATGCGGTGGCCAGACTTTCCAATCTGATCGCCGAATACGCGTCAGCTCGACTTTCTTCTTCCATTATTTCTGAAGTTATAGAAACCTACCAGCAGCGCTATCAAGGGCCTCTGCTGGCGCGCGCCTCTGAGCTATTTGCGACTATCACCGGCGGACGTTTCGCCAAGGTTGCGACGGATTTCGATGAGGATATGACAATCCTTGTTGGCGTTCGCGCCAATGGCAAGCGTGAAACCGTTGGCAATCTAAGTTCTGGAACCCGTGACCAGCTTTTTCTGGCATTACGCTTGGCCGCAATTGAAAGCCATGTTGCTAATCAAGAGCCAATGCCCGTGGTGGTGGATGACATCGTTATCAATTTCGACGACGCGTCGGCGAGCGCAACTTTCAAAGTGCTGGCGGAATTGTCCAAGAAGACGCAGGTGTTGTTTTTTACTCACCACGAACATTTGCTTGAAAGGGCGGCAAGTGCGATAGGTTCAGGATCGTTCATGGCTCACAAGTTATAGAATCGCATCTTGAGAATGAGCAGGCGGCTCAAACTCCACTATGTTGCCATGACTCGTTCCTCCTACCTCCTTTGCCTTGCGATACGACGAGTCTTGATGATGCCGAGATGGCAACTCTCGCGGCGCGTGGCTGGCATAAGAAACGATAATTCTGGCAAATTTTATGCCGCATAAATCCTGAAATTTGTGACAGTAGATTAACTCTATGGAAGACCGAGAAAAACAAATTCCAGCACCGAAATCCTGGATAACTTTCGAGGATCTGTGCCATTGCCTCTTCAAGGCGATATGGGGCGATCCGTTTGCCCAAAAGAATGGCCGATCGGGCCAGCCTCAACACGGTGTCGATGTCTTCGGTTCTCCGGGGGGGGATTACGCAATCTATCAGGGTGTCCAGTGCAAGGGGAAGGATACGCAATACGGCGCTAAGCCGAGTGTCAAAGAGCTTGAATGTGAAATCTCCAAGGCCGAGTGCTTTGAACCCAGTCTGCAGCACTGGATATTTGCAACGACGGCTCCCGTCGATGGTGCTTTGCAAGAGGTAGCGCGGAATATTTCTGCCGTGCGCAAGAAAGAAGGTCGATTCACTGTAAGCGTGTTCGGCTGGGGGCAAATTGAGAGCTTGTTGTGCGAGAAGAAGGAAGTGTTGCAAGCCTTCTACCCTGAACATGGTTTCGACTTTGCCAAGCTTCTTGAGGGCGTGCAGGCGATGCCGCACGGGTCGGAAGTCCGTGAGCTTTTGGATATGTCCAAGCAAGCGCAAGATGATTCTGCCCGCTTATGTCTTGCGCAGCCTACTTGGCAGCCAGTTGTGTTTGGCGAAGGCCGAGACTTAGGCCCGGCGCTCATGGGACGACCGCTCGGACCTGAAGACGCTGCTGCCTGCCCAAAATTGCAGGAGACCGATGTAGCAGTTGCTGAATTACTACGAGCTTTCTCGGCTCGGATTGTGGGTGAGCCTGGAGCAGGAAAGTCGCTGTGCGCTTATCAAGCGGCAAAGCAATTTGCCGAATTGGGCTGGCACATCGTTCGGCTAAGCGATCCGCGTGCCGACGTTATAAACCTTCGGCTCCCCGATGTTCAACACAAAACGCTCTTCCTTGTAGACGATGCCCATCTGACCAAACCTGATGTGCTTCGAACCGCTGAGGAGGCTGCTGGGCCGAACCGGCTATTGCTCTCGACGCACAATGCTGTCGAACATGATGCCTCGTTCCGTGGCTCAATCATCATAGATGCCAAGCGTGCAGTTCGGACTATCGCCGAAGCTCTTAGAAGCGCACGTGATCGGACTCTGGAGGTTGTGCGCCGCGTGGACAACCAGATAGGTGACCAGCTGCACGACACCGCCTTGGAAGACCGGATCGATCAAGCTGAACAGGAAGCCCTGCTCCCTTGGCAGTTTTGCTTTATTCTCGGTGGGGGCTGGCGTCGGGCAAAGGAGGCTGCCGATACAGCGCGGGCTGGTAATGCAGACATCGCGCTAGCTGGTGTGGCTATTCGTCAACTCGCTTCAAGAGATGCACGTCCGAGTCTTGCGGAGCTGACAGCAATTTTGGATGTGGGCGGACTTGATGTCGCACTAGTGCAGCGGTCTGTGGAACTGCTGATTCGACATCGCCTGCTAATAGGCTCACACGACCTGCGGTGCCCTCACCAGAAGTTCGCCTCCGTCGTGCTCGCACAAATTCTGAAGGCTCAAAATACAGAAAGTCGGGAAAGCGTAGGCCGCATGCTGCGACATGTGGTAGCAGACGCTATGTTTCCCATTGCTGGCCTGCGGCTCCTACTTCACGAACTCTCCTTTGCGGGTGAAGGGCGGCAGTTTACATACTTGATTCCAGAACAGGCCTTGAAGCCTCTTGTCGAGAGGTGCTGGCGAGCGTCCGATCCCGAGGAGATAACTTTCGCCAGCCTACTTCTGAGTGAACTCGGCGCGTATGGTCAAAGCTGGCCGCAGGTGCTGCTGATAGGTCACGAAGAGACCGTCGCTAGTTGGATATCCGCCCCTCTTGAACCGAGCGGTTATGGGTTGGCTAGGCTACTTCATGCTGTTCACAACAAAGACCAAGAGCTAGCCGCAGCTCTAGTGAATGCAGCGGATCCGCATGCTGTCGCAGCGGCAATCTCCGCAGTGACACCGAAGACGGCCTATCATCTCGGCGAACTACTCTCTGCATTGAAAGCTGGTCAAGATACCCCCTGGAGTCGAGCCTTTCTATCGAGCCTTGATCGGCAGAAGCTAATTGATTTCGCCACGGAATGGCCTGTGTCTGAGCCGGCTGGGGCCTTTGCGAATTTCTGTAAAGCGATGGCCTGGCCCGACGAGATTCTGGCTCTGGATATGGTTGAGAAGTTTGTCCCTATTGCACAGAAACTGCTCGCCGATGATCCAATTCCCGCGTTCCGAGACCTCGACGACATTGCTTGGCATGTGCTGCGCATGTTTGATCCGCTAGGCATCTACGTGGGGAGGCTGGCACCGAAGCCGCGACAACGCGAACTAGCAGCTAAGTTACTGCGGGCAATTAAGCCATCGCGGCTTGCCGCCCAGCTTTCAGCCAGCAGGATTCGTGAATTTCAGCACACTTCCTTTCTTCTTGCCTTCATGGCGCGAGCGGTGCCCGCCAAATTTCGCTCGACGGTTGCGCTCATGGACTGGACGCGTATCGCAGAGACAATCGGCCAAAACTGGCGGAATCTACCGCACGAAGCCGAAGTCCTGATTGGCGTTGCATATGGAGCGAAGCCTTCACGCAAGATGCTTGCGGAACTAATCAGCGCAAATCTTCACCGGATCGAAGCCTTTCCGCCCAGGCTCGTTATGGTGGCACCCACTGCGGCATACCAACACGTGGCGCACGGTAGACAAATCCGCCTGAATCAACATGACCATGTGGACTGGCGTTTCGGGACAGGAGTAGTGTCCTACTTCGCTAACGACTACCCTGATCTTCTGGAGTTTGTTTTGGCACCATCAGAAGCTGCGACTGGGCGCGTACTCTCGAATGCACATCCAAGTTGGTATAACGAGGCGGCGGACTATATTAGTGTGATTGCTGGAACTGCGCCGCAGATTCTCCAGCGTATTCTCGACTCTGTTGATGTGGTAGGCGCTGAGAAAGGCTGGGCTGCAGCGCTTGCTCATGGGGGGGGGCCCCGAAAGACAGTGGCTTTGCTTGTGCAATCAAGCTTCGGACGTACTGATGAATTGGGAGCCTTAGCGCAGCGGCTTCGCGCACGGTTTCCGAAATCATCAAATCCTGTCGTTGACACAAAATGACAAAGCGATGATCTTTTGCGCACTCGTTCGCAGATCATGGATTTGAAGCCTTGGTTTACACAGATTACGGTTATCCACGAGTGGAAGTGCTCATGTTTACAAGCAAGCTAATCTCGAATGCCAGTTTCACAATCCGGCCAACCAGTGTTGTAGATGGATTGTCGGCTTCACTTATCGCGACAGACACAACAGTGCACCGGCTGGCTCTGCTGAGGCTGGTTATGTACCGCTGGATCATCTGCCGAATATCTACAGGTAAACATGACAGTGCCTTTCTCTGGCTCTCAATCATTGCTTGGCAAACATCGTCACAAGCACATTCACTGTACTCATTACCGCGTAGTCGAAACGTAGCCTAAAAAGATGCATTTCAGCCGCTATAGAGATAGCGCCGATGTAAAAGTTGCGGTATGTATTTCTGTGCCACAACATCCAATATTTTTCTACAGCTACTGCGAGTTTCGGTTTATCCGTCCGAACTCAGAAGAGCCTCGTCGTGACAGGCCCTTCGCGCGTCGGCAAGCTGATCGCTCTGGCTTCCGAGATCAACGATATCGAGATCAATGCCGGATCACTTGCCTTCATGGGCCAGGCGCTCGTCCAGACAACCTTGCCACATAGCGACCCTGGCGTTCCATTCTTCGAACGGACAAGCGGTGCTGTATCGCTGTCTATCATCGCCAATCCCAGAATCGGCCTTCCCTTCGGTACTGTCCCCAGACTTCTCTTGGCGTGGATATGCACGGAGGCTGTGAAGACAAAATCTCCGCTGCTCGGTCTTGGTAAAAGCCAAAACGAGTTCCTGCGCAAGCTTGGGATGCGGACGGATGGGCGGGACTGTCAACGGCTTCGCGCCCAGTCCATGAAGCTATTCTCCTCAATACTGTCCATTACCTATCAGAGCCAAGGGCGGTTCGGTTTGAAGAATATGCCCATTGCCGACGAGGCATTTATGCTTTGGGATCCGCATCGCCCGGATGACCGGATGCTCTGGGAGAGTTCGCTGAAGTTATCGGCTGAGTTTTTCAGGAACGTGACCGAGTCGCCAGTGCCGATCGATATGCGTGTGTTGCACGCGCTCTCTAAATCACCGCTGGCGATGGATGTCTATTCATGGCTGGTCTACCGGATATTTCTTCTGCGTGTCACCAATCGCCCCAGCGTTCTCATTCCGTGGCAGGCATTGAAGCTTCAGTTCGGCGCGGATTACGGTAATACGCCGCGTGGCCTGCTCGATTTCAAGAAGCGTTTTCTCCAGAGGCTCAAGGAAGCGTTGCTGTTTTACCCGGAGGCCAACGTCACCGCGCAGGAAACCGGACTTTTTGTGGTGGCCAGCCGACTGCGTATTCGCCATACAGGTGGCGCCAAACTTTCTCCGCTGTAGTTCAGTGCTCAGCTTTCATCATGGCTGGCCAAGCCAGAATATCCACAAGTAATCGCCCCCTCTATTTGTAAACCTACATGAGAAGCTACATGCAACTACTTGGGGAAGGCCGTTATGCCTTGCCAGTCAAGGCTTGCAGCGGGATCCGCGAGACAGATTTCACGTAATCATGGGACAGATTTCACATGCTCATGAGACAGATTTCACGTGGATAATTTTGCCAAGCCCCTTGGAATGCACTGCGGGCTTGTGATTGCGGGAATCAGTCACTGAGGCAGATGTCACGTGGATAAATTGGCGCAAAAACCGTTCCTGTGGATAACTTTTCTCGAAATGTGACCTGGCAGTGCAGATTTCGGGGGTTGCATATTTTCAGGAATCCGTAAGATGGCCTGAGAAGTGGTCAACAAGGGCAGGTAGGGAGGTGAATATGCGAAGCAAACAATCCGGGCTGGTAGTGGCAATAATCCATCACTGCTGGAGGCTTTTGAGTTTTCGTGGGGACTTGAGATTGATGCCTGACTCTTTAGGATTCGTCTGGGTCGTCATGGGCGCTTCCTTCCTCGGTGGAATGACTGAGCAGCTTGTCAGAGGCCGGGCTTGGGAGCTGGCGCTCGTTACGACCTTTGCATGGCTAGGTTTTATTCTTCTTGCCGCAAACAGGAGCGAGGATTTCAATCGCCGCCTCGCTTCAGCCCTTGGTTTGCTGTCCATAGGCATTCAGGCGCTGCTGGTTATCTCGATCTGGATTCCCGGCGCCGAATGGCTGGTAGCGATCTGGTCAGGTTTGGCCGTCATGCACTTGTTGTCCAACGCAAACAATGATCGGGCAAGGGCATGGCGCTAACACGGATCAATGTCGAGCACGCCCATCGCGTTTGGCTGGAAACCCAAGTGGTTGATCAAGGCTCCAGGGGTGGCGAAAAATTCCGTTTCAAGGTTTTTGAGCGGCTGTTTGTCGAGGACAATTTCGATGCGGAAGACAAATCCAGCCGGGGGAAATCAGTCATCTTCCCGGTGATGACGATTGAGTACGACAACGAGTCAGAGTTTGCCAA
Source organism: Anaerolineaceae bacterium (assembly GCA_003598975.1). Lineage (GTDB taxonomy): Bacteria > Chloroflexota > Anaerolineae > Anaerolineales > Villigracilaceae > Denitrolinea. Next base: position 23,155 of record QZIJ01000036.1, on the reverse strand, counting down.
ACGGGCCATTGCCTATTTCCAGAAGAATCGCCAGAAGGGTTGCAGCCTCCATTTCTGGCCATCATCGAGCATCGGGTGATGGCCGCATCTTCCCCTTACGATTTTGAGGTTCCGTGGCGCCCTAATTTTGAGGCGAAGATGGCGCTGGTCTGGGTCGCCGGATCGGCACTGATCCTGCTGGTTTCCATTGCCGTGCCAATGTTTTCCCATTTTGCGGCCTTGCTTGCAATCGCATGTGCATTGGCTGCGGCTTACCGGGGATACCATGCCTACAAAAGACTGGTTGATGCCTCCCGTCTCAAGTTGTTCGGGAGAGAGTTCATCGGCCTGTCCGAACTGGGCAAGCAAGCACGTCAGTCAGCCAGGCAGAAGTCTTTCTGGCTTGGGAAGGGGTTTCCCTGGACTGACATCGAAGCGACCAAGCTTCATACACTGATCTCGCTCGGTGTCGTCAGAACCATAGGTAAAGTTGCCCAACACGCCGAGGGCGCATACTGGATACATGGCCTTGCCCCTGAAAAGGATTTGTATTCCGAGCTATCACATCTGGTTGGGCACACACTGATCGTTGGCACGACCCGCGTCGGGAAAACGCGCCTGTTCGACCTGCTGATTGCTCAGGCGATTTTTCGGGGTGAGACGGTCATCATCATCGATCCGAAGGGCGATCATGCGCTTGCCCGGAATGCGCGCGCGGCCTGCGAGGCCAGCGGGGCAGGGGACCGGTTCGTGTATTTTCATCCGGCCCATCCCGACCGGTCTGCCTGCATTGATCCGTTGCGCAACTGGAATCGCAAAACCGAACTCGCCAGCCGCGTGGCGGCGCTCATCCCATCGGAAACCGGAGCCGACCCTTTCACCGCCTTCGGATGGAAAGTGCTCAATGACATCACGAATGGCATGATTGCCACCGGCCACCGGCCAAATCTTGTCCAGCTTCGGCGGTATGTTGAAGGTGGCGCAGATAATCTCCTGCAGCGGGCCTTGAAAATTCATTTCACCAGCCATGTGAATGATTGGGAAAGCAGATCGTCGTCCTACATCAGGCGCAACAAGGATCGCCTTCTGGAAGCCTACATCTCTTTCTATAAGGAAGTCGCCATCCATGAGGCGCAATCGGTTGATCTTGATGGCCTGATCTCGACCTACGAACACAACCGCGATCACTTCCAGAAGATGGTGGCTTCGCTGATCCCGATTCTTTCGATGCTCACCAGCGATCCATTACAGGAACTTCTTTCTCCCGATTTTGAGCCGGGGCACGAGCGGCTGGTGACGGACATGTCGAAGATCATTCGCGGCAACAAGGTGGTTTACATTGGCCTGGATTCCCTTGCCGACTCGACAGTGGGAAGCGCCATCGGCTCCATCATGCTGGCCGATCTCGCTGCCGTTGCGGGTGACCGCTACAACTACGGGATCGACTCGCTGGCGCCGGTCAATCTGTTCATCGACGAAGCTGCCGAGGTGCTCAACCAGCCGGCCATCCAGCTCATGAACAAGGGTGGTGGCGCAGAATTTCGAGTCACCATCGCCACGCAGACTTTTGCCGATTTCGCCAGCCGACTCGGCGATGAGAACAAGGCGCGGCAGGTTCTCGCCAACACTAACAACAAGATCGCGATGCGCGTTCTGGATTCCGAGACCCAGAAGTACATTGCCGAAGGGATGCCGCAAATCAAGGTGCGCTCAATGGCGCTGAGGTATGGGCACAACGTCGATACCCATATCCATGATGAGTATACCGCGTCATACCAGGAACAGATACTCGAAGAAGAGGCCGAACTGTTTCCGGCGGCGATGCTGGGGGAGTTGCCGCCGCTTCATTTCATCGCGCGCATGTCGGGTGGTCGGACGCTCAAGGGGCGCATCCCCATTCTGTTGGCTGATGGATAATGGCCAAGAACCCCGATTCTGGCTGGAGTACGTTTCTCGCCATTTCGCTGTTCATCCTGATAGTGGCGGTGTGGGTGTTTATCCCGCCAGCCGTGGTTCGTAGCGCATGGATGGATGAGCGCGCGGAGGTATACGCCATTGCCGGCAGTGGCGAGAGTGCCGTCTATGGCCGGATATTCGATGATCTGCAAGCGTCGCTGGCTGGAGACTTTCGCGGGTACATCCGTGACGCGGAAGCGATGGGGCAGGGGCCGATGGGAAATTCAGCGTTCAGTCGCTGGGCGCAAGATCGGATCATGGCAACCTGGCTATGGATCGGGTTGATCGCTTACCGGCTGCAAGTGCTGATGGGATGGCTGCTGCCGGGAATACCCGTCATGCTGGCAGCCTATCTGGACGGGCACTTTGTCCGGGAAATCCGGAAATACTCCTTCGTTGCCCAAAGCCCGATACGGCACAAGCTCGGCGTCAGGGTGATGTGGATTGTGCTTGCAGGACTCGCCGGATGGGTCATCGTTCCGGTGCCGATGCCATCGCTACTGGCACCCACATTGATAGTCCTGATCTCGTGTTCGCTGTGGCTGTGGGTGAGCAATTTGCAGAAGCGGTTGTAAACGGCGCTGAAGTTCGCCTAATCGAAGGACGTGGGGCTTGAATAAATATAGAGACCAATTATGGCTCTGTAATTATTGAAGCCGAAATTGATTCCCTTGGTCACCGAAAATGATTGTCGAACGCACTCTTCCCCCGTCTGGAAGGTAGGTGTGAGCGGTACCTGCCAATTGCCCATTCGTGTCCAGCTTTACAATGAGCAGTACGGCAAAGTTGGCACCAACAGATTTGTCCTGAACAATTTCGAGCATCGATATATCGTCTGTATTGCTAGGCATGGGTTCAAATAACGGATGTGAGTGCCATTCCCCCAAGTAATTAAACCGCTTATAGTCGTGATCCGTTCTCTGAAAGAATTGACGTAACTTACCAACGGCATCTTCGATGAGCCGCACGAATGACGCAATCGCACCGCGACGATGAACCGTGATCTCACAAACCTTAAACTCATTCTGACCAACATGTTCGGCCATCAATATGCCACCAATCTCGCGCTGCCCGGCCTCTCGTAGTGAGGCTAAGATGACTTGGATCAAATCAGGTGGCAGAACCAGATTCAGCATGCTGACTCTCCTTGTATATTTCAATCAGTCCTTTCAATGCCGCAAGCCGATCTTCATCCGTTATAGATGTGCCCGCGTCATCCCAGTTGTCTCCCTGCACATCAATCGGCTGTGTGTCGAAAGGTTGCCCAAAGATCCATTCCTGACGCAAACCTATGAGATACGCAGAATAGGGGAACTGGCTTGGATTCCGTTGTAAAGCAGCATCGATAGCAAAGCGCGTCAATGAAGCAGCAATCTGCCCGACATCGCTGTCGTACGCTACCAGTGGCTGTTCATGCTCAACATCATATCCACCAGCCTGTTGGAAAGGCGCTGTCGGCAAAGTGTCAAAGTAAGCATAAATGGAAGACCGAACAGCAAGGGGGTTAGGGTCGATGTCTGGGCGTGCGCGAGCAATAAGTCCACCATATCCGCTGGCAAACAACTCGCCCCAGCACAGGGGCTTCTTGTTGGATTTCGCGATGGCTGCCATACGCAGGAAAACCTCTGGGTTAGCAGTTGCGTCGATCAATAAATCGCAATTCGCGAGGTCTTTCAACGCAGCGGCCTCATTTAACGCTGACTCTTGGCCGGCTATTCGATGGCTTTTTACATCGACACCAACCCCTGCAGTTACCAGTTTTAGCGCATCGCGGACGGCATTCACCTTATGCACGCCGACATAAGCCCAGGAAAGCTCATGGCGCACCAGATTGCCCGGTACTAGATAGTCATCATCCACCAGTAAAAAGCGTTGAATGCCTGATCTTGCCAGTGAGACAGCAACTTTACTGCCAATAGAACCCATCCCAACAATGCCGACACGAACTTTAGAAAGTTGCTCACATTCCTCAGGCAAGCGAGCATCTGAGCTAGAGGGCATGATCACACTGTACTCGCGCAACACAAGTTGTTCGCTGGCTTCGATTGAGAAAACACGAAGCGAAGTCAACTCAGAACCCATCAGTATTATCGTATTTTCCTTGTGTTTGCTGGAACCTTCTTCCTTTACCAGAATATTGTCTATGTAGAAACCGGATTCCGACAATATGTGCAACAAGTCATCTGCCGACACAATGCTTGCCCCATTACCAGCAGCATCACTTTTGAAAATCCATCCTTCGCCTTTCCATGCAAACAAAGGAAGGTATATGGAAATGCCAGATGGCAAATCAGCGATCACCTGCGCCGAACTGTCAGATGTCGATATCTCGGATACGAACGCAACTCTCGCCGTTTCGTTGAGGATCGTATGTGTCTTAAGAGCTGAGCTAGACTGCTGAGGTAGAGAAAATAGAGCGTGTAGAAGCCCATTGGTAGCAACGAAACGATATACCTCGCTGCGCATTGATTGTCCTTCTGTCGTGCGATGTGCTGATGGGACGACACCTGGCTGCTCCGGGCGTTGCTCTGTGCTCAGTAGTTCGAATGCACTCTGGATGATATTGGCACCTGTAATGTGGGTTTGCCAGTTATCCGCCCGCCACTGTAAGCAAAGCGACCCCCCTTCCCCATACTGATGTATTGTCCATCGCTCTGAGGAATTTCGAGGACGAATATACGGTGGCGAATTCGGAAATACGTCGGGATAGGTCATTCGTCCTGCGTAGGTGCGCCCATGAACAACAAAGTCGAGATCAACCTCGATCCTACCATCAGCATTAAGTCGCCAAGCGGAGGTCAACCAATCAACCTCCACTTCAAGCTGGGCAAGTTCGGCGCGTTCATGAAGGAAGCGCGCTGGATCGTTCATGACCCAATTCATCAGGCAAAACCAGATGACTTATTGGGTATGACAGGCTTGCTAGGGAAAGTAAGGCCGCTTACCACTGCTGCCTGTCGAAGCAATGAGTTTGCCGTTGCTTTATTTGCGCTGAGCTGGCCGCTGAAATAGCTTGTGTTAAAGACGCTGTCCCAAGCCTTGAGTGCTTTCTCGCGTGTACATCCTTGCTCATCCAAAATTTCAAGTTTCTTTAAGACATCCGCGAGGCAATCGCTAAAGAAGCGGACACCCTCATCATCCCACTCGGCTAACTTTTTCCCCTTAAGTACCGGGTGTTCAATTTGGAGCGTGATGTCCAGTCTAGCCTTGATTGCTTTCCAAGTATCACGCAAGGAATCATCATCGCGTCCAGCAACCGTTACGATATAGTCAACAACAAGCTTGGAAATACAGATGCCGCTGGTGGTCTGCCCTTTCCAGGCGTTACGGCTGCGCGCCATTTTCTTCGTCAGCCTAGTCATTCGTCGCGTCTGACTATAGTCGGTCTCGCCGGTTTTGAGTTCCTCCCCTATGGCATCGTTGTACCAACTGGTAACAGCGCGCGCGTCGGATTTAACCCAATCCTCACCACTCGCAAGTTCGTATTCAACGACTTTGTTTCTCCATATGTCCAACGAGCGTATGACGCGGTAAACCGGGATGTCAATATGGTAGCCATCAGGATACTTCTGGCGCACACAATTTGTTTTGACAGCCGCATCGTAGGCTAGACGGTCATCCTTAAGAGCTTTACGGACGCGGATACGAGCGTCACGCGCCCCCAGATGGTTCCCATCAGTATCTTTCAGGTCGTCTTTTTCGAAATAAACGCCATCATCAATGTCGTAGTCGCACTGGTCGTCCTGGACCATCGTACGCATCGCATATGACCCTTGTGAGCTAATTTCGCTTGGAAGTGGATAGTCGGCCTTGGTCAGTCCGTTTTGCAATCGTGTCCTTCCGCTATCACGGCGGGCGCGCATCTCGTCCTGATCGGCCTTGGGCAAGTTCACCTCAAGCGTATGGTAACCCTCCATCTCTTTATTGCAATCAATGCTAGACATTTTCTGATACCTCACACTGTTGTGGACTGTTTTTAGCTGTACTTACTAATGCGTTGTGGAACTCTTTCATCCGATCATTTGAACCCATCGTCCCCCAAACGAAATCAACGTCGGAGATGGCCTGCCGGGCAAGCGCGTTGAGAACCTTGGGGCGTGCATCGTCCATATTTTTCAGATAACCGTGTAACTCGCCGGAGGGGCACTGCGCTGGCAGGCGGTAAGCGAAGCTTCCATCTTCACGCAGTTGCGCAATCTTTGCGGCGATGTAGTCGTTGGCGACCGCTTGCGCATTCATGCTTACGGTAATAGCTTTGACTCCTCCTGTCCAACCCAACGCACTGCGGTGTAACTTATTCCCTCCAATTACTTCCCCCCCCTGCACCGGCAGCGTGCCAAGCATATAGAGGTGTATAGGACGTCCCTCCTCACCGCGCTGCTTCAGCATTTCGTATGCCTCGATCATCCCCACAGCCCCCGGATTGTTTGCCCAAAGTCCCCCATCCACGTAGTCGACTGTCGTTCCACCCCCATCTGGCTCGACCAACCTCGCGATAGAGCGCAGAATCGGGGCAGCACTGGTTGCCATGCACGCGTCCACCAGCAGCCGGTTATTGTCGCGCCCGTTAAGACGATCCATGTGTGGTGTCTTAAAAACAGTGGACGCGTGGCGATTTAGGTCAACTGAGGTGATGGCCAAAGCTATACCCCGGCGTTCATAGACCTCCCCCATCGTCAGAGTCCCGAAGGCATCGGTCAACAACGCATGCAAGTTGGCATTCCCAGACTTGAGTCCAGAAAACAATGCGCGAGTCAAATCACCTAGCACGGGTATGGCACGCAGGCGTTGACGTGGGAATATCTTCGCACCGTTCGCTTGATATAACGTTAGAACCTTGTTCAACGGAACACCGGCTGCCAGTGCACAGGCAACGATGCCTCCCGTGCTCGTGCCAACCAAAAGATGGAATGCACGCCCCGGATCAATCTCACCGCCGCTTTTTATGCAAATACGCTTGGCAAAAGTTTCTAGGTAGGTTGCTTGATACACGCCGCGCATGCCACCCCCGTCTAGGCAGAGAACGCGGAAAGGTTCTGTAGGCACCATAAATATCCCGTCATCGCATCAATTAATTTCTCACTCCTATTGGTTGTGCATTTTTTGCACAGGCCTAGTAATAACGAGAAAGGGTCCGAAAAGCCGAAATCACTATATGTAGTGGTTGGATGCGTTATTCTCGCTAATGCTAGTGCATATAAAGTTTTATGCAAGCGATATTTCGGCCTAGATAATTTAACCGGCTCACAAGGTTATATGAGAGATGCCTTCCGCACAGCGGGGTGATATTTGAGGTGTTTAGACAGCATCTTAATAAGTCGAAATAGCAAATTCACGGAAACCGAAATGCGTCCTTAAAAGTCACATTTCGCCCCCGCAGCAACAGCCCGGCTTCCTACCATGGCAGCCATGACTCGCACACTTCTCATCGCCCTCATATTGCCACTGGCATTTTCATGCCAAGCCACCTGCTTCGAACAAGCAGGTGCCAGATACGGCATCGCACCACCATTGCTCAAGGCTATCTCGGTCGTCGAGTCCGGCTCCAATCCTGCGGCGCGCAATCGCAACCGCGACGGCTCGGAAGACATCGGGCATATGCAGATCAACAGCCGCTGGCTGGGTGTGCTGGCGTCCTATGGCATCGGCCGGAACCAGTTGTTCGACCCCTGCGTCAACACGCATGTCGGTGCGTGGATACTTGCGCAAAACATTAGCCGTCTCGGTTACGGCTGGGATGCAATCGGGGCATATAACGCCCGCTCACCAGAAAAGCGCGTGGCCTATGCTCGCCGAGTTGCCGCGAAGGTCAAGGTATGGTGATCCTGAAATACCTTGCCGCTCTTCCGCCCATGGCCTTGATCCTGATTGGCTGCGCAAGTACGCCTCCGTCAAGCCTGATGCCAAGAGCGCAAGACAGCATCGCCTGGATTGATCGCCAGTTCAAAACCTGTAGCGGCAAAGACTGCCCAGTGCCCACACGCAAGACACTGGCGATAGTCGAGCTTCCTGTCGCACGGAAGGAAGCCACCCCCTCCATTGTCGAGGTTCCCAAGACAGCGCCTCCAGTCACCCCAAGCGATGAGACGGTAACGGTAGCGGCAACTGTTCTTTTCGAGTTTGCAAAGGATGTGCCCTCCACCGACGGGCGACTGGCACTCAATCGCCTCGCAGCCATCGCCGTACACGCCAAGCGCATCGAGCTTGAAGGCAGAACTGACGACATAGGCGGCAAAGCCTACAACGACCGTCTTGCCCAGCGTCGAGCCGAATTCGTCCGTGCATGGCTCATCAATCATGGAGTCGCAGCAGAAGTAGTGGTTCGTGCCGAGGGATTGTGTTGTTACCTCGATACGTTGCCCAACGAAACGGCACGCCGGAACAACCGGCGCGTCGAGGTGCGCCTTGTCATCCGGCAAGACGCGGTCAGCAACAGCAAGGGAGCGCAATGAAGTGAAATTACCACACAACAAAGGCTTCATCCGGGACGTGGTCATCGCCGGCGGATTCATCGCCATCGGCATCCTCGCCCCCGGATCGCCCATCGAAAATGGATTCGAAGCCCATCTGGGCGGTATCTCGGTCGGCCTCGGACTGGGATGGCTCATCAAGTGTTTTGTCGATCTGAAAGGGAATAGCGATGCAAAGCAAACGTAATTTGATCATGGGCGCGCTGGCGCTCGTCCTGCTGACCGCCGCCACCGGCGCAATGGCGGGCACTACAGGAACCGAATTCCAGAGCCTCTACACATGGTTGACTGGTCTGGTGCAGGGCTACTTCGGCAAAGCCGCAGCGGTGGCTGCCATTGGCCTCGGCGCTCTGTTCTCGCTGGCGCGGCTGAATCCTATCGCCATTCTGTCCGGCATCGGCTTCGCCGTGTTCCTGCAATATTCGCCAACCATCGCCTCAGGCATCCTGACCGCGACGATCTGAGCGCTCAAGCTTTTACGCTGGAGAGTGTGACATGGACGAGACCGGCTACATCCCGAAATCCCTTGAAGCACAGGAGCGCTTCATGTGGTGGGACTTCGATCAGGCCATCCTGTTCCTGTTGCTCATGGGAATGGGGGTGCTCTCCGGTGCCATGCTGGCGGGAATGGTTTTCGGGGGACTGGTTGCCTGGCAATACGGGCGGCTCAAGACCGGGAAGCATCCGAAGTTCGCGTTGCATGCGCTTTATTGGTGGCTGCCGAGCTGGATTGTGATTCGCGCCCGCGCGACCCCTCCATCTCATCATCGCTACTTCCTGGGGTGACCAATGAAGTTCAGCAAATTCACCGCCGAACGGGACAACCAGCGCGCAGAAATTTTGTTCATGCGGATCGCGGTTGGCGGTCTCGTGCTGGCCTTGCTCGCCAATGCCGGTGCATCGTTCAGCGTGGCGGGTTCGGAGAGAACCATTCTGGTGCCTCCCGAGGTACACAAGACCTTCTGGGTCAGCGGCCAGAAAGTCTCTTCAGAGTACCTGCAGGAAATGGCTTACTGGTATGCGGGGCTTGCCCTCAATGTGACACCGCATGTGGCTGAGTACCAGAAGAACCTGTTCCTGAGATATGCCGCCCCGAGCGAATACGGGCGTCTTCAGGCCGAGTATGGCGTGCGTACCGAATTCATCCGCAAGAACAATGCCTCTACCCAGTTCTCGCCGCAATCGGTGATACCGGACGAGGCGGCCATGAAAGTGGCACTTACCGGCGTTCTCCTGACCTGGGTCGGGGACAAGAAAGCCTCAGAGAAGCAGACCACTTACGTCGTCGGCTTTCAATATCTCAACGGGAGACTCCATGTATCAGAGTTCAAGGAAACCAGTGACCAGGATCCGTTTGGTGCCGGCAATGGCACTGGCGCTGCTCCTCGGTAGCATCTCTGCCCCGGCTTTCTCCGGGCAGTATCTTGAGGGCAGCCCGGATGACGGGTTGATCGCCACTGTGTCGCGTAGCGAGCCCAACCTTATCCGCGTCGAAGGCCGCAAGATTCGCCGCATTCAGGGCATCGAGGGCGAGTTTCTCGTCACCCCGGACAAAGAGACCGGCGCAGCTTACCTCAAGCCGAATACTGACAAGCCAATCTTCAGCGTCTTTGTCGCAGACGATGCCGGTCGCCACTGGAAGCTCATGCTCAAGGTCGCCGATGTGCCCGCCGAGACACTGGTCATCCGTGACCGCAGTCGCTTACGCGTCGATGGGAAGGTTTTCCTTGCCGACGACTCGCGCAATGCCGCAATCCGTCGTGTGTTGCTGGCTTTGGCGCGGGATGTCGAACCCGAGGACATGACCGCCAGAGACACTCTGGAGATCGTTCCACTTTGGAACGAAGCCCGCTTTGTTCTTGTAAGGACACTGGAGGGCGCGTTGCTCGGGGAAAAATACCATCTGACCAATGTGTCCTCATCGCGGATGATCATCGATGAGCGCGAACTGTACCGACGCGGTGTCCTGGCGGTCATGGTGGACTCGCTCGAACTGGAACCCGGCGAGGCGACCAATGTCATGGTGGTGCTGGAGGGGCGTGATGGCTGAAGCGCCAAAAAATCGGATCGCGACTGCGGTTTCCAACCTGTCGCCCAAGCGTCGCCAGTACCTGATTCTGGTGCTTGGCGCATCGGTTTTCCTGCTGCTCGTCTTCGGTGGCGTGGCGATCTGGGACAAACCTGTTCAACTCCCTCAGGGTACGTCTCAAGCGCGTCCGCAGCCCATGCCCATCAATGCGCCCGGCGCCCAAGCCGATCCGCGCGACATCTGGATGAGCAAATCTTCGGAGCAGATGCGGCAGATGGAGGACATGATCCAGGGATTGCGCCAGCAGGTCGATACCATCGAGAAAAAATCGCCGGTCGCAAACAACCTTCAATTTCCGCCAATGCCCATGCTCCCGGTGCCAGCGCCGATGCCTCCAGAGGCACGGTCGATGGCTTTGCCACCGCCACCCCCACTAAATTCGGAAGCGGAAAATAAAGCCAGCGAGCCTCCGCCTGCACCCATTCCTCCGGGGATTGCCTCGTTCGAGGTGAGCGAGGGCAAGGTGATCGCCCCGGAAGCGGTTCATAAAGCAGCCGAGAAAAAAGATGGACGCAGCTATGTGCCATCGGGTTCGTTTTTTAGGGCAGCGCTGCTAGGCGGTCTGGACGCGCCCACCGGTGGCCAGGCACAGAGCAATCCGCACCCTATCTTGATGCGGGCGCAGGACAACGCTTTTTTGCCCAACCGCTATCGATTCAAAATCAAGGAATGCTTCGCCTTGGGTGCGAGCTACGGAGACATCAGTGCCGAGCGCGCCTACATCCGGCTCGAATCGCTCTCCTGCGTGCGCCATGACGGTAAGGCCATAGACGTTCCGGTGAAGGGTTATGTCGTGGGTGAAGACGGCAAGGCCGGTATGCGTGGCCGGCTCGTCAGCAAGCAAGGCCAGGTGCTGGCCAACGCCTTGCTGGCCGGGATTGGGGCCGGAATTGGTCAAGCTTTCCAGCAGAGCGCCACCACTGTGTCGACCAACCCGCTGGGGTCGATCGGCACGGTGGACCCCGGCAAGCAATTGCAGGCTGGAGTAGGGGTCGGAGTTGGCAAGGCGCTCGACCGTCTTTCCCAGTATTACATCACGCTCGCCGAAAAGATGTTCCCGATCATCGAGGTCGATGCAGGTCGTACGGTTGACGTGGTGTTCACCAAAGGCTTTTCTCTCGACGTGGGTAACGGGAGCAATGAGATAGATAACTACACCGATATCTGGCGTCGGGGCCGCGAAGTCCAGAACAAACCCATCGAACCCTACAAGGAGTGACCCATGCAGTTCAATCAACCACTGTTCAAACGCTTGGCCATGCTTTTCGCATTGATGCTGTCGATGGCTGTACAGGCCGATGATGGCGCCGATAATCTGGAAAAACGTCTCAAGGACTTGTATCCGGCAACCAGGATCGAGCGCGTCCAGACCTCGGAGATTCCAACCGTCTACGAAGTGACGATGGGCAAGAATTCGGCCTACACCGACGCGACCGGGCGTTATTTCGTTTTCGGCCATCTCTACGACATGAAGACACAGCGCGACCTGACCGCTGAGCGCATGGAAAAGCAGCAACGCATCGATTTCGGCCAGTTGCCGCTGGGGGATGCCATCAAAACAGTGCATGGCAGGGGTGAACGTGTGCTGGCAGTGTTTTCCGATCCGGACTGCCCTTACTGCAAGCGGCTCGAAGCCGAGTTAGATAAGCTGGACAACGTCACGCTCTACATTTTCCCCTATCCCTTGGAGGGTTTGCACCCGGAGGCCGTGGACAAGGCCGCCGCCGTTTGGTGCGCATCGGATCGCGCCCGCGCCTGGGCCGATCTCATGAGAACCGGCAAGATACCAGCGCGCCGGAACTGCGAGAATCCAATACAACGGAACATCCAGATGGCACAGCGGCTTGGTATCAATGGGACTCCGACCATGCTTTCCGCCGACGGGCGCATGTTGTCCGGCGCTGTCCCTAGTGATCGCATCGAGCAATGGCTCGCAGAGAGTCGGTCATGAGAATCAGGTACTGGCTTGTGAGCCCGCTGTTGCTTGCGTTGACCGGATGCGCGGGCACGATGTTGGGGCTGGACGGGCAGGAAAAATTTTCCTGCAAGGCACCGGACGGCATTTCATGCGCATCGCTCTCCGGGATCTATGCGAATGCCGTACAGAATAATCTGCCAGGCCAGCGGCCGCCAATGGAAGCCGCCAAAGGAGAATCGCCAGCACCAAAGATTACGCATCAGGCACCGAGCTCGGGCGAGCCAATCCGCAGCGTCCAGAAGGTGCGGCGCGTGTGGCTTGCGCCGTGGGAGGATGACGGGGAGGTGCTGCACGACCAGTCGTATTTCTATCTCGTCGTCGATCCGGGGCGCTGGCAGGTCGAGCATTCGCGGCACATGGCCAGCGAAGGTTACCGGCCTGTCGTGCCGCCGAAATCTTTTGCGCCTGCGGCACCCAATGCCGGCGAGAGGCAGTCGTTGCGGATGGAGCGCAGCAATCCTGCGGCACCGCCCAACGCGATGTTTCCTCAACAGGGGCGTGAGAATCCACCCGCCGGTGGGGAGGGCGGCTGATGGGATGGTCTGATGCGCTTCGCGCGGCTTTCCTGCCGGAACGGACGGCGGGGGCCGATCATTTGCCTCGGCAGCTATTGCGGGAAATATCGCAGATGCCGCGCCTCACCGGGATTCTTCCCTACCTGGCGTGGCAGGAGGATGCGCGGCTGTTTGTCCTGGATCAGGGCGGATTCGGCGAGCGAGAAGAGCATGCTATCGGCTTTTGTATCGAGACCTTGCCTCAGACGGGTGCCAGCGACGAAATGGAAAAAGTGCTCGCCAGTCTGTTCGTCTCTTGCCCACCGGGGACGGGCATTCAAATTACCCTGTATGGCAGCCCGCATATATTTCCGTTGCTCCGTTCGCAGGCCAACCTGCTGCCATCTTCGGCAGCGGGCGATGAACCCGGTTTTGAAGAACGGCGTCACGGCAACATCTTCCGGCTCTTGGCTCGTCGGCGCATTGACCACTACCTGAAGGGTACGGGCCAGTCTATCTTCGGCCACCAGACCTATCTACTGCGGGATTTTCGTTCGGTGATTTCGATTACGTTGCCGCTCGATCCAGAATCACCGGCGGGTGTCGATGAGGCGTTGCGTATCCGGGAAAGCGTTCACGCCACACTCAAATCGGCCCACCTGACGGGGCATGATTGGGGGCCGGGTGAACTCATGAACTTCACGGCTGATTTTTTCGATCACTCCCGCCTGTTCGCAGGCGGTGCAGCGCGCCCCATCGAATGGAACGAGGACCTGCCGCTGCGCGACCAACTCTCCGATCTGGAAATCGCTTCCCGCGTGGGTGACGGAGACATCCGCTTTCGCAAGGCCGGCGGCGATGAGTCTGCCCTGCAACTGTTCTCGGTGCGGCAGTATCCGCGTTACTTCCGGCTTTCCGGCATGAACTACATGATCGGCGATCCGTATCAGCTTGCCTTGTCCATGCCGTGCCCGTTCCTGATCACCATGGGCGCAGTCTCGCTCGACTACGAGTCGGCGCGGACCAAGGCACAGATGAAAGCGGCGCGGGCAACGCAGAGCGCCGGTTCCTACATGGCGCATTTTCAGCCCGACCTCCAGGAGCGCAAGCGTGACTGGGACATGGTGCTCAAGACTTTCGACAGTGGCAGGACGGTGGTCGGCATGTACCACCAAATAGCTCTTGTTTCAAAGGTGGAAGATGTCTCTCGCTGCGAACACGCTGTGCGCGCCGTGTGGCGGGCGCGCGGCTTCGATCTGACCAAGGACTTTTATCTACAGCACCAAGCTCTGACGGCGGGACTACCCATGACGCTGACGCCGGGACTTCAGGCCGATCTCCGGCAGTTCGGCAGAATTAACACCAAGACGGCGGACAACGCGGTCATGACCGCGCCGCTGATCGCCGAGTGGAAGGGGACGCAAACTCCGGTGATGACGCTGTTCGGCAGGCGCGGGCAGGTTATCGGTTTCGATCTGTTCGACAACACTGGCGGCAATTTCAATTTTGCCGTGGCAGCACTCTCCGGTTCCGGCAAGTCGGTGTTCGTCAATGAGATGACCTATCGCTATCTTGGTGCCGGGGCCAAGGTTTGGATCATTGACGTGGGGCGCTCCTACAAGAATCTGTGCGAACTGCTGGATGGCGAGTTCATCGAATTCTCTGATGAGCGCCAGAACACCATCAGCCTCAATCCATTCTCCATGATTATCGACATCAGCGCCGACATGGAAATGATCCTGCCCCTAATCGCACAGATGGCGAGCCCACGGGAACCGCTCGACAACTACGGATACACGGCGCTGGGCTCGGCCATCAAGCGGGTCTGGGATGCCAAGGGACGTGCGGCAACCATCACCGACATCTATGAGTTGCTCAAGACTGGCCGTTTGTCTGTGGAGGGAGAATACGAGCGCGACCTCAGTCGCCTGGCCACCGCCTTGGAGCCTTATACACGCCATGGTGTTTATGCGAGCTACTTTGAGGGCGAGGCCAATATCCAGTTTGACAAGGATTTTGTCGTGCTGGAGCTGGAGGAACTGAAGTCCAAGAAGGATCTCCAGTCGGTGGTGATGCAGCTCATCATGTATCGCATCACCCAGGAGATGTACCGCGATCGCTCCCGGCGCAAGCTCGTCATCATTGACGAAAGCTGGGACCTCATGGGAACGGGCGCCAGCGGCAGCTTCATCGAGGCCGGGTATCGCCGCGCCCGCAAATACGGCGGCGCGTTCGGCACGATCACCCAGTCCGTTGACGATTACTACAAGAACGAGGCGACCAAGGCCGCGATCAACAACGCCGACTGGTTGTTTCTGCTGCGCCAGAAACCCGAAAACATCGAGCGCCTGGGTAAGGAAGGCAAGCTGTCTCTGGACGAATGGCTGAAGCGTCAACTTGGTTCCGTCAGCACCGAGCACGGCCATTTTTCGGAAATTTACATCCACTCCCCGATGGGTTCAGGGCTTGGGCGGCTCCTGCTCGATCCCTTCTCGATGCTCGTCTATTCCACCCGCGCCGAGGACTACGAGGCCATCAAACGCCTGCGTGAACAGGGGCTATCAGTTTCGGAAGCTATCGAACGACTTGTCATCGAACGCGCATCACAATAAGGCAGATCACTCATGAGTTCTCTGAAATCACAAATCCTCACCGTGGTAGTCACGTTGATGCTGGGAGCAGGCATCGCCGCGTCATGGTTGCACCTTCACCCGCTGGAGATTCCGCGATTCGCGCGCGTGGACATTGGCGCCATCGTTTTCCAACAGCAGCAATCGCTGGCGCAGCGCGTCAAGCCGGGAATGGATGCTGCCGCACAGGGGAAGCTGTTCGAAGATGCCAAAGCCTTCGGTGTGCGCCTGGATGCCGCTCTCGATCAGGCTGAAAAGGAATGCCAGTGCGCCCTGATCAATACGGCGGCGCTGCTCAAGGCGGCATCGGCCAAAGCCATTCCTGATATGTCCGCGCGGGTAGCGGAGATACTGAAGCAACCGGCTGCGGGCACTCCGGCGCAATGATCCATGCGCCTCCTTCTCATGTTCGGACTCTGTCTTTTCGTCAACGGTGCGTCAGCAATAGGCGCCCTGGATTACGACTCGATTTGGCGCTGTGACGAGAACCGCTTCAACTGGTATTGCGATATTCCGCCGGATACGGAGCAAGCCGAAACCGCAACCGAAAAGCCAAAACCCAAGGCGGCCAGTGAAGAGGATGAGGCTGTTGCGACCTTGAAGAAGTTGAGAGAGGACGCAGAGCGGAAGAGGGCGCTTGCCATCGTCAAGCCGACGCCTGAAAACCTCAAGAGCTACATCCTTGCGCAGGAAGCCCTGATGGACAGGGCTTCGGTGTTTTCTGACGTGTGGCGTCGCGTCATCTGGGCCAATCCGGAACTCAACTATCAGTTGCGCAACCCGTCCAATAATGCGGCCATTCAGGTGCATGACGCGCAGCGGGCGCTCAAGGAAACCGAGACGCTGGCCGGTATTGTCAAGGAATGGGGCATTTTCTTCATATTCAGGTCGGACTGCCCCTACTGTCATCGCATGGCACCCACGCTGAAGTTCCTGTCCGAGCAATACAGGATAGTTGTGTTTCCTGTATCCATCGACGGCGGCGGCTTGCCAGAATTTCCC
Organism: Anaerolineaceae bacterium; assembly: GCA_003598975.1. Lineage (GTDB taxonomy): Bacteria > Chloroflexota > Anaerolineae > Anaerolineales > Villigracilaceae > Denitrolinea. The sequence continues at coordinate 6,557 of QZIJ01000036.1, read as the reverse complement.
AATCCGTCGCGGGACAACGGCATGGCAGCATCCATCGGGGCCAGTGTCGTTCCACTCATAGTGCTGGGGAACATCAAGGATCACCGGTTGCTCCCGATTGGGTCGGGTGTGCTTTCGGCTCAGGATATTGTCGAGCGCATATACATCCTGACCCAGACACGCCCCGGCGAACTTTATTGAGGTTGATCATGAATAGTCCATGTCTCCGTCGAACCATTTTTGTCACCATCGTCCTTTCGATCTTTGCCAATTCGGCCAATGCCAATGTCTCCCAGTCCATGCAGGACTGGTTCGACCAGATCGGCGCCTACGGAAATGTGACGGGGCCAAACGCTTATCGCGGGCAGACGATGAATTTCTATACCGGGGGCAGCCTCTACATGCGTACTCCGGTGCGCAACTACCAGTTGGCAAGTATTTCGCCACCATCATTTCGGGCGGGGTGCGGCGGGATTGATTTGTTCGCTGGTTCGTTCTCCTTCATCAATAAAGAACAGTTCGTCGCTTTACTGCGGAACATCGGCAACAACGCAATCGGTGCGGCATTCAACATGGCGCTGTGCTCGATGTCGCCCGACCTCTGTGATCTCCTGAAGTACCTGCAAGACCAGTCATCGAAGATGAACAATCTCAACATCAATTCCTGTCAGGCAGCGGAAGGTATCGTTGCGGCGGCGGGCAGTATGCTGACCGACAAAACTCAGGAGAAGGAGGGGAAGACAGCCGGTGCGAACCTGAACATGTTCGGGGATGTATTCGAGTCCTGGGACGAGTGGAAGAAAAGCAGCGCCACGGCCAAGAACATCCGGACGGCGGCAAAGAATTCGTCACAAGGATACAAGGAGCTTTTCGATCCCGGCAACGTGGTGTGGCGTTCACTGTCTCGGGTTGCCGGTGTAACCGACGAGACGAAGGAATTGCTGATGAGCCTGACCGGCACCATCATCGTGACACCGCCCGGCGAGAACGCCGATGACAAGGCGAAGTGGACATATCTGCCCGGCGGCAACCTGACCTTCCGTCAATTCGTCGGTGATGGCGGCTCTACATCTGTCAGTCTGCCCGGCCTCAAGTGCGGTGTCGATACGCTGGATTGCATGACGCCTGCCTACTCTGATGCCGCCTTTACCGTGACGCCGTTCTCACGGCAAGTCAGAACCCGGATCGCTGCGATGCGGGACAAGATCGTCAATCGGGATGCCATGGGGCAATCCAATCTGGACACAGCCCTGATCGGCAATTCCTCGCTCCCGGTCTGGAAGATGCTCTCGGTATCCAGCAGTATCCCTGGCGGTGACCGGATTACCGAGGATTACTCGCAGCTCATAGCTGTGGATGTGGCCTATGCCTACTTCACGAATCTCTCAAAGATACTTCGCGGTGCTCTGCAGAACGAGGCGGGAAAGGGCGGCCCCGATGCGGTCGCGGCTTCGGAAAAAATTCTCGTCCGCCTCAACGAGATCGAGCAGGAAGCCAGGGACATGTTGCGCGCCGAATACCAGAAGGGTATGCAGGTCGCGGAAATGAGCCGTTCGCTCCAGCTTCTGCATCAAAGTCTCAATGCCGGGATGCCGACCAACATCTTCCAGTCCATGATGGTCTTCAACCGGTAGATCGGGCAGAACCGGAATGTACGAGGTCTATGCCTATTGGAACGTTACGGAACTGGAGGCGATGTTCAATGCCGTCGCGTCGATCATGGGCAGCGGCGACTACCTCGGTTTGCTGCGCACCATGGCAATCGTGGGAATCATCGTCGTCGTCATTGCCACCTTGACCGGACGGGAGCGGCTGGATGGAATGTGGAAGTGGCTCTTCTTCCTGGCCATCTTCCAATCCATGTTGCTGATTCCCAAGGTGACGGTGACCATCGTCGATCGCACAGGGAACGAGCCGCCGCGTGCGGTCGCAAACGTGCCCATCGGCTTGGGCGCCTTCGCGCACAGCATGAGCAAGGTAGGGGACTGGCTGACCGGAGCCTTCGAGACCGTGTTCTCGCTTCCCGATGACGTGAAGTTCCGCAAGAACGGCACCTTGTTCGGTCACCGGGTGCTCTCCGAGCGCCTTGCCGTCAAGAGCGGCAATCCCGTTCTGACCAGCAACCTGCTGGAGTTTTACCGGGAGTGCGTCGCGCCGGATCTGGCCACCGGCTACATCCGCATGAAAGAGGACATCCTGGAGGTCAACAACGTCTGGGTCAGCCTGAACGGGAAGACAAACCCTGCGCGACTGGTAACTTTGCGCGACACGACGGACCCGACCGTGATGAGCACGGTCGGCTGCGATGTCGCATATCAGAGCCTCACCACCCAGATCAATGCGGAATCGAGCCGCCAGATCACTTTGCTGGGTTCCCGCCTCTACCCGAAAATGACCCAAGCAGATGCCGGGACGGCGATCGTCGGCTCCCTGGCAACTTCGACAAATTATCTTCTGGGGGTTTCCGCATCAGCACAGGATGCGGTCAAGCAGGCTATCGTCGCCAACTTCATGATCGATGCCCAGTACATGCTGCCCGCACAACTGGGGGATGCCGCCAGCGCCCAGACCAACCTTGCAATGGCGCAGTCACTTCGATCAACGAGCGACTCCTACAAGCTGATGGCGCGGGTTGCCGAATCCACGATGCCCAAGGTGCGCAATGCCATCGAACTGGTCCAGTACGCCATCTTTCCGGTCTTCCTGCTGTTTGTGGTGCTCAGCGGGCATCAGGCTGGGGGCATCATCAAGTCTTACGCGGCCAGCCTGTTCTGGATTCAGCTCTGGGCGCCGCTCTATGCCGTGATGAACTTCATCATCACGATGTATTCGAGAAGCCAATACACGAATGGAAGCGCTGGAAGCGGCTTGTCCATCGAGCAGATGAGCTTCCTCAATACCGCCATCGTCAGCGACCAGGCGATTGCGGGGATGCTGGTCATTTCAATTCCGGCCATTGCTGCCGCCATCGTGAAAGGTGGCGAGGTCGGACTGCAGTCAGTCGCCGGTCTGGTGGCGCCGCCACGCGACCCGGAAAAGATCGCCAGCGCCTTGGCCATGGGCAACATGCAGATGGGTAACGCCTCCCTCAACAATGTCAGCCACGACACCATGAAGGGGCTGGCAGTCGACATGAATCCCAGCCTGCGGCAGGGAATGACCAACTATCAGGCACGAGGAGGGTTCGATTACAGCCATTTTTCCGGCGGTGGTTTCGTCGTCAAGCAGGCGAAAAGCGAAGTTCGTGCCGATATGGCACTCAACGATTCTCTGGGCGCTGCTGCGAAAGAGAATTACGAACGTTCCCAACAGGCAACACAGCAGCAATCCGCCGAGTACGCTGAAAGTGCTCTTACGGTACTCAAGCAGGAAGCCGGATTTGAAAGAAGCCACGCCAAGGGCAGCAGTGACACTACAGGATACCGCCACGGCACCGGGTCGAGCCAGAGCACCGAGGCCAATGAAACCATGCGCCAGGTCGATCAGTGGGCCAGAAAACTCGGCGTCAGCGAAAAGGTCGCGATGGAACTGATGGTCGGTGCCTCGATGGGCATGAGTACGCCGAAACTTCTTGAGATTGCCGGGCTACGTGGTGGTGTGGAAGTATCGGCCAAGATGCGCAACTCTGCCGATTCAACGCGAGCCCTGGAAGAAATGGCTCAGTATGCCAAAGAGTCGAGCTTCGGAAAGAAGGTTGGCACCGTGCTCGATAACGGCTGGGAACGCAACTACCGGACCAGCGATGAAGGCAAGACCGCCGGCAGCGAAGGGTTGCGTGCATCGCTGGATCATGCACGGCAATCGCGCGACGCATTCAGTGCATCAATGCAGGAAACGGAAGGGCATCGGCAGATGTGGGAAATGTCTCATAGCGGCCAGCTTGGCGCGAACCTCCAGCTTCAGGATCACTTCATCAAGGATTTTTTGCTGCCCAAGCTCGAATACAACTACGAAAAGTTTCAGGGCGTCATGGGCGATCCGTATAAGCTGCGGCCATACATCGAGGAATACACCGCGCAGAACTATGACCGGATGATGGGTGAAATGGCTGGGCAGGTTAAGGGCGCTGAGGAGATCCAGGCGCAGCACGAAGCGAACCGAGCTGGGATGTCAAATCGTGAATCGGTCGAATCGGCTGGAGGCGATAATCTGGGTCAGGTTAAGGGGATGGCTGGACGTGCAGGCGTCGCCCCTCAGGGTCGTCCAAGCGATCAGGCCAAGCAGGCAGCGATGCATGATTATTCCAAAAATGCGAATGAGGTTAATGATCGTGAGAAGAAGGCAGGGCAGACACATCAGGAGAATGCTACACCGTCCAATTTCAACAAATTGAAACCAGCATCGCCAGTCGGCAAGGGAATGGAGTTTACGGAAGATGTCGCTGATGCGGCAAATCGCGTGGTGGATGGGGTAATAGGGCCGAACCCTGGCAACTACATTCAAGAGACCCTGGAAGGGAAAAATAGAAAATAAGTGGCGAGATTTTGCTGATGGCCCACCTTCTCTGCGGATCGGACACCAGAAGGGCTGGTCTACTCTGAAACCTGCCGGATGGTCTACTTCGGCAAATCGGCCATAAGAGACGCTGGGGAATTGCTGAGAAGGCTGCTTGAGAATTCTAAAGGGTGGTCCGCTTCACTCCTGACAGCGGTCGTTCAAAACTAAGAGTTTGATGATGCTTGGCCGTAGCTTGCTAACCCCAAGCAGTCATATAGATTTCCTGATGGCGGATGCTCAGTGGCCTTCTTTCCCTCAATGGCCCGCCTTCGTAATTCGTCTTCTAGAAGGCAGACAAAATAATTCATCTCTCCGTAATCTCTCTGTCACTTTCATCTCCTAGCATTCGCACTGTTTAGAAATTCTTAACTTAATGGCGAGACGATTCGAAATATGAATCGTCATCAAGGCTTGTGGGGGTGACTTGTGATCGAACTCAAAAATGTATCCGTCAGGTATGGAGCCGATGCGATCGGGCTGCATCCGACCTCGCTGAGTTTCAAGCGCGGTGAATTTAATGTCCTGCTTGGCGCTTCGGGCGCGGGTAAGTCGACGTTGCTTCGCTGTCTCAATATGCTTACTCGTCCGACAACGGGTTCTATTCATGTTCAAGATGTTGGGGTTGTCGACACTGCTGCAGCCCTCAGACTACACCGGCGTCGTACCGGCATGATCTTCCAGCAGCATCAGCTAATCCGGCGACATACGGCGCTACAGAACGTACTTCTTGGCCGTATCGGCTATCACACCACCCTGCGTTCCATGTTCCCATTGCCCCGTGCTGAACAGCATATCGCGCTTGAATGTCTGGAGCGTGTTGGTTTGCTGGAAAAGGCCACCGAGCGGGTTGACCGTTTGAGCGGAGGTCAACTGCAGCGTGTTGGTATCGCGCGTGCATTGGCGCAGCAGCCACGTTTGATGCTGGCGGACGAACCTGTTGCCAGCCTAGATCCGGCAACTTCGCGTCGTGTGTTGTCGCAACTGAAGCATATTTGCCTTGAAGATGGCATCACGACAGTGGTGAGTCTTCATCAAGTCGATCTGGCGCGTGAATTCGCCGACCGGATCATTGCCATCGCACATGGTCGGGTCGTCTACGACGGCTCACCGAACGAACTGAGTGACGCCCTGTTGCAGGATATCTACGATCAGGCGCCAACCAGTGGCCGAGAAGAAATACCCGTGCCCCCTTTACCTTCATTTACCCAACTAGCCATCAACGAGGAGTGAATCATGAAACGAATGCTAAAACTGCTTACCCTGCTTGCCGCGCTGTCCGTTCCGTTCGGAGCACAGGCCGCGCCCAAAGCCGATCCGGATACTCTCAAGGTGGCTCTGCTGCCGGACGAGAACGCCGGCACCATCATCAAGAACAACCAGGCGCTGAAGGAATATCTTGAGGTGACGCTGGGCAAGAAGATCGAACTGATCGTCACCACAGACTACTCGTCGATGATTGAGGCGATGCGCCACGGTCGTCTTGATCTGGCCTATTTTGGCCCGCTCTCCTATGTGCTGGCCCGTCAGAAGAGCAATATCGAGCCATTCGTTGCGCTCAAGAGCAAGGGGAGCACGACCTATCAATCCGCAGTCATCGGAAACGTCGAGGCTGGTGTCAATAAGATTGAGGACATCAAGGGCAAGAACATGGCATATGGCGATAAAGCTTCCACCTCTAGCCATCTGATTCCCAAGTCCGTGCTGGCCGAGAAGGGCTTACTTGCTGGCAGCGACTATAACGAGCATTTCGTCGGTTCGCATGATGCTGTCGCAATGGCCGTGCAGAATGGTCATGCACAGGCCGGTGGTCTGAGCCGTCCAATCTTCGAGTCGCTGGTCGAGCGCAAAATCATCGATGGCAACAAGGTAAAAGTGCTCGAGTATTCCAAACCGTTCCCGCAATATCCGTGGACCATGCGCTCCAATCTCAAACCAGAGTTGAAGGAGAAGATTCGCCAGGCGTTCTTGGACATCAAGGATCCGGCCATCCTCAAACCCTTCAAGGCGGACGGCTTCGACGTGATTACCGACAAGCACTACGATGTCGTGCGCGATTTGGGTCATCTGCTGAAGATAGATTT
>QZIJ01000071.1 GCA_003598975.1 Anaerolineaceae bacterium | reverse complement strand
TCAACCTCATCGACGCCGTCCGCCGCACGCTCGAAGCCGAGATGACGCGCGACCCGCGCGTGCTCGTCTTCGGCGAGGACGTGGGCGCCAAGGGAGGCGTCCACGGGGCGACGGCGCACATGCAGGAAAAATTCGGCGATGGAAGAGTCTTCGACACGTCGCTTTCTGAGGAGGGGATCATCGGTAGCGCGGTGGGGATGGCGATTGCAGGACTCCGTCCCGTGCCAGAGATTCAGTTTCGCAAGTATGCCGATCCAGCGACGGAACAAATTAACGACGCGGGCACGATCCGCTGGCGCACGGCTGGCAAATTCTCCGCGCCGATGGTGATTCGAATCCCCGTCGGCTTTGGGAAGAAGATTGGCGACCCGTGGCATTCGGTGACGGGCGAAGCGATTTACGCGCACACGCTTGGATGGCGGCTCGCGTTCCCATCCAACGCGGCGGACGCAGTGGGCCTGCTTCGCACGGCGCTACGAGGCGAAGACCCGACCATCTTCTTCGAGCATCGCGCGTTGCTTGATACGGCTATTGCTCGCCGTCCCTACCCTGGCGACGATTACATGATTCCGTTTGGCGAGGCCGCGACTCTTGCGGAGGGCGACGCGCTGACGGTCGTCACCTGGGGGGCGATGACGCATCGGGTGGTGGAGGCCGCTCAAACGTCCGCGGGACGCGTTGATGTCATAGATTTGAGAACCATCGTCCCGTGGGACGCGTCCCGCGTTTTGGAGTCCGTACGCAAGACGGGCAAGTGTCTCATCGTCCACGAGGACACGTTGACGGGCGGGTTCGGCGCAGAGATCGCGGCGGTCATCGTGGAGGAGGCGTTCACCGACCTTGACGCGCCGCTGGCAAGATTGGCCGTTCCAGACGTGCCGATACCGTATAATATGGGCCTAATGAACGCGGTGGTGCCGAGGGTGGCGGACATTGCCGGAAAAATCCAATCCATGCTGGCTTTTTGAAAAGGAGCACCATGCAAAACAAAGATGAGAAAGCGTTGACCTTCCACAATGAGACCATGATTCTGGAAATCGCGCGCTGGAGCAAGATCGTTTCGTGGGCAATGGTGGTAATCTACCTCCTGCGCTTCATCTCGGACCTGATCTCGGTCTTCGGCAGTGGGCAGTTTGCATGGCCGCCTGGCATGATGGACCGCGTCATGTTTGTGGCGAGCCTGCTCTCCACGTTGTTCTTTGGTTCGTTCTATTTCCTGGTCCTGCAGGGCATCGCCCAGGGACTCTACATGGGCCTGGATATGTCGCTGGATAACGAGGACGAGGAAGAGTGAGTCGTGGAATTAGACAACCTGGAACGCATCCAGCAACTTGACACGCTGAACATGCTGGCGGAAATCGAGGGGCTTCCCGACCAGTTATTGCGCGCCTATGAAATGATCCAGAACTCGGAGGTCTTTAAGACCTCCGAGTTTTCGGTTTCTCGCGTCATCATCGCAGGGATGGGCGGATCCGCCATCGGCGCGGACCTGCTGGTGGCATACGTCGCAGACGCCTGTCCTGTGCCGGTCATCGTCCACCGAGATTATGGATTGCCCTCCTTTGCGCGCGGCGATGGGACGCTGGTCATCTGTTCTTCACATTCGGGTGACACCGAGGAGACGCTCGATTCGTTCGCGGCCGCGCGCCGCAGTGGTTGCCGCGTGATGGCGGTCTGCACGGGTGGGGAACTGGCCGACCTTGCGAAGAAGGAAAATGTCCCGCTCATTACGTTCGGGCACAACGGTCAGCCGCGTGCCGCGGTGGGATTCTCCTTTGGCATTTTGCTGGCGATCTTCGTCCGCCTCGGACTCATTCCTGATCAGGCAGACGAGGTCAAGTCCGCGGTGGATGCGATGAAGGAATCGCAGGCGCATCTTCGCCCCGATGTGCCGACAGTCCATAATCCCGCCAAGCGTTACGCGGGACAGTTGATGGGCCGCTGGGTGACAATCTTTGGCGCGGGACACCTTGCTCCTGTGGCGCGTCGCATCAAGGGACAGATCAACGAACTGGCGAAGGCGGCTGCCAGCTTCGAGTTCATCCCCGAAGCGGACCATAACACGCTGGCTGGGACTCTGAATCCGGCAGAAGTCATCCAGCCGCACACGATGAACCTGTTCCTGCGCGCCCCGTCCGACCATCCGCGCAACCGCATCCGCATGGACCTGACCAAGCAGACGTTCATGCTCGAAGGCCCAAACACCGACTTTCTCGACGCGCGCGGCGACCATCCCCTCGCCCACATGTGGACGCTGATCCTGTTTGGCGATTACATGGCCTACTATCTCGCCATCTCCTACGGCGTGGACCCCACGCCCGTGGACGCGCTGGTCAATTTCAAGAACGCACTGAAATCACAAAAATAGGACGCGGAGAACGCAGACAAGCACGGAAAACGCGGAGAAGGAAAATTCCGTCTCCATCCACGTCAATCCGTGTTCTCCGCGTCCCATTTTATTCCCATGAACAGACTCATCCGTCTCGCCCCCCGCGATTGGATCGGACTCTCCCTCGTCCTCGCGGGCTTCCTCCTCCGCCTGCGGCAATACCTCGTCAACCGCTCGCTCTGGCTGGACGAGGCGATGCTGGCGAACAACATCCTCGGACGCGATTTCGCGGGGCTCTTCCGTCCACTCGACAACGACCAGGGCGCGCCTGTCGGTTTTCTCCTCGTTCAAAAGAGCATCACCCTCCTCATCGGCGATTCGGAATTTGCGCTGAGGCTGTTCCCGTTTCTGGCGGGTTGTCTCGCGCTCGTGCTGATGTTCCTGCTGGCTCGGAAAATTTCCAACGCGTTCGTGTCCAATCTCGCACTCGCCCTTTTCGCCTTTTCCCCCGCGCCGATCTATTATTCCTCCGAAGTCAAACAATACTCGTCCGATGTCGCCATCCTGCTCGCACTCTGCCTGCTCTTTCTAAAATTTGCAGACGAAAACAAATCGCAACGCGAATTGCGCGAATGGGCGAATGACTCGAATGCCTTAAAAAATAATTTGCGCCATTCGTTTGTTCGCGACATTCGCGTTAATAAAGGCACCCTTCTCCTCGCCCTCACAGGAGCGCTGGTCATCTGGTTCTCGCATCCCGCGTTGTTCGTCATTGCCGCGCTTGGACTTGCATTGTTCATTCAGGCCTCCCGCGAAAAAGACAAACGGAAAATCATCACGCTGCTTCTCATCGCGTTCGTGTGGGGCCTCAGCCTCGGCGCGCTTTACTTCGTCAACTTGCGGCAACTGTCCACGCATCAGTTCTTCCTCGATTTTTGGCGTGAGGGATTCATGCCGCGCGATATTTCCGTATTTACGTGGCTCGCAAATTCCCTGCGTGCGCCATTCACCGATTTGCTCGGCTTGCAAATTCCCTACATCGTTTCCGCACTTTTATTTTTATTGGGGATCATCGGACTCACGCGCCGACTTCTGCACTTCGGCATTTTTCTGCTCTTCACCCTTTTCTTTACCCTGCTCGCCTCTTTCCTGACCGTCTACCCGTTCGCTGGACGAATGATTCTTTTCCTCGCTCCAATCCTGATTCTGTTCCTTGCCGAGGGTGCAGACCTGACAGGTTTTGTAAAGCCTGTCAGATCTCAACTTGTTATCGAATGGATCATCCGCATTGCTGTGGTCGCGGCATTGCTGTTCGGCCCCATCAAACTCGCTTACGAAAACTTCACCGCGCCGAAGATGCGCGAACACGTCCGCCCGACGATGCAATACCTGCGCGAGCATCGCAGGGACGGTGACCTCACCTACTTGTATTACTGGGCGGAGCACGCTGTCCGCTTTTACGCGCCGAAGTATGGATTCGCACTGGACGACTTCATCATCGGTGCTGACCATCACACGAATCCCGAACTCTACCGTGCCGAATTGGACGCCTTGCGCGGTCACGGGCGCGTCTGGTTCCTGTTCTCGCACGTCTATGAAGACGGCGACTTCAATGAACGCGACTATATTCTGAATTATCTGGATTCCATCGGGGAATTGTCACGCGAGTACCGCGTGCCGGGCACTTCGGTGTATTTGTATTTGTATGATTTGAGGTGATGCCGAACAGAAACCCGTTTTCTTCAAGAAAACGGGTTTCTGTATTAAGGCTTCAAACACAGCGGGATGGAATCCACCGCGCCATTGGGGAATTCAGTCGCACCGTTCTCATCGAAGATTTTCACAATTTGCGTGGTGGAAAACTGTTTGAAATTCAACATGATCAGATCGGCGATGGTGAAATCCGTGCGGTCGGGGGCACAGGCACCGGTCAGGTAGACGCGCACGAGATCGCCGCTGAATTCCACTTTGCTGTAGCCAGTGAATCCGTTGTAGATGGCGCGCCAGCCGTAATAGAAGTATTCGGTGTTGCCCGGACCTTTGAAGAATTCTTTCAACACGTCCATGCCCATGTAGGGAGAGGTCTTCACCCAACGCACTCCGTTGACCGCGTATGGGGTGAGTTGATTATCGAAGCGATACTTGTTCACAAAATAGACTTTGGCCAGCGTCCACTGCGGGGTGACGGTGGGTCGGCGCGTGTCGGTGGGACGCGGCGTGTTCGATGCGGTTGGGGTGCGCGTGGGCGTGCGTGTGAGCGTGGGCGTGCGCGTGAGAGTCGGCGTCCGCGTGGGGGAGGGAGTCCGCGAAGGCGTCAGCGAGACGGTGGCCGTGGGCGAGGGGACAAAACCCGGGTCCAGGCAGAGCGGCTCGGAGTCCCCAGCGCCGTTCTCGTCTGCCGTCTGTCCGAACTGGTCGTAGATCTTCACGAATTGCACGTTCGGGAATTGTTTAAGGGTGAGGCTGATCTGGTCGGCGATGGTGTAGTCGCGGCCATTGTCGTTGGGTAGGCACGAACCGACGAGGTAAACGTGCGCGGTGTCGCCGATGAGTTCCACTTTGCTGGTGCCGGTGAATCCGTTGTAGATGGCGCGCCAGCCGTAATAGAAGTATTCGGTGTTGCCCGGGCCTTTGAAGAATTCCTTCAAGAGGTCTGGCCCCATGAAGGAGGATGTTTTCACCCAGCGCACGCCGTAGACTTCGATGGGTGGGATGTTGTTGTTGAAGCGATACAGGCTGGCAAAGTAGACGCGCGCAAGCGTCCACTGCGGGGTGATGGTGGGGCGGGGCGTGGACGTGTTGGTCGGGGTGCGCGATGGCGTCGGCGTGCGGGACGGTGTGGGGGTACGCGTGGGCGTGCGAGTCGACGTTGGGGTGCGCGTGACCGTGGGCGTGCGCGTTGACGTTGGGGTACGCGTCACTGTCGGCGTGCGGGTGATCGTCGCTGTCCGCGTGACTGTGGGCGTGCGCGTGACTGTGGGCGTGCGCGTGATCGTCGGCGTGGGCGTTTTCGACGGGGTGATGGGCGGAGGCGGGGTGAGCGTCGCGTCGGTCACGAAGACGAAGCGCACCGCGTCCGCCCCGACCTCGAGGCTGGAGACCACACCCGAGGGGTCGTGCGTCTGGTTGTTCAGGGCGACGTATTCGTTGCCATTTCCGTTGAATTCGTACTTGCCAACGTACACCCAGCCGTCGGTGACGTAGAAACTGTTTGGGAAGACCTGCTGATTGACGGTGACTCGATCCGTCTCGCCGGCGTGGACGATGTTGTAGAGCGCGCCTTCAGTGGTGGCGTGGATGGGCGGGATGCGCACGAAGACGGCGTACAGCCCCGCGGCCGCGGAATCGGGAAATCCCCATGCCGCGAAACAATTAGCCGCGCTGGTGCGCGCGGTGACGTAGCGGAAACTGCCGTTCTGCGACGAGCCTGCGAAGCCGATTTTCCAGCAGCCGGCCGGGGATTCGGCGAAGCCGGTCCCGCTGTCATCAACAACGATCCCGGTCCCGACCGCGGGTGGATAGGCCAGTGCCGCACCGCTGGGCAGGATTCTTGAACTGTAATAAACCACGGAGGGATTCTGCACCCAGAGGGATTGCGGCTGGGCGTAACTAAGCGGGTCGGCGCCCGAACCGCTCCAGCCATACGGATCCACGGAACGATTGGACGAGTCTTTGACGAGGAAATGCAGGTGCGGCCCGGTGGAGTTGCCGGTGTTGCCGCTGAAACCGATCACTTCCCCGCGCGAGAGATTGACACAGCCGGGCGCGTTGCAGGTTTGCACAGCGACCGCGCTCATGTGACCGTAGGCGGTGTAATAGCCGTTGGGATGATGCAACTTGACGTAGATGCCGAGGTTGGATTTGTGATTCTGTGGGTCGTACCAGCCGGCGTACACCACCTGGTCCGCGTTGGAGGCGGCGTAGAGAGGACGATAACTCATGCCGTAATCAATGCCGTCGTGGCCGTTGTAACCCACCCAGCCGCCAACGCTGTAACTCCAGTAGATGCCGTAGCCGTAGTCACAGACTCCGTTTTGCGGAGGCGGAACGCCGGGCGGCGCGGGCTTGGGACAAATCTTGCTGGCCCTATGGCCGTTGAAGGTGACGATGATCTTGTCGGTATCGGTGTAGTTGGGGGAGGTGTGGTCGAAGATGGATTCCTGCGAGGCGGTGCCGGGAAAGGGAGGGTAGAGAAAGGCCTGGACCGCAGAGGCCGGCGCGGGGTTTGTTTGAGCCGAAGCGCGTGAGGACAGGAATCCGCCGGCGGCGAGGGTCAATCCGCCAATGAGGATGATGAGTCGAGTCAGCGAGCGATTCACAACAGTCCTCCCATGATCTGTCATTATGGAATGGGCGTGGCTTGCGATTCGGGAATCGAGGTCAGCGTGGCGAGCACGGACTCCGCGTCGGCGAGGCAGGCGTCTATCTCGTCCACAAAGTTGACCTGAAAGCCGGTGAAGATGACCTTGTCGGTGGCCTGGTAGGTGACGAATTGGCGCACGCCCTGCGAAAGCACCACGTTCACCTCGAAGAACAGTGTGCCGATCTTGCGGGTGTCGTGTTCCACTTGCATACCGGGCGCCATGCCGCGCGGCCCGACGGGAGCGATAATACAATACTCGATCTCGCGATGGCCGAGTGCGGGTTGCCCGTACGAGTCTTCCGTCAGCCCCCAGACGCGCGGGTTGAATTTGACGCGGAAGAAAAAGCCAGGTTGCGAATCGGCCAGGTAGGTCGGTTGGCCGTCCCACACATCCAATGCGGGTTCAAAGGCTTCAAGCGTGGTCAGTTCGAGCGTGGGCAAAAGCGTTTCAGTAAGAGTGGGAGCAGGCGGTGTGACGCTGGGCACACGCGTTGGTGTGGAGGTGGGCGGCGCGGACGTTTCGGTGGCGGGCGCGGTGGGCGTGGATAACGCGTCCTCGTGGACGGAGGGCGTAGCGAGCGCGGAAGGGCCGCAAGCCACCAGCCAAAAACTCAACAGCAGGATTAAAGTGACGATTCGTTTCATGGGGACTCACTTCCACATCCAGCCCGGACAACAGGCCGGGTCGCGGCTTTCGAGGAGCGTGACCGCGCCCGAGGCCAGGTCCGCGAGCCACACTTTGATTGTATCATTTAAGGTGACGACGGTGAACGCCAGAAAGTGCCCGTCCGCCGACCAGGCGGGGGACTCGACGATTTTCCCCTCGAAGTGCGTGAGGCGCGTGATTTTTCCGCTGGCAACCTCGACGAGATAAATGTTGCTGATGAGCGCGCCCGCGGATTCGTCCGCGCGCGTGTCGTCGGGGTTGTCGCGTCCGACGAAGGCGAGGCGCGTCGAGTCGGGACTCCAGGCCGCGGCGTATCCGTGCCCCGCGTCGGCGGGCGCGAGCGGACGCGCTCCGCCGCCGTCCGCGTCCATGATCCACAGTTCACCCAGCGGAAAGGGAACGGCGCTATCGGGCATTTTGATGAAGGCGACGGATTTTGCGTCCGGTGACCAGCGCGCGAAGGTGATGATGGACTCGCTGTCCGCGTGGAGTTGCCAGGTGCGGCTCCCAGTGGCGGTGGCGGCCCATAGTTCGGAGCCCAGCCCCAGTCCGCGCGTGAACGAGTAGGCGAGTGTCCGCGCGTCGGGGGAAAAGTCCAGGCCGTATGTCTGCGCGGGGAGGTCGAATTGGTCTGACTCGCCGTCGAATGTGACGCGCTCGAGGCGCGTGTTGCCGAGCGCGTCGACGCGCAGGTAAAGGTTGGTTTCAAAATCCCAGGCGAGGAAATGACTGTCCACATCCGCAAACGGCGTTTGAATTTCGCCCGAGTCCACGCCCACGATCTGCACGAGCGGACCGTTGGTGCAGGCGAGTTCGAGCGCGATGGAACGGCCGCGCGGCGCGGCGTGTGCGGAGGTCAACGGGCAGGGCAGGTTGAGGGGAATCTCGCGGGCGATGTCGAAGTTGGAATCGTATTCGAGGAGCGCAGGAGGCGTAAAACGAAAAACGTAAAGCGAGGATTCTGTGGAAAGAGGGACGGGGGTGGGGGGAGTGCAAGAGGAAAGAAGGAAAGATAATACGTAAAGCGTAAAACGTAAGTGGCGTGTCATGTCGAAATTATAGCCGAGAGGCGCGTTATAATCCCTTTCATCTCTTTCATCTGTGGTGAAATATGCATATCCTTGTAACCAATGACGATGGCGTGACCGCGCCAGGCCTGCTCGCCCTCGCGCAGGAAATGAAAAAACTCGGCAAGGTGACGGTCTTCGCGCCCGATAGAAACTGGTCAGCTTCGGGACACGTGAAGACGATGGACCGTCCCCTGCGCGTGCGCGAGACGATGCTCGCGGATGGCTCGCCCGCCTTCACGTCCGACGGCGCGCCGTCCGATTGTGTGGCGCTGCCCCTGCTCGGCCTGATCGAAGAGAAGATTGACATCGTTGTTTCGGGCATCAATCCCAATGCCAACATCGGCCACGATGTGACCTATTCTGGCACGGTCACTGCCGCGATGGAAGCCGTGATTGACGGCATCCCCGGTATCGCGGTCTCGCTCGATTCGCCGGAGAATAACAAAGGCAAATTGGATTACAGCACAGCCGCATCGGTGGCGCGGCGTGTGGTGAAGCGTGTCATCAAAGAAGGGTTGCCAGAGGGTGTGGTGCTCAACGTCAACGTGCCGTATTTGAAGGAAGATGTACTCAGGGGTTTCATGATCACCCGTCAGGGACTGCGCCTCTACCGCGACGAACTCGACCGCCGTCTCGACCCGCGCGGGCGTCCCTATTACTGGATCGGCGGCGAGGCCCCCACCGGCGTGGACGAGCCCGGCACAGACTTCGGCGCGCTGCGCGCAGGATATGTTTCCATCACGCCGCTGCAACTGGACCTGACAGCGCGCGAGGCGATGAAAAAACTCGAAACGTGGAAGTGGTGAAGGTCAAAGGTTCAAAGTCGAATGGTCGGATAGTCTCATAGTCGGATGGTGGTGGCATGGCAAAGAAACAGAAACCTGAAGAGACAAACGTTCCGCAGTCCGTTTCGGCGGGAGGAGTTGCTGTCGGGGGAAATGTGGAGAAGAGCGTTATCATCACTGGTGATGGTAACGCCGTCACCGTCAATTACTACACATCCGATGGCGAAAAACGCGAGATGCGGACGGGGTGGTTTTACGGTCATCGCTACGGTGACTTGGAGAATTTCACAGGTCGCACCGATGAATTCAACATGCTCAACGAGTGGTTGGGTAATGACAAAGACAACCTATTGGTTCTGCGCGCCTTGGGCGGATTTGGCAAATCGGCGTTGACGTGGCAGTGGTTCAACAACCGCGTGGATAAAACCAAGTGGCCAACGGCAATCTGGTGGTCGTTCTATGAGAAGGAATCGGGGTTTGAGAGTTTCCTGGCGGAAACGCTGGCACATCTCGGCGTGGAGGTCAAAGCGTCGGCGCGGTTGCAGGTCAATGACCTGCTGGAGGCGATGCGCGGGACGAATATCCTGATCGTTCTAGACGGCTTCGAGCGGCTGTTGCGTCAATACGGGCGGATGGACGCGGCGCTTCGATCAGATGACGAAGATGCGGCGATTGACCCATCCCAGCGCGATTGCTCGTCCCCGCTGACGGAAACCTTCCTGCGCGGCTTGAGCGGCGCTGGGATGAAGTCCAAAGTCTTGATGACCACGCGCCTATGTCCGCGCGTGCTGGAGAGCGCCGACGGCAAGCTGCTCAAAGGCTGCCGCGAGGCGCCGCTCGCCGCCTTCTTGCCCGAGGACGCGGTGACGTATTTCCATAACGAGGGAATCAAAGCCACGCGCGCGGAGATTATCGAAGTATGTTCCAAATATGACTATCACCCGTTGAGTTTAAGCCTGCTGGTCGGTTTGATCAACGAAGACCATGAACATCGCGGCGATATCGAGGCGGTGAAGAACCTGGAAATCTTCGAGGATGTGAAAGCCAGGCGACATCACGTGTTGGAACGCGCCTACGGCAGTTTAGCCCCCGAGCGCAGGGACTTGCTGAGCAAGATTTCCTGCTTTCGCGGCTCGATGGAATACGCCGTGCTCAAAAAGGTGTTCCCCAGCCCCGATCTGGACAAGGCCCTGCTCGACCTGCGCAAGCGCGGACTGCTGCAATACGTCTCCCCTCTCCTTGCAGGAGAGGGGGCGGGGGTGAGGTACGACATGCACCCGATCGTGCGGCATTATGCCTACGACCACTTCACAGATGAGAAGCGGCGCAAAGAGGCCCACGTGCAACTTGCCATGCACTTTGTTGCCGTCATGCCCGTGACGAACACGAAGGTGAAAACGCTGGAGGACCTTGCGCCCGTCATCGAACTATATCATCACATGGTCGGGGCGGGGAATTTGGATGAGGCATGGAAGATATTTCGTGACCGCATTTGGACAACGCTTTATTATCAACTTGGCGGATATCAACTTCAGATTGAACTTTTACGCGCTTTATTTCTTGACGGCGAAGAAAAACCATCGCGGCTGAAAAGAGAGTATGCCCAAGCACATAGTCTCAACGAACTCGCCAACGCCTATTCAATGAGTGGGCAGCCACACCGCGCTGTTCGGCTGTTTGAAATGCAAAATGAAATTCGAGAAAAATTGGGTCAAAAAAAAGAGGTTGCCATCGGATTGGGAAACATAGCAAGCATGGTACAAATTTATATCGGTGCCTTGAGTGCAGCGGAGCACACCCAACACAAAGCGATAGGCCTTTGCCAAGAGATACAAAATGATGTACAGGAGGGGTTGCATCATTATGAATTAGGTCGTGTTCTGTCATATACTGGAAAGTGGAATGACGCTGAAAGAGAATTAATTACAGGTCTAAAAATCAAAGAAAAAGTTTTTCATATACAAGCCCAAAGCATTATCTGGTCTTACCGCGCTCTACGCTTCCTGCTTATGGCAAGGGAGTTAGGTACTCAGTTTTCAATGGGCAGTAGTCAATTGACAGTGGGTACTAATCAATCACAAATCGAAAATCTAAAATCGTCAATTGAATGTGCCCAACGGGCACTTGAACTGGCAGATGAACAAGCAAAAATTTACCCAGTTCCCCGCGATTATGTTCGCGCTTACTGGCTGCTCGGCGCGGCGTATTGCATGAATAACGAATTGACTCTGGCAGAAGAAAACCTGTCCAAAGCGCTCAATCTCTGTCGGCAAATCAATTCAGTTATGGACGAAGCCGACATCCTGCTCGATGTGGCGCGGCTGCGCTACGCCCAGGGCGATTTCAAAGACGCGCAGGAAAAAGCCAAAGAAGCATTGGTTATTACAGAGCGTAGTGGGTATGTGTTGCAGGGGGCGGATGTGAACCTATTCCTGGCGGAGATGGCGTTGGGGGGACACGGGTTACAGGATACGAGATACGAGTCGCCGAAAGAAGCCGCACGATTCCATGCGGAGGAGGCGTTGAGGCTGGCGACGTGCGATGGTCCGCCGTATTATTACAAGGTCGCGTATGAGAAGGCGGAGAGGATGTTGGCCGGGCTTTGACCCCCATCCCGGCCTTCCCCCAAACGGAAGACCACATTTGGGGGAAGGGGAAGGAGTAGTTGGGAGGAAAACAATAGGTTCACATTCGAGATGTTGTTGAATTCCTCCCCCATTTCTGCTCTTCGAAATGGGGGAGGTGCCCGAAGGGCGGAGGGGGTCCTGCTCCGAATCAAAAAGGCGCAACGCTTCTCGCGTCACGCCTTTTACGTTTTACGCTTTTCGTTTTACTACAACCTCTCCAACTCCTCCACCTGCTCCTTGATGACATCGAATCCGCCCTGCCAGAACTTCGCCGAGCGGATGTCAATGCCCGCCTCCGCGAGAATCTTCGCGGGGGCTTCCGATCCGCCCGCGGCGAGGATCTTGCGGTATTTCGGCTTGAAGGATTCGCCCTCCGCTTTGAACTGCTTGTAGAGCGAGAGCACCAGCAGTTTGCCGAACGAGTAGGCGTAGACGTAGAACGGGGTGTGATAGAAATGCGGAATGGCGACCCATTCCCATTTGAAGTCTTCACTCAGTTCAAGCGAGTCACCGAACTGCTCCTGGAGGTTCGCAAAATACATCTTCGAGACCTCGTCCACGCTGGCGTTCTTCATAATCATATCGTGGGCCGAGCGCTCGAACATGGCGAACCAGGCCTGGCGTCCGATCGTGGCGTAGGAGTCGTCCACCTGTCGGAAGAGGATGTCGCGTCGCACCGACTTGTTCTTTTCCTCGGCCAGCATACGGTCAATCAGCATCATCTCGCCGAAGGTGGAGGCGGTCTCCGCCAGTGGCAGGGACGAGTGGAAAGTGAACGTGCTGTGGTGCGAGGCCAGCATGGCGTGGATGGCGTGACCGAGTTCGTGCGCCAGCGTGGCTACCTCGCGCGCGTTGCCCTGATAGTTGACCTTCACGTAGGGCGTCATCTCCGGGACGATGCTCGCGCAGAATGCGCCTCCCTGCTTGCCTTTGCGGACTTCGCTATCGAGATGATTCTCATCGAAGACGCGTTTTGCCAGCGTGCCAAATTCGGGGTTGAAGGCAGAGAACGATTCAAGCACCATCTGCGCGGCCTTATCAAAGGTATATTTTTTCGAGGAGGCGGCCAGCGGCGCGTAGATGTCGTAGCGGCGCAATTTCTTGACGCCGAGATGTTTTGCTTTGAGTTTGAAGAAGCGCTGGAAGACGGGCGCGTTCTTTTTCGCAACTTCGAGCAACGCGTCCACGGCTTCGTCGGGGATGTCGTTCATCAGGTTGCGGACGGAGTTCGGCGTCTTGAACTTGCGCAGGGTGATGCCCTCGTTGTACCAATCGCGGACGCGCGTCTGGTACATCTGCCCGAGGATGGGACCGTCATTGCCATAGACGCGGAACTGCTCGCGGTAGGCCGCGGCACGCATCTTCGGGTCGGGACTGTAGGCGTAGTTCATCAACTCGCCGCGCGTCAACTCTTTCGTCTTGCCGTCCACTTTCAGTTTGTAGATGTAGCGGTTCGTGATCGAATCGTACAGGTTGACCAGCGCGCTGGAACCTGTCACGTCCTTGATGTTGACGATCTTCTCCTCGGGTTCGCTGAGCGTGTGCGGCTTGAAGTGACGCATCTCTTCGAGATAGTAACGATAATCGCCGCTGGCATCCATCAGACGTTTGGCGTTGGCCTCATCCACGTCTTTCCACCACAGGCTGAAGAACAGGGTGCGGTTCGCCATGTCGGCCATGAACTGCTGGACGCGCGCCTGCAACGTCAACGCGGCCTGGTCCTGCGTATCCGCCGCGAACGCGAGACCCGCGAACGCGTCCAGTTTGTTGACGATGCGCGCCATCTCTTCGGAGGTCTTGACGACATGCAGGAATTCGCCCACGGACATATCGGCGCGCAATTTGCCGCGTACCCCCTCGAAGGTGGTCACCTGTTCGTCCATCTGGTCGAAGGCATTTTCCAGTTCGGGACTTTTCATGCCGGGATAGAGGTCATCGAGCGACCAACGGGATAGTTTGTAGGGCATAGTTGGTTATCTCCTAAAATTTATTGTTTACTTTTCCGCCGTCATTGCGAGGAGCGAAGCGACGAAGCAATCCCGTCACAATGAGGAGATTGCTTCACTACGCTCGCAATGACGATATGATAGTTTTTTACGGCACCACCGCAAAATGGTTGGTGAGAACCCAGGTGATGTAGTTCTCCCACAACGCCTGAATATCTTCACGATGGTAATCGTGGTCAGAGAAGGTCTGGATAATGACACGTCCCTCGATGCAGGTGGTGATCAACCCGTAATCCGACGGGGTGCTGGGATACCCACCCGCCACAATGACCGCGTCGCCGCCGGTCACGCGCACGTAATCGCCGCCTTTATCCTGCCAATAGCCCCAGTAATTCGTCAGGCCAAATCCGCTGTTGGGCGTGGTGAAAATCGGATGGTCGGGCTTGAGGGTGTAAATCGAATCCACCTCTTCTCGGACTTTCTGGAATCGGATTCCACATTTGGAGGTCAACTGGCTGATGCGTCCCACTGCGGTGTCCGAGAGATACCACATCTCCACGATGAGGGCGGTCTTATCGTTGGTCACCTTGGGCACGATCACATCCCAGAACTCGCCCTGCACACCCGAACGGCTTTCCGCCGCGATGATGATCAAATCCCACTTTGTGCCTGAGTTCAGTTGGTTCATCAGAATACCGATGTCACCTGAGTAACTATAGGTTAGACCCATCAGGTCGAGCGTCGGTTTCACCCACGGGACGAGCGGCACGCCCATCGAATCTTCATACACCAAAATTTTGGCGGTCTTCATGCGCGCCTTAATATCCTGCGTGGGGGTTGGCGGCACTGCTGTCGGCAGAGGCGGCAGGGTGTTTTTCGGCTGGACAGGCGGCGCTTGTGTGGACGCGGATTGCGCGTTCAACGCGGCCTGTGTCAACTGCATCGCCATTGTGGTGCCTTGAATTTCCAACACCATGCGTGTGCCATCGAGGGTCGGCGGTGGGCTGGCGGTCGGCCCCATCGAAACCGAACAGGCAAGCGTAACGACCAGAATGGCCGTCCCCAAAACCAAAATCGTGCGGAGATTCAAACGGGACATGGATGCCTCCATTTCAAGTGGAACGGGACTTTCCAAAATCCATTATACGTTAAATCGGATGTGGACTATATCCCCATCTTTGACGGGATATTCCTTCCCTTCGAGTCTCAACTTCCCTTTGGCTTTCGCTTCATTCATGGAACCGAGGCTGGTGAGGTCGTCGTAGGCCACCACCTCCGCCCGAATGAATCCCTTCTGCAAGTCGGTGTGGATGGCCCCCGCCGCTTCCTGTGCGTTCGCCCCGCGCTGGACAGTCCAGGCGCGCACCTCGTCCTCGCCCACGGTGAAGAAGGATTGTTGTTGCAACAAATCGTACGAGAGGCGGATCATGCGGTTGAGGCTGGGTTCCTCGATGCCATATTCCTGCATGAACACGGCCGCGTCTTCGGGCGATAGTTGGGCGATCTCCATTTCGAGTTTGCCCTGCAAAGCCACCGTCGAATGATTCACCGTCACCTGCGGCGCGGACTGTCCCTCGCCGAGGTTGAATGCTGTCAAAATCGGTTTGCGCGTGAGCAGGCCGAAACTGGCGAGTTCCTTTTGTTCCTCGGCGTTGAATTCCATGCCGCGCAAGGGCTGGCTGTCGGAAAGGGTCTTGTGTAGATGTTCGAAGAGTTCCGTCTGACGCGCGTTCAAAACCTTGTCTGTGCCGCCCTTCTTGCGTTCCTCCACAAGTTTTTCCAGTTTGCGTTCCACGGTCACGAGATCGTTGAGCAGGAGTTCGCTCTCCATTGCATCCATATCCCGCGTGGGATTCACGCTCCCAGACGGATGCGGGACGTTGTCATCCGCGAAACAGCGCACCACGTGGATAAAGCCGTCCATTTGCGCGAGTTGGTTCAGCAACTGACCAGAGATGCCCGTTTTGGCCGCGCCCGTCTCCAGTCCCGCGATGTCCGCATACGTCACCTTGGCGTAGATGGTCTTCTTCGGTTTGAACATGCCTGAGAGTTTGTCCACGCGCGGGTCGGGGACGTCCACCACCGCCTGATGGATTTCGATGCGTCCCGCGGAGGCGGTGGTCGGTGTATTCCCGCGCGTCAGGGCGTTGAAGAGGGTGGTTTTTCCAGATTGGGGGAGACCTATGATTCCAAGTTTCATTTTTTCGTTGGGCGGAATGTCATTCCGCCTTACCTTGACCTTGTAGGATATGGTTTGTTATACTGTGTGCGCCGCAAAAATCATTGTGCGGCACAAGCCGGAGTGGCGGAACTGGCATACGCGCACGACTCAAACTCGTGTCCCCGGAAGGGGATGAGGGTTCAATTCCCTCCTTCGGCACTGAAATTATACAGCAATTTTGATGGCACTAAAGGCCTAAGAGCCTTTAGGTGGTTCCAGACCGATGATCGCCCGCGCATGGCGGCCATGCACCGGTCATCTACACAGAATGCCGCGAGGCCGCCATTTGGCGGTCTCGCGCTTTTAATGTTCATTCGTCATTGGGCATTCGAGGAGAAGAAAGTGAAACTCTACCTGTTCTTTATTGTGATGGATGCCCTCATCCTGCTGGCATATCCATTCCTCTTTATTGCTTCGAAACTACGAGAGATCCTTAAGAATAAACGATAATCCATCTCAACCTGATCTCAACGAGGAGCCTCCCATGCCCGACATCAACGACATTCTGGCAGTTATTCTCGGTGGCGGACGCGGCGCCCGCCTCTTTCCTCTGACGGTGATGCGCTCCAAACCTGCGGTGCCCATTGCGGGCAAGTATCGCCTGATTGACATTCCCATCAGCAACTGCATCAACTCGGGCATTTACAAGATCGCGGTGCTGACGCAGTTCAATTCCGTCTCTCTCCATCGTCATATCACACGGACTTACAACTTCGACAGTTTCCATGGTGGCTGGGTGCAGATCTGGGCCGCCGAACAGACGCTCGAATCGGAAAACTGGTATCAGGGCACGGCTGACGCCGTCCGCAAGCAGAAGTTCGAGATTCGCGCCACAGGCGCGAAGAACGTGCTGATTCTGGCGGGTGATCACCTCTATCGCATGGATTATTCCGCTATGGCCGAATTCCACTGGGCGAACCAGGCTGATATCACCGTGGCCGTCCAACCCGTCGCGCGAGAGGATGCGTCGCGGTTCGGAATCCTGAAACGCGAGGATGACTTCCGCATTTCGGATTTTGTCGAAAAACCAAAGGAACCCACTGTGCAGGAACGCTTCGTCAGCCGCGACGACCCCGACCGACCCTTCCTCGGCTCGATGGGAATCTACTTCTTCAAGACCTCGCTTCTTCTGGACCTCCTGGCGGAGTACCCCGACTTCGATGATTTCGGCAGTGACGTGATCCCCCACGCGCTAAAAGGTCATGCCGTTTACGGTTTTGACTTCGACGGCTACTGGCGCGATATTGGGACGATCCGCTCGTTCTACGATACCAACCTGGAACTGGCGCGGCCAAATCACCCGTTCAATTTCTACGACCATAAACAACCCATCTATACCCATCCGCGTGTACTCCCCAGTTCCATTATCGAAGATAGTTATGTGATCGATGGCATGATTGCTGAGGGTTGCATCATCCGCAAGGCGGAGATCCGCCACTCCGTCATTGGCGTCCGATCCGTCATCCAGACGGGGTCGCGCATCGTGGATACCATCATGATGGGCTCGGATTACTATGACAAGCCCGATGAAACACACGGTGTGCCCATTGGCGTTGGAACAGGCAGCGACATCGAGGGCGCCATTCTGGATAAGAACGCCCGCATCGGCGAGCGCGTCGTCATTCGCCCCTTCCCACGCGGCGTGGATCGGGACGATATTCCGCCCGTTGTGGTGCGCGACGGCATCGTGGTTGTGCCGAAGGACGTGGTCATCCCCGCGGAGACGGTCATCGCGCCGAAGTGAACTGTAAGCAACTTGTAGCCCGTCCCCGCTTGACAAGCATCCATCGAAAGGTTAGACTCTGGCCTGTCTGGGGAGTAGCCGCCTGTCCCCCACAGGATGGATTGTCGTCAACCCATTGGCCCAACAGCCATCGGCGATCCATGCGCTCAGATTGCAACGAGCGATTGGCGAGACCATCACGGAATTTGTGATGGTCTTTTTCTTTGTAAATCAATCACGCAGGAGAGTTTTATGAATTCGGAAATCAAGTCGAATAGGGTCCCTGAACAGGAAGCCTGGCACGCTCTCAAACCAGATGAGGTTCTTCAAAATTTGAAGGTCCAAGACCAGGGACTCACCACCGAGGAAGCCGCGAAGCGACAGGCATCGTACGGGTTGAATCAGTTGGTGGAGGCGCCGCGCCCGGGCTTATTGAGCATGTTGTGGGATCAGATCAATAGTTTCGTGGTTTGGTTGCTGGTCATTGCCTCGATCGTTTCCGCTTTACTGGGAGACGAGATCGAGGCCGCGGCCATCATGGCGATTGTCGTTCTGAACGCGGTACTGGGCATCATCCAGGAGCGCCGCGCAGAGGAGGCGCTGGCCGCGTTGAAAAAACTGGCGGCGCCCGAGGCGCAGGTCTTGCGCGATGGACACCGCGTCAGTATTCCATCACGCGAACTTGTGCCCGGCGACATGGTCTTCCTCGAAGCGGGCAACTACATTCCTGCGGATGTGCGCCTGCTCGAAGCGGTCAACCTGCGGGTGGAGGAGGCGTCCTTAACAGGCGAATCGCTCCCCGTCCAGAAAAGCGCCGCCACCGTCCTCGATAAGGATGTCCCGCTCGGCGATAGGAAGAACACGGCCTTCATGGGCACGCTCGTCTCCTACGGACGCGGGCGCGGTGTAGTGGTCGGTACGGGGATGCGCACGCAACTCGGCCTCATCGCTGAGATGCTTCAGAACGTGGAAGAGGAGGAAACGCCGCTTCAGCGCCGCCTCGACCAATTGGGGAAGACGCTCAGCATTGGCTCGCTCGCGCTGGTGGCGGTCGTCTTCATTGTTGCGCTCATCAACTATACCGAAATCAACGGACTGTTCAGCGGCCCGCTGGCCTACTTCAGTGAATATGCCAAAGAGATCACCGAGGTCTTCATTATCGCGATCAGCCTTGCGATTGCAGCCGTACCCGAAGGCCTGCCCGCGGTGGTAACGATTTCGCTCGCGCTCGGCATGCGCGAAATGGTAAAACGACACGCCCTCATCCGCAAACTGGCTTCGGTGGAGACGCTCGGCTCGGCCACCGTCATCTGCTCGGACAAGACAGGCACGCTCACGCAGAACGAAATGACCGTCACGCGCTTGTGGGTGGACGGACAGTTCGTGGAAGTGACCGGCACCGGCTATGTGCCCCAGGGTGATTTCAAAGTGGGCGATAAGCAGGTGGAAATCCCCGATTATCCGGGCATGTTGACCCTGCTCTGGCTGGGTGCGCTCAACAATGACGCACAATTGGAAACCACCGGCGAAGCGGATCAAGCCCAGACTTTCCGCGTGGTCGGCGACCCGACGGAGGGATCGTTGCTGGTGGCCGCCGCCAAAGCTGGGACGCCCTATCATGAAATTCACAAATCCTATCCGCGCGAAAACGAAATTCCCTTCGACTCGGAACGCAAGCGCATGATCACCGTACACGATATCATCGAGCCAAAGCCCGAGGATTTTTCGCCGTTCTACGATAAAAAACACAAAGACTGGGACGTAATCGTGGTCAAAGGCGCGCCGGACGTGGTGCTGGAACTTTGCACGAAGTACGAAGCAATGAACGATGAGGTCGAGCCACTGGACGCGAAAGCCAAAAAGCGCATCCTCGACGCCAACGATGTCATGACCGCCGATGCCCTGCGTGTACTGGGACTGGCCTATCGCGTCGTCAAGGATGTCCCTGACCGCGAAATCACACCCGAGGAAGTGGAAAAAGATTTGATTTTCGTGGGCTTGATTGGCATGATTGACCCGCCGCGTATGGAAGTGGCTCCTGCCCTCGACCGCGCCCGCCACGCGGGCATTCGTACCGTGATGATCACAGGAGATTATCCCAATACCGCGCGCGCCATCGCCCAATCCATCGGATTGATGAAGCGCAGGAAGAACGTCCTGACCGGGATGGAATTGGACAAGATGGACGACGAGCAATTGAAGCAGGTGATGCCTGACACGGCAGTCTTTGCTCGCGTCTCACCTGAACACAAAATGCGCATCGTGGATGCGTTGCAGGCCAATAACGAAATCGTTGCAATGACTGGCGACGGCGTGAACGACGCACCCGCCATCAAACGCGCCGACATTGGCGTGGCGATGGGAATCACCGGCACCGACGTGGCCAAGCAGACCGCCGACATGGTGCTCACCGACGACAATTACGCCAGCATCGTCTCGGCGGTGGAGCAGGGACGCATCATTTACAGTAACATCCGCAAGTTCGTGTTCTTCCTGCTCTCCTCCAATGTGGCCGAGATTATGATCATCTTCATCGCCACACTGGCGGGTCTCCCCGCCCCGTTGACAGCCATCCAACTCCTGTGGCTGAACCTGATCACCGACGGCGCGCCGGCGCTGGCGCTCGCCATGGAAAAGGGCGATCCCGATATCATGGACCAGAAGCCGCGCGCCAAGAACGAGCCCATCATCAACAAATCCATGCAGTTCGGACTCACCATCCAGACCTTCGCTCAGACCGGCGCGGTCCTGACGGCTTTTATCCTCGGGTTGGTGTGGCATCTCGAAGCAGGAGCCGTTATCCCGTCGGGAATGAACGTGGTGAGTTACGTCCTCCAGCACGATTGGCGCGGTGTGGACGTCCAGACTGCGGAGACGATGGCCTTCGTCACATTATCTCTCTGCGAATTGTTCCGCGCCTACACCGTCCGTTCGGAAAAAGCCTCCATCTTCCGTTTGGGGATTTTCTCGAATCGTTATATGCAATACGCGGTAGGCCTCTCGATCACTTTAATGTTGCTGGTCATCAACGTGCCGTTCCTGCAACCCATTTTCAACACCCACTTCATGAGTGGACGTGAATGGCTGGTGGTGGTTGGCCTGGCGCTCATCCCTGCCGTGTCGGAGGAATTCACCAAATTCATCCTGCGCCGCAGGGACGCGCGAACGGTGTAAAATCAGCGCAGAGGCCAACATGACAGACAGCCCGTATTCCGACCGATTGAACCAATTGATGAGTCATCTTAAGGACGGCGCCATCACACTCGACGGGCTGTTCCCTGAAAAACGTTCCTACAAATCGCTGGCGATCTTCGGGGATGACGAGGGCACGATGTTCATGTTGATTGGCGAGTATAAAGGCGCATTCGCCATCTTCGAAGCCAGCCAGTACAACGAGTGGAGTTTCCACAGCGGACACTCCTCGCTGGAGGGCGCGTTGAACGAGATGCGAGACTTCCGCCTGAAGCGGATTTCGTGAGCGACGAAAGAGAGGCAGAGATGAAACATCCTTTGGACTTTATCCCAAACGAGCAGCGCAAGCCTCTCTTTCTCTCGCTTCTTTTCCTGACCCTGATTCTGTTCGCGGTTTTCCGAGTGTTGGACACCCCCCTGCGAACCGCGGCCGCGCCGAACGGAATCGTCTCCTACGAACTCGCGGGCGAGATCAAACCTGCGGCGGAGATTCTCGCCTCGTGGGACGCGCGTGCCCAACTTTTCGCGGCCTTCGGTCTCGGACTGGACTACCTCTTCATGCCCGCCTACGCGCTGACGCTTGCGCTGGGCATCCTGCTCGCGGCCTCGCGTCACCCGGGCGCGTTTGCAAAACTCGGCGCATGGCTGGGATGGGGGGCGCTCGCCGCAGCGCTTTTCGATGCGGCGGAAAATTTTTCACTGTGGCAGTTCCTGCTGGGAGATTTTCAGGCACTCTGGCCGTGTCTCGCCGCCCTGTGTGCGACCGCAAAATTTGGTTTGTTACTACTGGGGTTGGCTTACGCCCTCATCGGCTGGTTGTGGCCGAAATCAAAAAGAGCGAGTTGACCTCGCTCTTTTTTCATGCCTTTACTTTCCCAAACTCCATCTTCACCGCGCCGCCCATGGGGACAGTTCGTCCTTCATCTTGTTTAACCAGCGGCAACAGCACGTGGAATTGACTGCCGGGCAATTTGGCCTCATCGTGACCAGCGCTTTCCACCCAAATGCGTCCACCATGTGCTTCGACAATGCCTTTCGAGAGCGCCAGTCCCAGCCCCGCGCCGCCGCCTTTGAAGCGGCTCTGACTGGTGGAGTGTTTGCTCAACTCGCCCGGCTGGTAGAACTTGGTGAAGATCATTTCGTGGAAGTCGGGGTCCACGCCCACGCCGCTATCGCTGACGATGATCTCCACGCCGCCGTTGGGCAGATCCACCGGGCTGGGCGGCGCCACCGTCCCTGTGACGCGGATCGTCCCGTCGTTGGGGGTGAACTTGATGGCGTTGTTGACGAGATGCGAGAAGACCTTGCGGAGAATGTTCGGGTCGGCTTTGACTGTCGGGAGGGGAGGCAGGTCGAGGATCAGGGAGAGGCGGCGGTCGGCGATGGGTTTCTTCGATCCGTGGCAGACTTCCTGCATCAATGCGGCCGTGTCCACGGGCTGGATGTGGAGTTGCAGGGCGCGCGCGTCAATCTGCGCGATGTCGAACATCGAGTCCATGATCTCGTGCAGGCGCAGTGTGCTTTTGTGGAGGGACCCGACCACCTGTTTGATGTTCTCGTCGAGGTTGTGATCCTCGAGGAGCATTTCGATGTAACCGCGCATTACGGTGAGTGGCGTGCGGAGTTCGTGCGATGCGATGGAGATGAAGTCGCTTTTGGTCTGGTCGAGACGCTCTAGGTCGCGGTTGGCCTTATCGAGGTCGCGGTAGGCCTGGCTCAACTGGTTGTTGAGTTTGAGCAGGTTTTCCACGAGGCGTGCGTTCTCGAGCGCGACCGCCGTCTGGTTGGCGAGCGCGCTGACGGTGACCAGATCGTCGTCGCTGAAGCGCTGGCTGGAGAGTTTGGCGCCGAGGGCCAGCAGGCCGATCCAGCGGCGGTTGGCGAAGATCGGCGCGTAGACTTCGGTTTCGAGGCGGTCGAACCATTCGCGTTCGAGGCGACTGACCGTCTGGAATGTCGGAAGCAGGTCGAGGTCAAATTGAAGAAGCGTCTTTTGGTCACGCGCCAGGTGCAGGGCAATCGGATGATTCTCGTCCAGCAGGAGGGGCAGGATCTGACGTTCGCCGTCGGTGCGTGCCGCGCGCAGGCGGTAGCTGCGGTGCCCACCGGTGGCGGTCTCAGTATCCACGAGGAAGAGGAAGCCGCGCTGGAGTTCCATCGACTCGATGATGAGTCCCACTGCCACGCTGGCGAGGCGTTGCACATCGAGAATGTTGCTGATGGACTCGCTGTACTGATGGAGGGTGCGGCCCGCGTCGGTGACCTGGATGCGCAGGAGTTTGTCCACCATGCGCTGGACCAGTCCGAGCAGAGGGGTGAACAGCAACGCCAGCAGGATCGCGATCGCCGCGCCGATGACCAGCGGGTTGTAATTGGGCGCGGCGCGGAAGAGCGGCTGGACGCCCAGCGTGCTGACCAGATAAAAGCCAACGATGAACAGCGTGGTGATGATGTAAATGAGCGTGCGCCGCATGATGAGGCGCGAGTCGGGCAGGTGATGGGTCAGCACCACGTAGCCCATCACGATGCTGGCCGCCAGTCGGAGCGGATTGCCGAGGATGCCCGCACCGCCCAGCACGAACAGATCGTTAATGACAATTAGAAGAAGAATGGGAAGCCAGTAGGAAAGTCGGTTGCGGTGCAGGGGCTGGCGCAGGTAACGCCGCGCGCTGAGCAGGTGGCCGATGACGCCCCCCATGAGAGTCGCCCAACCTAAAATAGCCCAACCGAGCGTCAGGCCGTCGCGCGGCAACATCACGCGCTCATTCGACCAGAGTATCTCAGGTAGATTGAGCAGGTTGGAATCCAACGCAACGAGTCCGATTGCCCAGAGCACACCCACGACCAGCCAGATCCAGCCCTCACGACGCAGAAAGGCGCGCACTACCAGCACCAGCAGGAACGCCAGCGCGAGCGCGCCAAATATTTCCAGGCTCAAAAATCCGCGCAGATCCATCTGCCGGATAAAACCACCCCGCCAGAAGGCCTCTCCTACCTGCAGGGCGAGCGCGATAAGGACATAGAACCCAAGCAGAACGGCCGAAAATTCCTGCCCGCTTCGGCGTCGGAACGCGCCAATGAGAACCGCGAGATAAAGCACGGCTCCCAAAAGAACCACCACAAACGTGAGGAATTCCGAAGTGAAGGCAGGCATGCTCAAAAAGTATACTCGAAAACGTCTCCCAACGGCTTTGCGGTATCATTAGGTCATGGACACCCGTCATCTTTCCCGTCATGCTCGCGACCGATTTGCGCTCGAACGTTTGCGCTTCGATGACATTGCATCCGCCCGCGAGATCGCCGCACAGATGAACGTCTCTGCGGGCGATCTATACGCATTGGGACTGATTGACGAAGCCCTGCGGATTTTGCTGACGCGCAACGCGCCTCCCGCAGAAATGGCATCCGCCGCCTCATTTCTAGACGGGAGGGTGGGCGCGGCTCCCGTGCGTGATACCACGCTGACGTTTGTCTCCGCGTTCCCGACGAAGCCGATCTACGAAGAAAAACAAAAAGCGGAAGAGTTTCTTGATTCCCCTCTCCCTATGGGAGAGGGGCTAGGGGTGAGGGCATCTCTCGAAGAGCTCCTGCTCGTCAACA
>QZIJ01000004.1 GCA_003598975.1 Anaerolineaceae bacterium | reverse complement strand
TAACAACAACTGCCATAAGATGAGTTTTCTTGTGAGACAAAATATTCTGCTCAAACGCTCTTCCAACATCCGGGTCAATTATTTTCATGTACTAAGAATGACAACGAACAGGGCAAATTCAATGACGGGAACCCAGGATGTCTCCATGAAGGCGGGGATGATTCCCTCCAGAACGCCGAGGATCAAGCCCCCGAACAGCGCGCCGATGGGGTTGCCAAGTCCGCCCAACACACCGATGACGAAACTCTTGACTTCGTACCCGCCGCCCGCGAGGATGCTGAACGGGAAGAAGGTGGCGATCAACGCGCCCGAGACGGCGGCCAGCATCGTCCCCAGGCCGAAACTCAGGGCGAGAATGCGCGTGGACGGGATGCCCATCAACTCAGCCGCGGCGCGGTTATTTGCGACCGCGCGGATGTATTTGCCTGGGCGCGTACGATACAGGAAGAGATATAAGCCGCCAGTAAACAGCATCGTCACCAGCGCGGCGATCAGGCGCGTGCCGAGCAGGGTGGTTGAACCTAGTTTGAAACTGCCCGCGGAAAAATCCACGTTGTAGGGGGATGTTGTCAACGCGGCGGTGCCGAGGCCGATGATGATCATGTTCACGGAAAAGGTCGCCAGCAGGGACGAAAGATGCGGCGCGTTGATCACGCGATGGACTGCCACCGTGTAGATCAAAATGCCGACCAACAGTCCCAGTACCGCGATAGGGATGACACCCACGTACGGATTCAGTCCCAACTTTGTATAAACAAAAAACGTGCTGAACATGCCCAGCGCGATGATCGGGCCATGCGACAGGTTGATGACGTTCATCACGCCCCAGATCAATGTCAGTCCCATGGCCGCGAGTCCGTAGACAAATCCCAACAGGATGCCGTCGGGAAGGGAGGCTAGTAACAAACCGATTTGTTGCATGGTTTACTCCCGATAAAAAATAGTAACAGGGGCAGGATGACCTGCCCCTGCAAGAAAATCGTTTAGCCTTACGGCGCTGGGATGGGATACAGTGGAGCGACACCAGCCACATCGGCAGGCCAGATCACCTGGCGGACCAATTCGCCTGCCTCGTTCTTCTGCCATTGCGCGACCACCATCACATGTCCAACCTGCAACCCATGCGCTTCAGCGGATGTGTCGAATTTTACGCCGCCCCAGAAGGTGAAGATGTCCATCGTTTCGAGCGCGGCCCGCACTTTTTCGGGATCGACCGAGTCGGCCACCTCGATTGCCCGTTGCAGGACGAGTCCTGCCATGTAACCACCCGCTACGTGATATGTCGGCTTTTCGGTTGTCGCGGCTTCATAGGCGGCCGCGAAATCCTGACCGGTTGGCCCGTACCATTCCTTACCAAGCGCGGCGGCCTCTTCGGGGGTGTGGGTGGCTTTGAGTTCCCACTGGCTGGAGGTGGACACGCCGATGGCGGCATCGCCCAGTTCAGAGAACTTGGAATCGGCGGGGGCAACGAGCAGAGAGATGAACTTCAGCCCAGCCTTGCGTTCGTAGAGTTGACGGGTGAAGGTACTGCCGTCGGGATAGTGTCCGCCGCCGAGCAGGACAGTGGCGCCAGATTCAACCAGTTTGTTGATAACGGGACCAAAGTCGGTCGTGTCCGAGGCGTAGCCTTCCTCGAGGACAACTTCAAAGCCCTGCGATTCCAGATACGGCTTGAGGCCTTCCACAACCGCCGTCGAAAATTTATCATTCTCATGCACGATGGCAACTTTGGCGTCGGGGTCGAGGGTCTTCAGCATGTCCACAGTGCTGAGCAAATATTGACTGCCAGGCGTGTAGAGTTGGAACAGGCTGGTGTTGCCCGTCTTGTAGGCGTCATCTTCTGCGGCGCCCGCGGTGATCATGATCTTGCCGTTCTGCTCCGCCACAATCGACGCGGCGGCGGTCAGGCCTGAGGAATAGGGGCTGATGAGGAAATCGGCGTTGTCTTCTGTGATGAGGCGAGTGTAGAGTTCCTGCACGCGCTCCTTGTTGGACTCATCGTCGTAGGTCTGCGCGGCAAATTTGACGACGGTGCCATCGCTCAATTTGATTCCGCCCGCGTCATTTACCTGTTGCATCCACAGGTTGAAGCCCGCCACCTGGCGTTTCGATGAGACTTCCTGCGAACCCGTCAGCGAGGACGTGAAGCCGATGGTGATTGTCTTCTCCTCTGGCATGGGCGGTTCAGTCATGGGCGCCTCGGTCATTGCGGGCGCTTCGGTCTCGACCATGGGGGGCTCTGTGGGATCGGGCGTTGCGCAGGCTGACAGTACGAGACTGGCAAGTACCAGCGCCGAAAGCAAAGTAAACAGTTTGCGATTCATAATGGTCTTCTCCTTTGGGAATGGAAGCGGATTGGCAGGTCAAAGCGACACTGTGCCTACCCCCATTCTATAAAATCAAAACAAAAAAAGACTAAAAACAGGCGCGCTGAAAATAAAAAATGCGTAAAAATCTATTCCCCAAACCGATAGCCGATTCCACGCTCCGTCAAAATGTAGACGGGCTTCAGCGGGTCGTTCTCGATCTTCTGGCGCAAATGTCCCGTGTACACGCGCAGGTATTCCACCTCGTGTCCGTATTCGGGACCCCATACATTTTGCAGGATGTCGCGATGCGAAAGCACCTTGCCCGCATGCCTCATTAAGTACACCAGCAGGTTGAATTCGATGGGCGTCAACTCCACCAGCTCGCCGCGGACTTTCACCTCGTGACGCGGCATATCCACCGAGATGTCGCCGCGTGCCAGCCGCTCCTCGGGAGCGGGTGCTTCGCTCCAACTGGAACGCCGTAGCACCGCCTGGATGCGTCCCAGCAATTCGCCCACGCCGAAGGGCTTGGTCAGGTAATCGTCCGCGCCGAGGTCGAAGGCGCGCACCTTGTCGGCCTCCTCGCCCATGGCCGTCAAGATAATGATCGGCACGCGCGACTCGGCGCGGATGCGGCGCGTCGTCTCCAGGCCGTCGAGGTGCGGCATCATGATATCGAGGATCACCAGCCCCACCTGTTCATTGTCGAAGACCGCCAGCGCCTCCAGTCCGTTCGACGCGCAGGCCACCTTGTAGCCGCGCGCTTCGAGATTGCGGCGCACAAAATCGCGCAGGGGTTTTTCGTCGTCCACCACTAAAACGGTAATGTTCATGGTTTCGCCTTCTTTTTTGCGGGAATGGAAAATGTGATGCACGCGCCGTGTTCCTGCGGCTCCACCCAGATGCGGCCGCCATGCGCATGCACCAACCCCTGACAGATCGCCAGCCCCAGACCCGCGCCGCCTGCCGAGCGCGTCAGGCTGTCGTCCACGCGGTAGAAACTTTCGAAGATGCGCGTGCTCTCCTCGTGCGGGATGCCTGGCCCGTCGTCGGACACGCGGAATAAAATGCTGCCATCCTGTCGCTGGACATCCACCTGAAGCGAGGTTGTTTCGCCGCCGTACTTGACCGCGTTCTCGAACAGGTTGCGCAGGATGGATTCCAGCCGAAGCGGATCGGCGTACAGCGGAGGCAGACCCGCTTCCACGCGGACCTCGAAGCGGTCATCGTTAAATCGGACGCGTTTCGCGGCCCTGCGAATCGTCTCTTCGATATTGCACTCCACCAGTTCCAGCCGCAGTGCGCCCGCGTCCAGCCGCGAAAGATCGAGCATGTTGTTGACCAGTTCGCTCAAGCGGTCGGATTCGTCGGAGATGATTTTAAGGAATTCGTTTTGCGATTCGCGGTCCCATTGCACATCCTCGGCAAGGAGCGTGGTGGCGTAGCCTTTGATGGAAGCCAACGGAGTCCGCAACTCGTGCGAGACGGTGGAGACCAGGCTGGCGCGCATGCGGTCGAGTTCCCTGTCAGCGGTGATATCGTGCAGGAGCAGGCCGCGCCCGATCAAGGTCCCGCGTGAATCAGTCACGTCGAACGTCTCCAGCCGCAGGTAGACCGTCCGCCCGTCATCCATAATGGAAATTTCCGCAGTCTGCTCACCGCTTTTTTGATGGATGTTTTGCGCGGCCTTGCGCGTTTTCCGCCCATCCTGCGAGCGGGAGAGAATGCGTTCCAGGATGTGGCTGACAAACATGCCTGCCAGTTCGTTTGCCGTCAGGTCGGCCATCTGTCCCACGCGGCGGTTGGCATAGACGGCCCTGCCTTCGAGGTTGCTGAGGATGAGGCCGTCGTGCAGGGATTGGACCAGCGATTCGATACGGCGCGTCTGCTCTTCGAGTTGCATGTCACTGCGCTCGAAGAGGATGGCGTTCTCCACGGCCATGGCGGCATGGTTGGCGAAGTTGACCAGTAATTGGATTTCGTTGTCTGTGAATACGTGTGGGGTGGGATGAAAGACAACCAGCGCGGTGGGCGGCGCGTGTTTGGTATGGAGCGGCACGGCCAGGATGGCGCGGTAGCCCTCGACGCGCGCGCGTACCCGTCGAATGGTATAGGAGGGGTCGGTCTCGGTGTCGCTGATCTGCACGGGCTGGCGGCTGTTGAGGGCGCGCATGGTGACCGAGTCGGGTTCAGATGGGAGGATGGAGAGACTCTCGGTGAATTGGCGCGAGAGGCCGCGGCTGGCGCGGATGCGGAACGAGCCTTCGTGCGGATTCAACTGGATGATGGCGTACATCTGGATGGCGAGCAGGCGTCCCATTTGTTCGAGGATCTGGTTCAGCACGGTTTCCAGTTCCAGGCTGGAGATGACGGCTGTGCTGGTTTCGAGCAGGGTGGCCTGCTCCTTCATGCGCGCCGCGATGGAATCCTCCATTTTCATGATACTGCGGATGAGATGCCCGATCTGGTCGCTCCGTTGCGCCTCCTTGACGAGATGCTGGCGTTCCTGGCGGCTGATGGTTTGATTCTGCCCGATGGCTTCGCTGATGGGCGCCAGCCGTTCGATGGGTTGGATGACACGAAAGTTGAGGGTGAGCCAGAAGAACAGCCCGATGAGTAGGAAGGTGCCTGCCGCGATTAAAACGATCCGCCGCAGGAAAATCTGTGTGGCAAACGCAACCGAGGCTGGGCGGCTGACGATGACGTGCCAGTCAATGGCCTGGATCTGCGCGTGAGTGAACAGCCGCTCCTCGCCATCTGGCGCGGGCAGGATGCGCGCATGTTCCTTCGCGTTCAGGCTGTTGAGATAGTCCGCGGGCAGGAGGGTGTCGGCCTGTTGAAGTAAAAGGTTGGGGTCGGGGAAGGCGATGATCTGTCCCGCTGAATCGAGGATGACGATCTGAAATCCCTGCTCGGAGGTTTGTTCCGCGGAAATGGCGGTGAGCGTGTCGCTCAGGCTTTCGAGTTTGATGTTGGCACCCACCAGCCCGAGGAATTGGCCGTCTGCCGACCAGAGCGGCATGACGGCAGTAGCCACCGCCTGTTGTGTGGTGGGCGAGATGCGTCCCTGCGAGACCAGCGGCTCTGTAGTGAGAAGCGCGCGCTGGAAGTAATCGCGAAATGAGAAATCGTCTCCCACCGTGGAGCCTGGCCCGACAGGATAGTGATAGAGCATCGTCCCTTTTTCATCCAGCCGATAGACCAGGTTTACGTCGGGACGCGTGCTCAGGATGGTTTTGAAGAGCGGTTCCATCGCGTCTGAGTCGGCTTCGATCACGCCGGGGTAGGAAGCCAGTCCTGCCACCATGTCCAGCGCGTTGCCAATCGAGAGGTCGGTTTCCTGTGCGATGGCCTGTGCTAGTGAAAGGTCGCTGGTTTGCACGTCCTCGCGAATCCGCTGGCCAACCAGTCCATCGAAAACCCACAGGGTCAGCAGGAACGGGACCGTCAGCAAAAGATACAGCGACAGCAATTGCAGTCCCAAGTCGCGATGAAAACGAAGCCAGCGTCGCATGGACTGGAGATTACCTGTTTCCCGCTCGAAAGTCAAGAAGGATTATGGGCTGACAACGATTTGAATATAAACCGTGTCGCCGAACAACGTTCCATCTGGACCTGCGGCCTGCCACTCGCTCCGAACCGTCCCCGCGGCGGACGGGGCGACGAAGACGATCCGCAGTGTGACCTGCGCGCCCGCCCGCGCGGGGAAGAGTGGAATCTCCGCGGACGCGCCGAGCGTCTCGCCGTTGATGTTGCGGAGGGTGTAACGCGCGTCCCAGTCACAAGTGCCGCTGTTTTGGACGAGCCATTGCTTGTCTATGGATTGCCCGGGCTGGACGGTGGTGTCGTCTGCGAAGGAAACGTCCGCGAGCCAGGAGAGATTGTCCGTGCAGGGAGGGATGGGGGTGGGCGGTTCCAGAATCGGCGGGGGTGTGTCAGTGGGGAAAATGATCGGGGTGGCCTCGACAGGCGCGAGTGTGGACGGAAGCGTGGCCGAGGGGACGAGTCCGCTGGGCGGGTGGAAGAGAGTCGGGGTGGCGGTTGGCGCGCAGGATGTGGAAATCCCCAAGAGAATCAAAATGAACGCGGGGACGATTTTTGGAAAAAGTCGGTCCGCGTTCATTATCGTTATCCAATAGGCTGGTCTCGATACACCCTTCGGGCTACTGGACCAGCGAGGAAACTATGCTTCCTCGTCGTTCCCACCGCCATCGGATTCTTCGCCGCCCATGTCAATGGGCAAGACGAGTTCGCCGCCGAGGGCCTTCTGGCGGATGACGGTTTCGATCTCGTTGGCGAGGTCGGGGTTGGCGCGCAGGTAATCCTTGGCGTTTTCGCGTCCCTGCCCGATGCGGACGTCGCCGTAGGAGAAGAACGCACCGCGCTTCTGGACGATCTCGAGCTGGGTGGAGAGATCAAGCAAATCACCCGCTTTGGAGATACCTTCGTTGAACATGATGTCGAACTCGGCGGTGCGGAAGGGAGGCGCGACCTTGTTCTTGACGACGCGCACGCGGGTGCGATTGCCGATGACTTCGTCGCCGACCTTGATGGATTGGATGCGGCGCACGTCGAGACGGACGGATGCGTAGAACTTGAGGGCGTTGCCGCCAGTGGTGGTTTCGGGGTTGCCGAACATGACGCCGATCTTCTGGCGCAGTTGGTTGGTGAAGATGACAGTGGTCTTGGTCTGGTTGATGGCGCCACTGAGTTTGCGCAACGCCTGGGACATGAGACGGGCTTGCACGCCCATCGTCGCATCGCCCATGTCGCCTTCGATCTCGGAGCGGGGGACGAGCGCGGCGACCGAGTCGATCACCACGATGTCCACGCCGCCCGAGCGGACGAGGGTTTCGACGATCTCGAGGGCCTGTTCACCGGTGTCGGGTTGCGAGACGAGCAGGTTGTCAATGTCTACGCCGCATTTGGCCGCGTAGGTGGGGTCGAGGGCGTGTTCCATGTCAATGTACGCGGCGGTGCCGCCCATCTTCTGCACTTCGGCCACGATGTGTTGACAGAGAGTGGTCTTGCCCGAGGACTCGGGGCCGTAGATCTCGGTGATACGTCCGCGCGGCACTCCGCCGACGCCGAGGGCGATATCGAGTGAGAGTGAACCGGTGGGGATGGTTTCGGTGGCCATGGTATGGGCCTCGCCGAGGCGCATGATGGAGCCGTCGCCGTAGCGTTTGAGGATGTCGCCGACGGCCTTATCGAGAACGGCCTTCTTGCCTTCGTCCATTACTGGGCCAGAGGGTACTTTGTCTTTCGAGGTTGATTTCCTTGCCATGTGAATTCTCCAAGTGTAAAGTTCCAGCAACGTTTGAGGTGACGGGAGTATAGCACAGATGTTCGAGTAGTCAAGGCCTTTTTGTGTGAGTAGGCGTTGGCGTGATCGGGACAAAGTCCAGCGCGGGTGTAGGAGGGGAAACCAGCTTGAAATCGCCGTAAAGCGTGTAGGTGAAATAGGACACCTGCCCGGGCAGAATCTCCACCCAAAATTGGTGGTCGCGGCCGTCGAAGATCAGGCTGATGCGATACAGCCCGGCGGGCAGGTCGCTCAATACCATGTTCTCCTGATAATGCGGATCGGGATTGATTGTTTCCGTTCCGTACGTTCGCACGCGGCGGACGCGTCCCGTCTCTTCGGAGATTACGTTGACAGGGTAGGATGACAACAATACGCCGTTCTGCTGATCCAGTCGTCCGACCAGTACGCCCCATCCCTGCGGCGGCGCGAGCCACAACTCTGGGTTGAGGGTGTGGTGATACAGGTTGTATTCCAATCGCACTTCAAAATGGAGGTGCGGCCCGGTCGTTTTGCCCGTTTCGCCCACCAGCCCAATTTGTTCGCCTGTCTCCACGTGCTGGCCCACGGTCACATCCACGCGGGACATGTGCGCGTAGAGCGTGAAGAGCGGTTTTCCCTGATATCCAAAATCGTGACGGATCGAAACTGCCAGCCCGTACGGGTCGGTGGTGTTGTCGGGCAGGCCTGTGTAAAATCCGCCGCCCGCCCAGACCACTGTGCCAGGTCCCGCCGCCAGCACGGGCGTGCCGAGGTTGGCGTCTATGTCAATGCCGGTATGCACCTCATCGTCAAAGAAGATGCCGCCATAGCGATAATCGGGTTGGGGCCAGTTCACCTGGTCAGCGGGGTTGGGACGGGTGAAGTAAAAGTGATCATAGGGAGAGACCGCCCATGGGACAGGATAAAGAGGCGGACGCCAGCCCGAAACCGGTTCCGCGCCCGGCGAGGGGAGGACGAATCGAAGTGGGGCGGCGGTCGCTGTCTGGACCTCGGGCGGGGGCGCGGCTTCGATGACCGTCGCGGCGGCTGGAGGCGTGGATGTCGCCATCTGCGCGGACGGAGTCCCGCAGGCGGTGAGGAGTACCAATGCCGCGAGTGCGTCGCACCAAAGTCGGAAGCGTAAATTACCTGTTCGGAATTGCTTCATGGCGGGATGATTTTGCAGAATAAAGTGCGACGCACCCTCACGGCAACGGCGTATTGGACGGGATTGGCGTCGGTGAGGGAATCGGCGTGAACGTGGAGGTTGGCAAAGGTGTGTTGGTTGGCGAGGGCGTAATGCTCGGTGTTGGCGATGGGCCGCGCGTGTTGGTCGAGACGGGCGTGAGCGTGGGGGTGAGGGTGGGTGGCAGGCGCGGGGTGGGCGTCACCAATGCTTCAGGAGGGTAGATTTCGAGCAGGGCGGAGTACCAGTCCAGGCCACCCGTCAGCGCAAATTCGGTGAAGCGTGTGCCGCCAAAATAGGTATGCCAATTAGGCAGGGACGGCTGTCGTTCCCAGCCGTAGGCGCGGGCGAGGGCGGTAAAGTCCACCCAGTAACCGTTCGGGATGGGTGCGTACGCGCCGCCCTGATCGTAGGCTTGCGGGTCAAGGTTGTAGCGCGCAGTCAGATCCCAGGGCGCCTCGCGCAGGGGCTGTCCCTGTGAGCCATCCTGATTTTGGGCGCGC
The DNA here is from genome assembly GCA_003598975.1 of Anaerolineaceae bacterium. Taxonomy (GTDB): domain Bacteria; phylum Chloroflexota; class Anaerolineae; order Anaerolineales; family Villigracilaceae; genus Denitrolinea. The sequence goes on along the minus strand of QZIJ01000004.1, from coordinate 15,511 downwards.
AGGTAGATTCGCCAGAACGTCTGCTGGCCGACCTCCTCGCGCACAGAGACCATCCAGCCCGCGTTGGTGAGCAGGGAATTCAAGGCGAAGGCGCGGCCAGTATAGAGCCAGTCATCGCCGAGGCCCGGGTCGAGCGGACTCGTCAGCGGGACGAACGCGTTTTGCAGGCTGGCGAGCGCGTCCCAGCCCGCCTCGTCAATGACGCGCTGGCGCAGGGCGGCGAAGGCCTCGTCCACCTGATCTTGCAATTGCGGATACGGCGCCTGAACGTTTGGCAACTCCACCAGCCGTTGTCTCTGCGTGGGGCCATCGTCGAGCGGAATCACTTCAGGCGACCACAACGCGGGCGGCGTGACAAGCGACGCATCCCGATAGGTTTCGGGCGGTGTCGGCAGATCGAGGGTCAGCCAGAGCAGTCCGCGCACGAAGCCAGGTAAAGGCCGCGGTGCGAGAGGCAGGCCTCCGTCGAGGGAGGAGGCGGAGAAGTAGTCCACGTTGGGGCCGTTCAGGACGGTGACCACTTTTTCGCGGGACGGACTCCACGCGGCCCAATCCGCATCGGCGCTCCAGCGCGCGGGACGTTCGGGCTGGTCGGCGTCCCAAACATACGCGCCGCTGACGTTGACTCCCTGCGCCTCGGCGATCCACAACAGATGGTTCTCCGCCCACTGCGGATGACGCTCCGCCGCGAAGTCCGTCTTGCTGAGATTCGTGAAGCGGCCTTCGTCGGGGATGTCGAGGTCCGCCAGCCAGATATCGGGATCCCCGCCGCGACTGGAGACGAACGCGATCTGCCGCCCCTGCGGCGACCATGCAGGTGAGGTGTCCGCCGCGGGATCGTCGGTGAGGAAGATGGGCGGATTTTCGGGGGTTGTCAGCTGGATGGCCGCGATTTCGATGTCGTTGCCATCGTAGGTCTCGTAGGCGAGCCATTGACGGTCAGGTGACCAGGTGGGGGCGGAATCGTATTCGGGAGAATTTGTGATTGGCTGGATTTCGCCAGTGGCAAGGGTGAGAATGTAAATGTCCCAATAGCCCGAACGGTCGGACGCGAACGCGACCCGTGTCCCGTCTGGGCTGAGGGAGGGGGCGACATCGTTCCAATCCCCAGTTGTCAGGCGCAGGATGGGTTGGCCTTCGGGGGTGTAGAGGAAGAAGTGGGCGTATCCGTTCTCCTCCATCGAGAGGAGGATGACTTCGCCGCTGCTAACTGCGATTGGAAATTCAGTAGGACTGACGGGCGTAGGTTGCGGGGTCGAAGATTTTGGAGCGCAAGCAGAAAGGAGGATGATGAACGCGAATGCCGCGAATTGGCGAATAACGCGAATTTTCTTTAAATGCCATTCGCATAATTCGTTTATTCGCGTTATTTGCGATGAAGAATCGCGGGGAGTCAGCATCCTACTCTGCTTTGGGAATCTCGAATTCATAACTGACAGGTTCGGCGGCGGGACCTTCGGGGTAGTACAAACGCGCCTCGAGACGGTACGCCCCCGCGGGGTCCGCTTTGCCGCGAATGTGGAGGGTGAATTCCAATTTCCAGGTCATCGGCTCCACAAAACTGGTGGTGGCGATCTCGTTGCCGTCCGCGTCGGTCAGGGTTATATCCACGTATGGACGCGTCTGAAAGGGCGTGATTTCCATGTTCACCCGCACGCGGCTTCGGTCAGGATGGGGCTCGGCGTGCAATTCGGTGATGCGCGTCTCTTCGGGCGCGGCGCGCGGGGTGAGGTCTTCGGGGAAGAACAAGTCCATGGTCATGATTACTCGTCAAAGAGGAAGGTGGCTTCGGCGTATTGGCGCACGCCTTTGTTCTTGATGCGTTCCTGAATCCAATGCTGGAGGTAGGCTTCTTTGTAGGCGATGGGCCTGCCGCTCGAAAGTTCGTGCAATGGATAGTTGAGATGCAGGGCGCGCGGCGAGGCCGTGAAGCGGGTGATGCCTGTGGGCAGGACGATGTTTTGTCCCGCAAGTTTCAGCACGGTCTTGATCTTGAAACTGGGGAAGAGGACCAATGCTGTCAGGTCAGGATAAATGGCCTTGAACGAATCCACCAGGGTCTGGCTGGTGCGGTCGAGTGAGGAGCGGGTCTTGTACGCGTTCACGACCTTGTGCAAGACGTGAATGTGATGCGCCAGGTCGCTGGGCGATTCGAGCAACATGTACAATTTGCCGTCGGGCAGGCGGATCTGGACGGGCACATACTTTGGCGCGTCCACTGATTTATGCGTATCCACCTTGACCACGTCCAACTCTTTGATCTTGCGCAGGTCGGTCATCAAGGCTTTTGAACTCATTCCCCACACCACATGGTTCCACGTTTGCAGGTTCACGTGCGGATCGTCCGCCTGCACAACCTGTGCCACGATGTGCGGAAATTCCATCTCCTGCAACGACGTGACGCGGTTGGCGCCATCGAGCACCATGTAGCGTCCCGAGCCGTCTCCCAGAGGCATGACGATGGGGGGGTTGCGCAAAATTCCCTGCGCGCGCAGTTTTGCCACCAGCGGGAGAGTCCGCTGAATATCGTGGTCTTCATGCAGGATCAATTTTTTAAGGGGAAGGATTTGGAGGGTGGGGATGTTTGGAATCATAGGTAAAAGTATCCCTGAACAATACCATGAGATGCAAAATCCGTAAATTGGAAAAATGGGGGGATGGTGCTACAATACCATGGCAACATTTCGGGAGGCGCCATGAAACGAGCCATCAGCATCAGCCTGGGGAGTTCGAAACGCGATAAGAAAGTGACGGTCAAATTCAAGGATGAGGAGATCCTCGTCGAACGCGTCGGCACGGACGGGGATGTGGCCCGCGCCCGCCAGATGTACCTCGACCTCGACGGCAAAGTGGACGCGTTCGGCGTCGGCGGCGTGGACCTCTACCTCCGTCTCGACGACCGCGAATACCCGCTTCGCGCGGCCCTCAAAATGGTCTCTGGCGTGACGAAGACCCCACTCTGTGACGGTCGCGGCCTCAAACACACCCTCGAGCGACGCGTCTTCGAACTTGCCCGACCCGAACTGGGCGACGTCCACTTCCAGCAGGGATTCGTCCCCGTGGCTGTCGACCGTCAGGGTCTCGCCACCGCCGTCGCGGAGGTCTGCGACAAAACCGTCTTCGGCGACTTGATGGTCGCGCTGGGAGTCCCCTTGCCGATCTACGGCATCCCCGCCTTCAAGCGCGTCGCACGGATTATGCTCCCGTTTGTCAGTTACTTCCCCATGTCCATGATTTTCTATGGCAGTGACGGCGCGGAGCAGAAACCGAAGTACATCAAGTATTTCAACGAGTCCGATCTGATTGCGGGCGACTTCCTATTCATGCGCAAGTACATGCCTGCGCGACTCGACGGCAAGACTGTCGTCACCAACACCACCACCGAAGACAACATCGAACTGCTCAAATCTCGCGGTATCAAGACGATCATCACCACTACTCCGCGCTACGAGGGCCGCTCCTTCGGCACCAATATGCTCGAGGCCGCCCTGACCGCGTACGCTGGGAAGGGGAGGAGACTGTCCGATGCGGAGTTGAATGGGTTGAACGAGGAGCTGGGGTTGAGGCCGGGGGTGGTGAGGATGTAGGAATCCAAAAGGCCTGCGTGAAGCAGGCCTTTTGCGTTGAGCATGATCACCTTCTTTCGATGAGACAAACTGATTTGACGGTGCTGGGCACTTACAAGTCAAGCAATATTATCGTCTTTGGCAACCTCCTTCCTTCGAAACTTCCAGTCGATTCTGACTTCATGTCATCGAGGCAGTTCTGGATGATGTATATCGTATGCCTGCCTGCAGGCTCAATCACCAGCGAAGGGGAGACTGTAGTATTCGCTTTTGCTCACCTGCTCTGCGTTTGAGAGTCCTTTCATGCGAGCGACGATAGTTCTGATTTCTTCGCGCTCTTTACGCTCTTGATTCCTGGCAGCGGCTATTTGTTGACGTCGGTATTCTAGTTCATTCCATGGTTCATATGGTTCCCGTTCAGGCAGGTTGGGGATCCACTTTTCCACGGGGGGAATGTTCTTAGCCATAGAGTTCTCCTTTCGAGAATTAGATTGCATATACACCCAGGCCCTCGATCCGACCCAGATGATTGTGCCGATAAAGAGCATGAGGGCGAATGCACTTGCAAGAATGGTGAGTACGGTCATCCGAGTGCGGAATGCAAGGTCTTGGTGAGCCAGATCCTGGTTGAGGACTTGGATGTCGTGCTGGTATTGGGCATCCAGCAGTTTTTGCTCGCGCTGGATTTGCTGTATTTCGGCCTCAGTTTGGGCGGCGGTCAGACGTTCCTGGATTTCGTAAGTCGCCTGTTGATGGGCCGCTTCGACCTGGATGCGTTCGGCCTCCGCATTGGCAATGTTCGGGTTGAGCCATTTTGCATCTTTGAGGTTTGCTCCGAAGAGGATGGCCATCAGGATTACGCCAAAGAAGGCAAAAACGATCCATTTGGCGGCAGAAGAGACTGAATTTGGGAAAGAATTGTACATGTTGCCTCGCTTTCTTTGTTTGTATGAAAGTGACGAATTTGATTTGATACTATTCTATAGCCCACCTGTTTTTTCGCAATTTCACCTGGCTATAAATCTCTTTGCAGATTGTTGATATTTATCTCCCAAACATCTCGCGTCAACCTTTCATCTTTGCAAGGCCGAATCATCCTGTTAAACGACTTGCGCCGACTTTATGTCGGCGCAAGTCTGTATTTTTTGCTGGAAGGGGATACATTTTGGTTTACCGTTCGATAGGCGCTCCTTTCGTCTGGAAAGAGGGGAAATGGTGTTGGGATTGTTCGATAAGCGCTCCTTTGAATTTGGAATGGTTTTGATTTGTTGACCCTATTGTAGTCAACCCATAAGGAAATGCGCTTGCATCTTTCTTCTAAGTGGCCCGCGCTCATCTCACAAATATCTCACATAGAAACTGTTGACTTTTTTGTCAAATGGCCTATACTGGGAGAAACAGGAACCTGCGAAGGGAGACGGATGATGGGAAGCGTTTTCAATAAGGATACCAAGCGGTCATGCTGGATTGCAATTGTTGATTTTGTCAACCGAGAGGGATAATACATTGCCTGCCAACAATCGCGCTCTCAAAGTTTTTCTTTGTCATGCTAATGAAGATAAATCCAAAGTGCGGAAACTTCATCGCTTCTTAGTCTCTAATGGGATTGATGCATGGTTGGATGAGGAGAGTCTACGACCTGGGCAGGAGTGGCGCGTTGAAATTCCAAAAGTTGTGCGCGAGGCAGATGTTGTAATGATTTGTCTATCATCTATATCAGCACGTAAGGAAGGTTTTGTACAAGCTGAAATTAACATTGCCCTGGACAAGGCTAAGGAAAAGCCAGAAGGAAAAATCTATATCATTCCTGCCAAACTTGAAGAATGTGCTATTCCAGATAAATTAAGCCGTTGGCAGTGGGTGAATTTATTCGAAAAGGACGGCTACAACAAACTCTTGGATACCCTGAGTTTTTGTGCCGGGGAAATTGATGTTACGATGCCCAAAGTCGCAGCGCAGGGCAATTCCGAATTTGTTCAGAGAAAAGTGGCAAAGAAACCTAAAGAGAATCGCGGATCGCAAAAAAACTCAGATGAAGCCCAAGTGCGCAATATTTTGAAAATTGAGGGGGGGGTTATAGTTGTGGGGAATGTGGTCGATTCCAGCATTATTCACGGCAATGAAAATGTAATCGAAGTCTCGAGGAGAAACGATGGTGGTAGCGAAACCAAGATAAATATTTCAGTGAGAAGCGAAAAACTTGTGTCGGATCGCGTTCTGAAAAGTTGGCTGAGTGAGCATGGTTTGGTATCCAATCCTTTTGGGGATTACGATCTCATAAACTATCCTCATTATCCAGATGGCGCTGCTTGGCCGAATCGGTGGGAAGCTTTTCTGGACCCTGTCTCTTTATTTGCTCTTTGTCCGACTCCTGAGGATGCACAAGCGCTTTCATACTTACTACGGAAGGAATGCCTGTCTTTGAATAAAGGGGAGGTAGCGGGTGGAGCAAAACGCTGGATTTTTCCTTTATGGTTCTCACACCAGCAAACTGTTTCAGCGCAATCGCCACTTCTCGCTTTGGCGCATTCTGCGGCGCAGACCTGGTTGGATTTCTTGCCACAAAATTCAGACAAGTTGCTTGGATTGCCCCAGGCAAAGCAGAACGCTCTATTTGAATTACTTTATTGGTCTCTTGGGTCGGCTAATACAATTATTAATCTGCTCCAGAGCAATAGCTTAGATGAAGATACAAATGGCCTTTCCCTTATTCTCAAAATTGAAAAATACGCGAAAGATTTATCCATACCACCTGTTCCTCGGGACGCTATTTTACTTTCGTGGCTGAAGCTTAGACCGCTGAATTACAATTCAACATATCTGATCCTTTTTCTTGACGCAATCCCTGTTTCGATGCGTTCCTTGTGGCTCGAACAAATTAACCTTTTGATTCCCCCATTATCCGTCAATGGAATTATCACGAAAGCAATCTCTTCTACAGAGTTATCTGGGGAATCTCCACTTTCTTTAACCCGCCTAGTTTGGCCTGATACTCAGCTGAAATCATCTTTAAGTAGCCAATTCAATCTTGCCGTTGAGATTGACGTTGTAACAAAAAAGAGAGAGATAAAAACAGAATTCAATGACTTGTTCGGCCCTTTTGGAAGTGTGAGCGAAAGAGACACAACAGAGAAACTCATCTCCGTCTCTCGTAACTCCCTGGCGCGCATGTTAATGCTGGGCAATCGCCTACTGCAATACCATTGCGAGAACAGAACAAAAGATGGAGTACCTGAGAAGTATTTATATACTGACGACTTAGAGACTATACTTAACTCAGCATGACCGGATCCATCAGCCTTTCCCGCTACTTCGGCTCACTACGTGCTGAAACAGAGGCCCCCTGGCTTCCACAAGCGTATCTGCCGCCACGCCTGTTTGGCCAGATGACCGAGCCGCGCTCCATTCTTGTCACGGGAGATGAAGGTTCAGGCAAGACCGCCCTCGAACTCTACCTGAAAGATCATGCCACCCAAAAATTGTTGCGCTTGCTGACCGTATCCTGGCGCCCCGCCCTTCCCGAAGAGGACCTCTCCAGCGGTCAGGTTGCAGAGTTATTCATCTCGCAGGCCATGGATTCCCTGTCCTTTGCCTTCCTGCAACGAATTGTCCGCGAGCCTGCTCTTTACGAAAACGCCCCTGTCTGGGCGCGGGATTTAATGCACTGGTTCGTTCAGGCCTTTTTACGCGGTGACCGCCAGTATCATCTCAGCCGTCTCGCTGACGGGATCGCTGCAGGGGGATTGGAGATTGTCACTCGCATCCTGAACGATCCGCCGCGTGATGTTTTCTCGCGGGATTCCCTGCCGTCCTCGATCCTTTCCCATCTCACCAGCGCGATAAAAGCGCTTGAACTGGAGGGCATCTGGATTTTTGTGGACGGCCTGGACACGCTGTTCCGTGTCTCTCCTGAACGTTTGGAAAAATTCATCGCCAATTTCTTTTCCACGCTTGATCTTTTCGAAGAGGACACCTTTGCTTTCAAGGTTATCATTTCCAGTGAGTTGGAAGCCCGCCTGCTGAAAACCCGCGGCGTCTTGACGCGTCGCTTCAGTACGCATCAACTCCGATGGGGCGAAGAAGAGTTGATGAGCCTAACCGAAAAACGCATCGCTCTCTCGACGCAACGGGATGACTTTTCCCTTTCTCGCTTCTGCAAAGACTCCGAATGGCTGAAATGGTTGAGGAAGTACGCGGGACTCTCGCCGCGTGGCTGGCTGGAGTTGACGCGTCCGATTCTGATCGCCTACTTGGAAAAAAGGAAGCCGCTCATTGAGAGCGAGTGGCTGGACGCCTATCGCCAATCCCCGCCGCCGCTTCGTCTGGATCTCGAGGCGGGGCGCGTGTTCATTGGGTGGGGGGAGGTGGCCGTCGCTGGAATCGGCTACAAACTCCTGCGCTACCTGTACGAGAATCGCAATCGTCCCTGCACCAAGTCCGAACTGTATTACCGCGCTCACAAAGGCTTGAACCACGAACCGCGTAGCAAGGAAGATGCAGGCTGGGAGGATGTTGCGGTTTGGGATGGACCGTTGGACACCGCCCTGTATCGCTTGCGCCAGACGGTGGAATGGGATACACGCGACGGTGTTGCCCCGCTTTATATCATCAGCGAGCGGGGAAAAGGACAAATCCGCCTCGAGAACACAATGTGAGATGTTTGTAAGGTGAATAAAAGGCAGGTGTAATCGCCATGTAGTGAGTTCTCTATACAATCTACATCCAAGGTAGATTTTGCATTTTGAAAATGGGATTATCAGGAGATCGGGCGCAAGACGCCCCATTTGTGTTTTGTGAGAACCTATTTCGCAGGTGTTATGGAAAAACTCTGGCTTAACCATTTCGGCTTCCGCTTTGATCCCTTTGAGCACGATGAGGCCTCGCGTGACCCCAATCTCAATCGCTATTTAATTGGGCACGAGGCCTTTTCTGTCGCCTGGGGCGAGACGCCTGCGATGATCTACTCTCCCCCTGGCGGCGGCAAGACGGCTTTACGCATCTACACCTCCCGCGCCTGCTGGACGGGAGGGGGAGGCTATCAGCCGTTTCCTATCCACTACCATTTGCCGCATTACTTCAAAAGCGGAGATTTTTCCACAGTAGAAGATCATCTTGAACAGATTGTTCATTCGGGAGCCCATGCGCTCTTTTTGGCGTTTGCGTATTACCCCTTAATCTTCATCAAGTCTTCTCCATCTTTGCAAAGGCAACTGGCGCAATTCATTTTTACTTGGATTCCCAAAATTGATTTTTATCTCGATGTGTTGCGCGAAGGTCAGCCCGACGATGTGGCGGGACAATTGGACAGTTCCTACAAACTGCATCAGGCCTCTGATCCCGCTTTGTTACCGCTTCTGCTCGATATGCTGGCAAAATATCACCAAGAGGGACAGGCGTCTGTCAGTTTGTCCATTCAAAAAGTATTCGAGCGGATGGTCCACTGGATTACAAAGGATTTGGGTTTCCGCGCCGTATATCTGCTTCTGGACGGGGTGGATGGCTTCCCCGAACTCGCCTCCTCGCCTGGGTTTGCGGCGCAGTCGCTGGTTCAACTCTTTGCCAAAGCGCCCGAATGGACTGCCTCGCATATTTTCCTCAAAGGCTTTTTGCCGCAGGAAATTCGCACCCACTTGCAGGAACGTCTCGAAAAACAGTGGCTAGCCTTCAGCCAGGTGGATTTGAAATGGGATGCCGCCATGCTTGCGGAAATGCTCCGCCGACGCGTCTATGCCGCGACCGAAGGGGAATTCGCCTCGCTCAGCGCGGTCAGTGCACTCCCCTCGGGTCAGGACCTGGAACTCGAACTGGCGCGCGCCGTCAACCCGCTCCCGCGCGAAGTGTTGACGTTGGTCAGGCAGGTTCTGTTCGAGTATGAAACGCGCTGGGGCAGGAATCCGACCGCCGCGAAGCAAATCCAAATCGAGGATATAGAAAATGCAATTGCATGGTACCGCAACGAGCAGGCCCACATCACCAAAGAACTGGCCTCCATCGCCCAGGGTTGAGGCGATAGATCCCGAGGAGAAAGCCATTATGGCAGAGACATTTACTCCATCGTCATCGTATGACCCCAAAAAATTCATTGACCGTGAAGAGGAAATACAGCAAATTCTCACTTTGTTGAAACAATCACAGCCGCGCGTCAGGGCGGTTGTCATAGATGGCGATCGGGGCGTAGGGAAGACCTGGCTATCTCTGCATTTACAGCGCACAATTTTCAAGGAAAAAATAACAGGTGTTACCTCCTGGCTGTTCAGTTTGTGGAGCCCTGGAGAGAATTATCGTCCAGAAGGAGAAAGGGCGCAGGCCAACGAGCGTTTTTTGCGCGATGGCGAACAGTTGAAACTGGATGAATTCCTTGAAATTATTATTAATAGTTTACCTATTGAACTACCCCCCAACCCAGAATTAGCAGAAAAGGTGGATTCAATCCGCCGTTATGTGCAAAGTCACGTGGATGACCGCTTCATTCTTATTCTCGATTCAGCCTATGAAAGCGACTGGTCTTTGCTCGAACAACTCGAAACGCATTTTCTCGGCAATCTTCTTACACTAAGTAATTTTTTTGTCATTGTTACTGGGCGAGGGCGACCCTATCCGTGGAAAGTCCCTTACCTGATCGAAGCGATCCGTTTTAGGCCGGGGAAATTTACAGTTGAACAGATCAATGAGCAATTGAAAAGATTCCAATTGACCTCTTTACTTACAACAAAAGAGATATATAATATTGGCGGAGGATGGCCTCTATTTACAGAACATTTGGCACGTTCGAAAAATCTAAACCAAGCGTTGAGCGTAGCTGTTAATATTCTTTTCGCGGTTGTGCCTGTCCAAGAACGAGAGCAAATACGAAAATACTTTGAGGCATTATCTCCATTAGATGGTTTTGGCGAAACGGAGGCCGCATTATTAGTGGGAAATTATGAGAAAAACGTACAGGATGGACGCGCTATTTGTCGGAGGATGAATGAGACTAGATTGATATCTTGGAAAAATGGTCGTTATGAGATTAATGAACCCGTGTTAAAGATTCTTCGCCAGCATTTGTTGCTCAATTACCGTGAATTATGGATTCAATTAAACTGTATTGCTTTTCGTCATTTCGAACTACTAGCCAAAGAACGTACAATGGAACGTTTTCGAAGTTTTTTTGAAGGGCAAATGCAAAACCATGCGAATATTCTAAATGCGGCAGGTATTGACGATCCGCATATATGTTCGGCTGGCTGAAACTAGGAGGTAAGTGATGTCGTTCCCTCTTTCTGAAAAATTCACTGGCTTATATGCAACGCCCGAATTGGTTGGACGGAAGGATGTATTAAAAGAATTGGAGCAAGTTTTAAATAATCCTTCACCAAAACCTCATGTAATATTTTTCTCTGGCCGCGGTGGAATCGGTAAAACCCGTCTACTCAAAACAGCGTTAGCGATGGCAGAAAAATATTCGAATATTCGAACTGCAGTGGATGTAATTGATTTTTATAATACTTTGGTTCATACTCCTCTTGGACTTACGGAAGCCATTTTCAACGTGTTTCCCCCGCCTTTTGATAACTTAAGAACATATCAATTAGCCTATGATGCTTTGACTCGCGCTAGAAGAGATATTGACATGGTTGAGTTAAGGAGTATCAAGGAAGAGGTACTTCGGAAATTTGATAATGATATGAGCGAGTTGTCTCCAAACAAGAGAATGGTTATCGCGTTTGATACTGCGGAGCTTGCGGTTTATGGGTTGCCCAATTGGTCGAACGAAATTCCTTTTGCCGATTCGTGGAATTGGTTGGTTGATCATTTACCAAGATGGAAGCATGTAATTATCTTTGTGGCCGGGCGTGATGAGGCGAGTCTTGCTATTGAGAAGATGAAATTATTAAGGAATATTAATGTTGATGAAATCAAAATCGGGCCGTTTAACCTAGAGGAAAGCCTGGAATATTTTGATAATGTCGTGCGTCTTGCTAAAGAAAAGAATGACTATCATCTAGCAGATCGTCTTGAAAATATGCCGTACGAGTTCAAGGTAGGCGCTCATACATATTCATTAGGCCGACCAATACTACTTTCCTTACTCGTGGATTATTTGGGCTTCCCTGGAGAAGGCGATATTCCCAATATAATTCGTTATGAATTACCCAAGCAAGTTACAGAGGAAGATTACTACCGTTTCGAAAACGAACTTTTTGAACGCTTGCGACAGGGAGAGTTTGGAGAAACCCTTATTGCTTTGGGACGCGCCCCTAAGGGAGTTAATGAAGAAATACTATCTAGTTTGATTAGCAAAGATAGAAGGCCCATTTCACTTGAGGAGGCCCGAAAACGTTTGTTGGATGTTCAGCGATTATCAATAGTGAAGATTCATTCGAGTGATCAACGACTATTCTTACATGATGAAATGTACGCCCTTCTTCATCGCCAAGTTTATAATTCGCCTTACGATTCTGATGCTAAGAATCAAGTTTTTGATTCTATTAAGAAATATTACGATTTTCAACGTAATCTCAAGACGCAAGAGATCAAGAGACTTATTAGTAGTGGTTTAGATGCGACTGAAGGCGGATGGGCAAAACGATTGAGCGAATCGCATGTTTTTTATCAGAATATTTTAAAGGAACAGATGTACTATTTTCTGCGTCAAGACTTGGATCGTGGTCTTCGACATTATTATCGTTATTCTCAAGAGGCCATTTTGTCATCGGATGTTCTGATGGATATGCAATTGCAGGCTGAAGTATTGTATTTCCTAAATACAATGCAAAGTAATGAGTATGCAAAAGATACTATTGGGTTAGTGTTACAAAGTTTACGATTGCGTTCAATTGCTCGGGGTTGGGCTTTTGGTGAATATGAAAAGTCTTTAGAAATGGCTAAAAGTATGTTAACTGAGGTGGCGGGGGAATGGCAAACAGACTACCCTGCTTTGCTCGCCAGTTTGAACATATGGATGGGTTATTTATATGCCCTTCGAGGACAAAGTAAGGATGATTTTTTGCAGGCAGAGCTTTACATCAATAAAGCCTTTTCTTGTTTCCCTGTTCAAATAAGAAAAGATCTTGAATCTATATCTTCTGACAAGAGAGAAAATGAAAATCTACTACAGTTTGATTTTTGGTATTCCAAAGCAATCTTGGCTTTGGGGTATCGAGTTTTAGGCTATGTGCAACGAATGCGTGGTTTCTTGAGCGACGCAATTAGAAACTATACGTTATCTAGTTCGTTATTTCGTCAGATTGATTTGAGATCAGATTTTGCTATGGTCTACAATGATATGGGGTTTGCTCAAGCAGAACATGGAAATGGTCATGATGGGTTTGCGCTAGCCGAGTCGGCCCTGAACTTAAGATACGAATTGGGTTATCCGCTTCCGATTGCTTTTAGCTTGAATACTCTAGCTTCAATTAGTGTGAAAGCGGGAGAGTATTTACTCGCAAAAGATAACGCAGAGAAGGGATTGGCCATTTTTCGTGCCTATTCACGAGGCATTGGACTGGCTTTGATTACCCTGGCCGAAGCGACACGTCGCTATGCTGGCGTAGGAACGTTATTAAGCGTTGAAGAGCGTATAGATTGGCTACGTCGCGCTCGCGATTATGCTCGTGAGGCGGTTAATCGTTTTGAAGACGGAGAGATACTTCGACGAGTAGAAGCATTGATTGAGCTAGGTTGCGCTTGTCGAGATTGGATTTGGTGGTGGAAAGAATATCCTCGAGCTGGGGATAATATTGATCAACTTGCGAAGGAAAGTGAATGGGCGCTAGGGGAAGCCGCATTACTAGCAAAAGAATCCGGGCTGATTTACAAACACTTAGATGCAAAAATCGATTTGGTTGCGTTAAGTCTGAATAGGCTTGATTTAATTAACGATCCTCAAGGGAGAGAAAATCTTAATTTATTGATTTTAGAGGCGGAAGATTCGTTTCCGGGTGAGGATGAGATGAAACGGCAACCTCAACTTTGGACATTGAAAGGCAAGTTGTTTGTGATTAAAGGAAATTTAGGTTTTCAGATCTTGAAATACCAACGAAGAGATAATCCAAAAGGTATTTTGTTGGAAATTGCCGAGACCCTTGAGGAAATTGCAATCAACTATGCTTGGGGATTGGAGAATAGTAGCCGTTTTGCCACTGATTATCAAGGTATTCGTCAGGCGAAAGATCACATTTTTGATAATCTTCGGCACTTGAACACTGATGAAATACGAGTTATATGTAGAAAGGTTCTTGAAATTTTCCCGCAACAGTCATCGTTTCGAACCTTCCTAATTAATCGTGCTTTATGGGTAGAGTGATGAATACAAATAGAAAAAATACTCGGTATGATGTAATGCTCTGGAATCATTCTTTTGCATTCTTAGAGGATGACGATTGTGCGTGTTCGCAGAGTCTGACGAGGATTCCAAAGCAAGTTGGTATAGATGGGTTGCGCTTGCAAGCAGGGGGCGATGCGCTGAAGACCATACCAGTTAATTCACAGTTTCAGATCATTGCTCGTTTAGATGCACAAGGGAGCATGGCGGTTCTTGGTCTGCCTGGTCAACGCGTGCTGGATGTATTTGCGAATCCGAGTACGGTAACAGATGCAATGCGTCGGTTGGTGGATTTACCTGCGGAGCAGGCGGTGAAGGTTGTGCAACAACTTGCCACTCTGGGCTTTCTCCAACCTTCCGAACAGGACTGCGCCTGTGCTTCTGAGGATGATTGCGGCCCTGCTGTTCCATCATCCCCCCTCACCTCCTGGCTGCACCTCACCGACCGCTGTAACCTGCGCTGCGACTACTGCTATCTGCCTCATGTCCGCGAAGACATGTCATCCGAAACGGGACGCGCCGCGATTGACGCGACCTTCCGCTCAGCAATTGCCAATGGTTTCAAACAGGTGAAATTGAAATACGCGGGTGGTGAGCCATTATTACGTTTCCCCTTAATCGTGGAATTGCATCACTATGCTCAGTCTCTTGCGGAACAGCATGGGCTGGATCTCGAAGGCGTGGTCTTGAGCAATGGAACACTGCTCACTCCCGCGATGGTTGAGATACTGAAATCTCTCCGCTTGCGGTTAATGATTTCCCTCGATGGACTTGGTCAGCATCACGATATGCACCGTCGTTACGCGGGCGGACGTGGTTCTTTCGCCGATGTGGCAGAAGCAGTTGACTTGGCTCTCGCCAACGGCCTGACGCCCAACATCTCCGTCACGGTCAGCAGTCGCACGGCGGGAGGACTGCCCGATGTCATGGCTTGGATTTTGGAGCGTGAATTACCATTCAGCCTGAACTTCTATCGCGAGAATGAACTCTCGGCTTCTCACGAAGACATGCGGTTGGACGAACAAAAAATTATCAATGGGATGCTTGCCGCATTCAAGGTGATCGAAGAGAATCTACCGCGCCGTCCCTTCCTCGGCGGGATTATTGATCGCGCTAATCTTTCCGCCTCGCACACGCACACTTGCGGGGTGGGGCAGAATTACCTTGTTTTTGACCAGCGCGGACAGATTGCCAAGTGTCAGATGCACATCCGCAAGCCGATCACGGATGTCCATGTGGCGGACCCCTTGGCAGTTATCCGCGCGGATCAGATCGGGATTCAGAATATCTCGGTCGAAGAGAAGGAAGGCTGCAAGACCTGCGAGTGGAAATATTGGTGCGCGGGTGGTTGTCCGTTGGCGACGTACCGCGCGACAGGACACTATGATGTCAAGTCACCGAATTGTAATATCTACAAGGCCCTCTTCCCCGAAGCCTTGCGCTTGGAAGGTTTGCGTTTGTTAAAGTATCAGGATGACCCTGAAGTAGTTCAAAAAATTGTCGCATGAAAGATGCCTCCCGCCTGATTTGAACTGCACCCCATTGACGATTACATTTGCTTCTACAACTACGAACGGATACAATTGAAAACAGGACAGACACCTTTTGAAACCAGGTGTCTGTCCACATGAACCACTCG
>QZIJ01000111.1 GCA_003598975.1 Anaerolineaceae bacterium | reverse complement strand
CCGATTAAAAAATTTTGGAGAAAATATGGCTTCCTCAGAAATGCCCATCTTTACGCGCACGTTCGATTTTCTCTACCCACCAACAACAAATCCCCGTTCTCGCATGAAAACGGGGATTCTGCAAACTGATCACTGATAACCGATTACTGACCGCTGATTATCGCGACCGCCGCGCTCAGCACCACATCCTCCGCGGAGAGGACGGTGGTCTCGTCAATCGGGATGCGCACCGTCAGCGGGACGCCCTGCCCTTCGAGGAAGAGTCCGCCATCGGGGAGGACGAAGCGCCCCGTCGGAATTTGGAGGGAGAATCCGTCGGGCAGGATGAACTGTCCACGCGCCACTTCCGCCTCCGTGCCAGACGAGGGGAATTGTCCCACCACGATCATGCCGGGCACCTGGCTGAATCCGTAGGCTTCCAACTCGCAGGCGCTGGCGCAGGCGGGGCCGACCAGCAGAACCATTTTGTCGAAACGGTACTGGTTTTCGTTCGGCAAAATTTTATCAGGCTGGCCTTCGTTTTCAAATTTGCCTGTGGCTTCGCTGAAATATTGCAACTGGCCGAGGGGGATTTCATTTTGAGTCAGAAAGCCCGCGAGCCCAAGCGGCGCGCCGCCCGAATTCTGGCGCATGTCAATGATGATGCCTTTCAACTCGGCGGCCTCGAACGTTTTGAGGGCGCGCTCGAACAGGCGCACAATCAGGTTCAGGTCGTCGTAATTGGAACGGATCTTCACGTAGCCCGCGCCCGAGGGCAGGATGCTGTATTCCACCGGCAGGCCGCTGGGGTTGTAGCCGAGGAACAACGATGAGGATGCGAACGACTCGCGTTCCGCGTAGGCGGTGAGGGTGACGGTTTGCGGCTCGCCGCCGGGATTCGTGAACGTGACGGACGCGGTCGTGCCGAGCGGGGCGCGTGTCAGGTAGCGCGCTTTCTGGTAGTGCACCGAACTTTCCATGGATTGCGGCGAGGCCCACGACTCAGCCGCGTCGATCGCGGCGGAGATCGGCAGGCCGTTGAACTCCGTCACTTGCGCGCCGACCTGAATCCCCGCGCCCGCGGCCGAGCCTCCCGCGGTCACGTAACTGACGATCACGCGTCCGTTGTCCAACTCGCGAATCGCAAAACCATATCCGCCCTCGGTGGCCCTCGAAAAAAGTCCCACCTGAATATCGCCGCCGCCCAACCCCACGTGCCCATCCTTGAACGCCCATGTGAAATCGCGCAACGCCAGATAATACGCCTGCGCGTCACGGTCTTTTTCGGCCTGTTCCACGCGCGGCCTGATCTTTGCATACAACGCGTCCCAGTTTGGCGACTTGCCCTCGATGCCGTTGAAGGCGTATTCCTTGCGGACGATCTCGAACATCCTGTCGAACGCGTCGGTGTAGGAGAGGTCGGAGAAATCTTTAAGGGCGACATCCTGTGGCTCGAACAACGTGAAGTTCGCGCTCGCTTCGCGCGTGACCTCGAACGGGTCCGCGCTTAAATTGACGAAAGAATAGCCTGACGGGATTCCCGCGGTCGGGTCGTCGTCGGTGAAGAGCAGGCCGTCCGCGCCGAAGCCGGTCGGGAAGGCTTGCGCGTCGTCGGGCGCCCAGACGATGAGTTTGCCGCCCGTCACCTCGTCATCGTTCTCGGGGTCGGTGATGACCGAGGCGAGGTACGAAGGCCAGCCGCGCGAACGGTCATCGCCCGCGGCGAACGGTCCGCCGGCGAGGTTCGGCGAGTAGGCCACCGCGAAGATTTGCACGCCCTTGTCGGTTTTGCCGTTGTTGTCCACATCGTTGAACTCGCCCTCGGGTTGGACGGGGAGATTCAAGTCATATTGCCCGGTCAGCGATTCGATGTCAATTTCTGTGTAGCCCAGCGCCTGCGAATGGACGGGCAATTCCCATTCCTCGTCGCGCGTCACGAAGCCGTGCATGTCGGTCAGCGCGACCGCGTGCTCGACGAAGTACGTGCCGACCACGAATCCATTCGAGACCTGGAACGTCCCCGTCACCTGGTAGGGCTGGTCCGCGAGGGGAGTCACTGCCAGCGCGGGGAGTTGCGTGGGAGGCGATGCGGGAGGCAAACAAGCGGAGGTGGCAAACGCCAAAGCCGCAAGGATGGGAAGGAATCGTTTCATTCTGTCTCCTAAAAAAGTAGAGCGAGAACATTTCTCGCTCTACTATACTACAACAAAAACTTCCGAAGTCTGCCAGGACTGCGGAAGTTTGGAGTCTAACTTCTTCGTCCCACCAGGTGGAACAGCGCCCGCGCCACGGTGATGACGAGTACCATGGCCGACATGACTCCTCCCACCGCGACGAAGAAGAATCTCCACGAGGCGATGCGCTCCGCGATGAGACGCGGCTCCGGGATGCGGACGCGTTCGCGCAGGCGTTGGGAAAAGCCCCTCGGAGGCGCGACCGGTTTCAACGTCACGGCCAGATGCGCTTCGATGTCCGACAGGTTTTCTGCAGGGGGAGGAATCGTTTTTCGTCGAGGCATACCGTCCGTCTACTCCGCGGGATAAAGGATCAACCCGACTGTGCCGGGGCCAAAGTTGATGGCGAGGGAAATGGACAGGTCGGTCAGGTGCGCATCTTTCACGTTGAAGTGTTTCTTCGCGTCTTCCAGCAGGGCCTTGCCCGATTCGATATCGCGGGCATGCATCACGCCGATGGAAACGGGACGATTGCCGAATTTTTCCTTTCCCATTTCGACGACGCGTTCCAGCGCGGCCTTGCGCGTGCGGACTTTCGCAACCATTTCGACCAGCCCGTTCTCAAGGATGGCAATGGGCTTGACGTTAAGGACGGAGGCGAGCGCGGCGGAGAGTGTGCCGACGCGTCCGCTTCGTTTGGCGAACTCCAGCGTGTCGAGCGTCAGGATGATCTGCACCTGACCGCGCAGGGCTTCGAGGGCCTTGACGATCTCATCCACGCTTTTGCCGGCGCGCTCCAT
Source organism: Anaerolineaceae bacterium (assembly GCA_003598975.1). Taxonomy (GTDB): domain Bacteria; phylum Chloroflexota; class Anaerolineae; order Anaerolineales; family Villigracilaceae; genus Denitrolinea. Next base: position 21,776 of record QZIJ01000111.1, on the reverse strand, counting down.
CTGACGTGCGGTGCGGCACAGGAAGGCGATGCCCATCGAACCGCCCAGCGAATCGAAGGGGATGATGTTGTATTCGCCCTTCAACTCCTCGGCCGCGGCCACGCATGAGGCGTATGTACCGGAGAGTTTGCTGGTAACGTGGATGGAGAGGATGGTCTCGCCTTTTTGGCAATTGTTGCGATAGAACTCGGCAAATTGATGAGGTGAGGGCTGGGAGGTCTTTGGGAAGGTCTTGTTGGTTTCCACTTCCTTGTAGAAACCGTCGAAATCCATATCCACGTATTGAATGAAGGTCTTCTCACCAAAATGGATGTTAATGGGGATGATCTTGATGTCGTATTCTTTTTCCCAACCGGCAGGGACGTCTGCGGCGCCGTCGGTGACTATTTTTAACATGGTCATTCTCCTTAATTAAAATATCTGGCCGCCAATCTCGTCGCGCAGGGCCAGCAGTGTGCGGTGGTAAAGGCTTTTGACAGCACCTTCACTGCGTCCCATGATCTGTCCGATCTCGGCGTTGGAAAGGTTCTCCACGAACTTGAGGATCAAAAGGTTCTGGCGTTCGGGAGGCAGTCGGCGGATGAGGCGCAGGAGTGCGTCCTGTTCCTCGGTGCGGACGAGAGTCGTCTCAGGATGATCGCCCCTGGCGGGCAGGACGGGCAGATCGTCAATCGGGATTTCCTGCTTGCGACTGCGGTCGCGGTGCCAGTTGGCAACGAGGTTGTGTGCAATGCGATACAGCCAGGCGGAGAAGGGGACGCCGCGATCTGTGTAGTTGTGGATGTGATTCATTGCCCGCTGGAAGACCCGCGCCGTCAGGTCTTCCGCGTCATGCACATTCCCCGTCCGATAGTAAACGTAGTTGAAGATGCGCTCGGTGTAACGTTCATAGAGCAACCCAAAGGCATCTTTATCGCCATGGGAGGCACGCGCCAGCACATCTTCTTCTTTGTATTCCGAATCCGGCAAGTCCATAAAATCCTACCGGCGGGGCTTGAAAACAATAACCCCGCCGGATTTGAGAAGTTACATATCAGTATAACTGAAATCGGAGTGAAGAGGTTGTATAATTTCAGGTCGCGCTTCAGAAAGCAATCGCATTTTTGAAACATATGTGCTACAATAGCGATATCCCCAAAAGGTAGTTTATGTCATCCAACATCATTCGCGTCGTGGGCGCGCGCGTCCACAACCTGAAAAATATCACTGTCGAGATTCCGCGTGACAAGTTCGTTGTCATCACGGGACTCTCGGGTTCGGGCAAGTCCTCGCTGGCGTTCGACACCATCTTCGCCGAGGGACAGCGCCGTTACGTGGAATCACTCTCCGCATACGCGCGTCAGTTCATCGGCCAGATGGACAAGCCCGATGTGGACTACATCGAAGGCCTCTCTCCCGCCGTCAGCATTGACCAGAAGTCCACCAGCCACAACCCGCGTTCCACTGTCGGCACCGTGACCGAGATCTACGACTACCTGCGTCTGTTGTTCGCGCGCATCGGCATCCCACACTGTCCGATCTGCGGACGCGAAGTGGTCAAGCAGTCCGCGCAGGAAATTGTGGACGCCATCGAAGCGCTTACCGATGGGACCCGCATCCTGCTCCTCGCCCCGGTCGTGCGCGGCCGCAAAGGAACGTACCAGGCTGTGTTCGAGGAGATTCGCAAGGCGGGCTTCGTCCGCGCCCGCGTGGATGGGGCGGTTCACTCGCTTGACGAGGAGATCGAACTCGACCGTTACAAAATCCACACCATCGAGTCCGTCGTTGATCGTCTCGTCATTACGCATCCCGAAGATAAAGAAGAGAAGAAAGCTAACCGCACGCGGCTGACAGATTCGGTGGAGACCGCGCTGAAGTTTGGCGACGGTTACGTCACGATTCATCAGGTGGATAAAAAAGAGGATATCTCGTTTTCGGAGCATCTCGCTTGCCCCGACCACAACATTTCGATTCCAGAAATCGAGCCGCGCACCTTCTCGTTCAACACGCCGCACGGCGCCTGTCCTGAATGCCAGGGACTTGGCACGAAACTGGAAATCGATCCCGGCCGCATCATCCCCGATCGCGAGCGTTCGTTCAACGACGGCGCGATCATCAGCATGGAATGGGGCGGGCCGAAAGAGGAAGGCGGCTATTATTGGCAGAGCCTTGTCAACACGGCCAAGGCCTATCACATCGACCTTAACAAACCCGTCAAAGACCTGACGGAGGAGCAACTCAACATCGTGCTCTACGGCACGGGCGACCGTCAAGTGCAGATGGTGTATCACAACTCGAATGGCAACGAGTTCAAATTCTCGCGTGCCTTTGAGGGCGTGATCACAAATCTCGAACGCCGTTACCGCGACACGCAATCCGAATGGGTACGCGCCAAGATCAGCGAGTACATGTCCAATAAACCCTGTCCCGTGTGCAACGGCAAACGCCTGCGTGCCGAGGCCATCGCGGTCACCGTCAGCGATGCGAACATTATTGACGTGACGGGCTGGCCTGTCATCCGCACGCAGGAATGGGCGACGAAACTTGGCAAGAAATTAACCGCGCGCCAGAAGGCCATCTCGGAGCGAATCTTAAAAGAAATCACCGAACGCCTAACCTTCCTCGTCAACGTGGGACTCGACTACCTGACTCTCAACCGCTCTGCCGCGACCCTTTCGGGTGGCGAGGCCCAACGCATCCGACTCGCGACGCAGGTGGGATCCCGTCTCGTGGGCGTTCTCTACGTTTTGGATGAACCCTCCATCGGACTCCACCCGCGCGACAACACCCGTCTGCTCGAAACGCTGAAAGGCCTGCGCGATCTTGGCAACACTGTGCTCGTGGTCGAGCATGATGACGAAACGATCCGCACCGCGGACTGGATCGTGGATCTCGGTCCCGCGGCGGGCGAGCATGGTGGACGCGTCATCGCCGAGGGGACGCCGAAGCAGATCCTCGCGCATCCCAAATCGCTGACGGGCGCGTATTTGTCGGGGCGCAAGCAGATCGCTATCCCGAAGGAAAGACGCGAGGGAAACGGCAAATCGCTCAAGATCATCGGCGCGAAAGCGAACAATCTGAAAAATATTGATGTCTCGATTCCGCTCGGCAAGCTGGTCTGCATCACGGGCGTCAGCGGTTCGGGCAAGTCCACGCTGATGACGGATGTTTTGTATGAAGCGCTGGCCGAAAAACTGATGGGCGCGCGCACCATGCCTGGTGAGCACAAACGAATCGAAGGCATCGAGCATCTCGATAAGATTATCAACATCGACCAGTCCCCGATCGGCCGCACGCCGCGCTCTAACCCCGCCACGTACACGGGACTGTGGGACGAAATTCGCAAGTTATTCGCGGAATTGCCCGAGTCGAAAGTGCGCGGCTACAAGCCTGGCCGCTTCTCATTCAACGTCCACGGCGGACGGTGTGAGGCCTGTCAGGGACAAGGCGAGTTGCGCATCGAAATGCAATTTCTGCCCGACGTGTACGTGCCTTGCGATGTCTGTCATGGCTCGCGATTCAACCGCGAGACATTGCAAGTCCACTTCAAGGAAAACTCCATCGCGGATGTTCTCGCCATGACGGTTGACCACGCGCTCGGCACGTTTGCCGCCTTCCCACAAATGGTGAACAAACTTGGGCTGTTGAAGGAAGTCGGTCTTGGCTACGTGCGCGTCGGCCAGCCCGCGACGACGCTTTCGGGCGGCGAAGCGCAGCGCGTCAAACTCGCAAAAGAGTTGTCGCGCCGTGCCACGGGACGGACTCTCTACGTGCTGGACGAACCCTCCGTCGGCCTGCACGCCGCAGACGTCCACAAGTTGATCGAAGTCCTGCAACGCCTCGTGGACACAGGCAACTCCGTCCTCATCATCGAACACAACCTCGACATCATCAAGATCGCTGACTGGGTGATTGACCTGGGTCCCGAAGGCGGCGACCGAGGCGGCGAGTTGGTTGGCGAGGGAACGCCCGAAAAATTAATGAAAGTTAAGGGTTCGTACACGGCAAAGTTCTTGAAAGAGCATATGAAGTAAAATCAAAATGGAATCCCGAAGGCTACTTCGGGATTTTCCTTCTAAAACCACTCGGCTGACGTGTTACATGAAACAAAAATGAGAAATGCGCTTCGCAATCGGGCAAGTTCAGGTAGAATAGCCGTTGCCTCGGGGAGGACAAGCCCTGCCCGAACGCCAAAAGGAAAATCACCATGAATAAACCTGGAAGTACATCCACCTTCAAGCCTCTTACCCCGCGTCGCAGACGCCAGCCCATTGGGCCGAGGGTTTTCACCATCGGCGCCATCCTGTTCGTTGTGGTCGGGCTGGTCTTTTTGGGAACCACGCTGATTGGCCCCGGCAAACCCATCAGCAACATGTTCGCGACGGACACCCCCACCCCAACGCTCACCTTCACTCCCACCAACACCTCCACCCCCACGTCCACTGCCACCGAGACGCTCACACCCACCATCACCAACACACCCACGCCCTCGGCTCCATTCCTTTACACCATCCTCGAAGGCGAAAATCTGGTGTTCATCGCCGAGAAATTTCAACTGGCGGAGGACGGCATCCCGTTGATCCTCGACCTCAACCCGGCCATTGCGGAGAATCAGGGAATCATTTTCCCCGGACAGCAGATCTGGATTCCCAACCCAGACATGCGACGGCCTACCTCCACGCCGATTCCCGCGGAACTGGGACGCGGGACCCGTCTCGAGTACACCGTCCTGCCCGGCGACACGCTGGCTGGCATCGCGGCCAAGTTCAACAGCACCGTGGAAGCCATCATGGAACTTAACGAAATCGAGGATGCGAACGCTTTGCAGGCCTATCAGGTGCTGATCATCCCGGTTAATATGGTCACTGCCACGGCCACCCGCCCGCCCACATCAACGCCGATCACACCCACTTTCCCGTTCACACCGACCAGCACCAGTACGCCATAAATGCTGGACAAATCCGCACTTTCCACGTAAAATCCCACTTCGCATTGCAAGAATCAAATCTGGAGAAACACCTGTGGCAAATATCAAGTCCCAAATCAAGCGAAATAAACAGAACGAAAAACGCCGCCTGCGCAACCGCACTGTGCGCGGCGCGGCGCGTACTGCCGTGAAGAACGCCCAAAAGACATTGGCGAGCGGAACCGAGGCCCAGGCCTCCCTGAAATCCGCCATCAGCACATTGGACAAGGCTGCCGAAAAGGGCGTCATCCACCCCAAGAACGCGGCGCGTCGCAAGTCCCGGCTGATGAAGGCCGCCAACAAAGCCGCCAGCGCGCCCGCTCCCGCCGCGGTGGAAAAGAAGAAAACCCCCGCGAAAAAAGCGGCAAAGAAAACCGAACAGAAGTAGCCAGTCCGCACCTGCAGAGCGGGAGTCGCAAGACTCCCGCTTTTTATTCCTGTTATAATTTTCGCCAATGACCAATCAACTCCAGCAAACCATCGAAGAAAAAATAAAATCCTTCCTCGATGCGCAGGAAATTCCCCTCGCGCCGCTCAAATGGACTCCCATCCCGTTCAGCGGCGAGTGGGGCATCTCAACCTCGTTCTTCCAAACTGCGGCAGATGAGGCGCGTGCGGGTCAGGGCGGCGGCAAACCCGTCCCGCAGAGGGCGCAGGAGTTGGCCGAGCAGGTCAAGGGCCAGATGGGAAGCGTGGAGGGAGTCAGCCACATCGAAGCGATGAAAGCCTATCTCAACGTCTTCTTCGAGACATCGGATTATGCGCGTCGAGTGGTGGACGAAGTGCTCGCCTCCGGTCCTGACTTTGGGCGGGGCGCGGCCAAAGGGGAGCGGGTCATGGTCGAATACGCCCAGCCGAACACGCATCACTCGTTCCACATCGGGCACGCGCGGACAACTCTGCTGGGCGAGTCTCTGGCGCGCATCGTGGAGTTCGCAGGCTTCGACACGATCCGCGCATCCTATCCTGGTGATCTGGGATTGGGCGTCATCACCGTGCTGTGGGCCTACGAAAAATTTTACAAGGGGCAGGAGCCGCAGGGCGTCCACGAGCGCGGACAATGGCTATTGAAAATTTATGCCGAAGCAACGGCGTTGTTGGAGAAAAAAGAGAACGAAACGCCCGAGCAGACCGCACAACGCGAGGCCTATGAAGCCGAGCGCCGCGAGTTGTATCGCAAGTGGGACGCGGGGGACGCGGCGGTGCGCGAGTTGTGGCGCGTGACGCGTGAGTGGAGTCTCGAGGAACTGCGCGACATTTTGAACATGCTGGATATCAAGATTGATGTCTGGTTCTACGAAAGCGAAGTGGATGGGCCTTCGAAAGTGATCGTTGATGAATTAATCGCCAAAGGCATCGCCACGGACGAACGTCCGCAGGGTGGCGCGGTGATCATCAAGATCGATGAGAAACTAGGGATGGCAAAAGAGAAATATCGCACCGCGGTGCTACTACGAAGCGATGGAACGTCGCTGTATTTGACGAAAGATCTTGCGTTGGCCAAGGTCAAGTTCGAGCAATATCACGTGGATCGCTCGGTCTACGTGGTGGACTTCCGTCAGAATTTGCATTTCCAGCAGGCGTTCAAGATTTTAGAGATGTGGGGATTCCCGCAAGCGGCCAAGTGTTATCACCTGTCCTATGGATACATCACCCTGCCCGAGGGTGCCATGTCGGCGCGGCGCGGACGGGTGGTACTGTTCAAGGATGTGGCGGACGAGGCCGTGCGGCGCGTGTTGGCGGTCGAGTCGGAAAAGGCACCCGATATGAGCGAGGCTGAGCGGCAGAAGGTTGCCGAGCAGATTGGGCTGGGCGCGCTGGCCTATTCCATGCTCTCGGTGGACAACAATAAGGACATCGTCTTCGACATGGACGCGGCGCTCTCATTCGATGGGCGGACGGGACCGTATATTCAGAACGCGCACGTGCGGGCGAACAGTATTTTGAAAAAGGCGCAAGCCGCGGGTTACGAGTTACGGGTTACGGGTTACGATTATGAGTTGACGAAGCACGAGATCGAGTTGATCGAACAGATCTCCAAATTCCCTGCGGCGGTGGAACAGGCCGCGAACGAGTACCGTCCGCTGGTGATGGCCGCATACGCGTATGATCTGGCGAATGCCTTCCACTCGTTCTATCACGCGGTGCCCGTCCTGCAGGCGGAAGATGCGAAGGTGCGAGATGCCCGTCTGCAATTGGTGGCGGCGGCGAAGCAGGTTATCGCCAACGCGCTGCGTCTGCTGGATATTCAGGCGCCCGAGGTAATGTAAGGCAAATAAGAAAACAGGCTGAAAGTCACCTTGCTTTTAGCCTGTTTTTATTTACAATCATGTCGCGCTGGGTAAAAACGAAGAGACTCAAAACCCAAGTCGGGTCGATTCGGACACTGTCCCCGGCGGGACTGAAACAATAGGAGACAACCTATGGCAATCAAAACTCTCATCATGGGCGCGGCTGGACGTGATTTCCACAACTTCAACACGTTCTTCCGCGGCAACAAGGATTACGAGGTCGTGGCCTTTACCGCGACACAGATCCCCGATATTGAGGGACGCGTCTACCCGAAGGAACTGGCGGGCGAGATGTACCCGAAGGGAATCCCCATCCACGCGGAGGAGGAACTGGTTGACCTGATCAAGAAGCATGGCGTGCAACAGGTCGTGTTCGCCTATAGCGACGTTCCCCACGAAGTGGTGATGCACAAAGGCTCCATTGTCAACGCGGCAGGCGCGGACTTCCGTATGATGGGCACCAAGTATACGCAGATCAAGTCCACCAAGCCGGTCGTTTCAATCAGCGCGGTTCGGACGGGGTCCGGTAAAAGTCAGACCACGAGGCGGGTGTCGCTCATCCTGCAAGAGATGGGCTACAAGGTCGCGGCCATCCGCCATCCCATGCCGTACGGAAATCTGGTTGCGCAGGAAGTCCAGCGCTACGCAAATTACGATGATCTCGACGAGTACGAGTGCACCATCGAAGAGCGCGAGGAATACGAGCCGCACATTGATAACGGCGTCATCATCTACGCGGGCGTGGACTACGAGAAGATCGTGCGCCAGGCCGAGCAGGAAGCGGACATCATCCTGTGGGACGGCGGCAACAACGACTTCCCGTTCTACGTGCCCGATTACCAGATCGTTGTCGCTGACCCGCACCGACCCGGCCATGAGACGACATACTACCCCGGCGAGACCAACGTCCGCATGGCGGATGTGTTCGTGCTCAATAAGGTGGACACCGCCAACGCCGACGCGGTGATCGCGGTGCGCGAGTCGCTTCGCAAACTGAACCCGAACGCGGTCCAGATCGAGGCGGCCTCCCCGCTCTTCGTGGACGACCCCGATTCGATTCAGGGCAAGCGTGTCCTCGTGGTGGAAGACGGCCCAACGCTGACTCACGGCGAGATGGCCTACGGCGCGGGCTACGTCGCGGCGCGTCGCTTCGGCGCGAAAGAGATCGTGGACCCGCGGCCGTTCGCGGTCAAGTCCATCGCGGCCACGTACGCCAAGTATCCGAAGACGGGACCGATCCTGCCTGCCATGGGATACGGCGAAGCGCAGACCCGCGACCTCGAAGAGACCATCAACAAGTCAGACGTGGACATGGTCATCATCGGCACGCCGATTGACCTGACCCGCGTTATCAAGATCAACAAGCCGCACCAGCGCGTGCGCTACGAGTTGCAGGAGATCGGCCAGCCCACGCTTACCGACCTGCTGATGAAGAAGTTTGGAAAGAAGAAGTAGGCGCGACCCTGCCAAATATTTTGGGCATCCAATCAACCCGGATGGGTCGCCCGTAGGATGATAAAAAGTCGGCCTGCCTCGCGGTAGGCCGACTTTTTGTTCAAATTCAGATTCGGGGATATAATGAATTTTCAACAACAAACCGACTGTAATCAGGATGATGCGCGAGGTTTCCATGAAATCGCATTGGGACACACACCGAGGAGTACGCTTCTTCTACTTCGATCTTTCTGGCTTTGGTGATGACGACAAGGGCGTCATCGAAGAATGTGATAAGGCGGACGCTGTCCTCATGGCCGAGCCAGAAGACTCGATTCTGATTTTGAACGATGTACGCAATTCGGTCGGATCGCTGGATGTCATCAAGCACCTGCAGTTGAGCGCTGACAGATCAAGTCCCTATATTAAGAGAGCCGCTGTAGTGGGTGTCACAGGCCCAAAGTTGATCCTGCTCCAGTTGGTCAACCGTTTTTCGAGACACCCAATTGTGCATTTCGATGATTTTGAACAGGCCAAAGACTGGCTGGTAACAAACGAGATCCCGGAATAGTTGCCCTGTCCATTCCCCACTCTTAAACTTTCAAAACAATTTCCACCAGCGCCTTCATCCCCCGCTCCACAGGTTACACATCTATAAACTCGCTCGTCGTGTGCGCGCCTCTGCCTAATCAGCGTCCAGGCTGACCCGAACTTCACGCAGTAATTTGTAAGCTGTCCAGAAATAAAAGTGACGGTCACCTCGCCGGTGACTGGCACTTTTTAATAGCCAAAAACGGAAAATCCACACCTTACAAAAATGCAAGGTGGTGTATACTATTATTATCTGTTCATCGATTCAGTAATCCTGTTTCACTACTTTTCTTGCAGAACAAAGGCTGTGCCCCAGAATGCCAGACAAGTTGATATCAAAAGCACGATAATCAAGAGTACAGTAAATGAACAAGAGCGAGAGAACCGCTCTTCGACCATCCAAAGAAGTGGAAGCATTGCGCGCGCGGATCACAGAGTTGGATGCTGATGTGAGGGCAGGCAAAAGGGTTAAAAAGGCCTTGGATCAAAACGAAATCAATTTTCGAAGCCTGATAGAAAATGTGCAGGATGTGGTCGCGCGTTACGACCTCGACCTGCGCTACTTGTATGTCAGTCCATCCCTTGAAAGGTACACGGATGTGAAAAGCGAGGGGCTGGTTGGAAAGACACACAGGGAAGCAGGATTTTCAGAAGAACTATCCAGTTTTTTTGACCGTTCCCTCCGACAAGTTATTGCGTCACGGAAACCGGCGGATGTTGAGTTCACCGCAGAAAGTCGCGGGATTCTGCGTTTCCTTGAATCGCGAGCCTATCCTGAATTTGATGAAAGTGGGAATGTGAAATCCGTTGTCACAGTGACCCGCGATATCACCGAACGCAAACGGGCAGAGCAAGCCTTGCGCGAAAGCGATGAGCGCTTCAAGAGCATCTATTCCCAATCACCCGTTGGGATCGAGATTTATGACGCGGACGGGAAGATGATCGACATCAACCCAGCCGGGCTGAAAATTTTCGGCATCGAGCGCACCGAACAAGTCCGCGGGTTTGACATTTTTACAAACCCCAATATCACCCACAGATTGCGAAAAAAACTTACGGAAGGGAAACCGGTTGCCTTCGAATCCGTCTTTGACTTTGAACTGGTCAAAAAAATGGGACTCTATCCCACCTCCAGGTCAGGACAATGCTTCATCGACTATTTCATCACGCCGCTATACTCCTCGGGGAAATCCATCAGCGGATACGTGGCGCACGTGCGCGAGATCACTGAGCGGCAGAAGATTGCCGAGACATTGGCGAAAAGCGAAAAACGATTCCGCGCTCTCATCGAACATAGCGCGGATGCCATCTCGCTGATCGATGCACATGGCGTGGTCGTATACGAAAGTCCCAGCACTCAGCGTTTGACAGGGTATCTTCCCGAAGAACGGCTGGGGAAGAGCGGATTTGATCTTGTCCATTCCGACGATCTGCCATTCGTAAAAGCCATCCTGATTGACGTGATCGCGCACAAAGGCATCGTCAAAGATGCTCAATTTCGTTCCGTGAGGAAAGATGGTTCGGTCTGGTGGACGGAAGGGACAGCCGTCAATCTGCTCCATGAGCCAGGTGTGCAGGCCATCGTCATTAACTATCGCGACATCACCCATCGTAAAAAAAGCAGAAAGGGCGCTGAAGAATGCCAATCGACAACTCAATGCCCGCCTGGCACAGATCGAGCAACTGCAGTCCGAACTGCGCGAACAGGCACAGCGCGATCCGCTCACCAGCCTTTTTAACCGCCGCTACTTGTCCGAAACCATGGAACGCGAACTGAAACTGGCAAAACGCGAAAAGAAACCCCTCAGTGTCATCGTCATGGATATCGACCGATTCAAGAAGATCAACGATTCCCATGGACACCGTCTCGGTGATGAATTCCTGACCGAGATCGCCAAACTACTCCAAAACCACGCCCGCGGTTCGGATGTGATCTGCCGCTATGGCGGGGAGGAGTTCCTGATTGTCATGCCGGGCGCAAACGCCAGAACTGCCCGTAAGCGGGCAGAGCAACTTAGAGTCCATTGCGAGGCGATGCGCATAGCGCATAACGGAAAAGAACTGAGAGTCACCCTATCGTTCGGGGTCGCGACCTATCCCACCCACGGCAGGGAAGGGGAAGAGATCGTCATCAAAGCCGATAAGGCGCTCTACAAATCCAAACGCAGAGGGCGAAATTGTGTCACTCTCTGGGAAGAAAACAAGGGATAAAGCGCGGTTGCGGTTTACAGGCGCGTCCCCCAAACCCTTTCCAAAAACTCCTCCAGTGCCTTCATCCCCCGCGCCACAGGTTTTACATCTATAAACTCGCTCGTCGTGTGCGCGCCGCCGCCCGTTGTCACGCCCATCACCACTGCGGGGATGCCGCGGCTGAGCGGTACGTTCGCGTCCGTGGACCCGCCGATGAGACTTGGCTCCATGCCCTGTGCGCGAGTACAGGCAACAGCCAGTTCGATCAGCGGATGACTGGTTGGAATCTCGCCCGCGGGACGGTGACCGATTACCTCTGCCTTCACACGGACCCCGGGCCGGTTCGCGGTTTCGATCAGCGCGTCCACGCGTGAGACGAGGTCCGTCAACGCGCGCGGCGACTCGGAACGCATATCCAATTCCAGCGAGGCCTCCGCCGCCAGCGTGTTGACGGATGTTCCGCCGGCGATCATCCCCACGTTGAGCGTGGTGCGCGGCGCGACAGGCAGGGATAGCAATGCAATTTGAGACGTTAGAGCGGCCAGTTCATGCACTGCCGAGGGGTGTCCATAATCCGACCAGGCATGCCCACCTGCCGTCCTTGCCGAGATGCGATAGCGATGCACTCCCACCGCGCGATGGTACACGTGCCCCAGCGCCGCGCCCTCGATGACGAGATACCCGCGCACATTCGCGCCAAACCGGTCAACCACTGCTTTCATCCCGCGCAGGTCGCCCAGGCCTTCTTCGCAGGTATTTGCCACAAACCAGATATCCCCGCGCAGGCGCGTCTCGCGCAGTGCCCACGCTAGGCCAAACAACGCGGCGACCCCCATCGAGTTGTCGCCGATGCCCGGGCCGTGGATCCGCTCAGGGTCACGCGTGAGGCGCAGGTTCGTCCCGCGCGCGAAGACCGTGTCGAGGTGTGCGCTGACGATCAGTGCAGGCTTGTCTCCGCCAGGCAATCGCCCATAAACATTTCCAGTCAAATCGATTTCCACATCCAATAAACCCGCCTCTGAAAACTGAGCGCGCACGAATTGCGCGCGCTCCCCCTCGTCAAATGTGGGCGCGGGAATTTGTTGAATGGCCATTGCCAGTTCGATCACGCGGCCGGCTGTTTCATCTTTCATCATTCACCTTTAAATTTTTCTCACCATCTCCCGCAACGCTTCGAGCCGCGCCTCTGCTAGCCCTTGCATTGCTTCGAGTGGATGGTACGGGCCTGAGCCTTCGATGGCGAGCGAGGCCGAAACGTTGCCGTATAGCACGCCTTCGAGCGCGTCATAGTTTTTGCGATAACCTGCGAGAAAGCCGCCACAAAATGCATCGCCTGCGCCGGTGGGGTCTGCCAGGCGCGCCGGGTAGGCGGGAATCTCCCAGCGGTGTTTGCTGTGGGAGTCGTAAAGAAGTTGCCCGCGCTCCCCGCACTTGAGGATCACATACTCACAGCCAAATTCGCCGATGGCCGTGGCCATCTCCCAGGGGTCGCTGGTCTCGCCCCAGAAGAGCGCGGTGATTTCCTCGAGTGAGGGCAGGAAAGCCGTCAGCCCGTGGACGAGGCCGCGCATTTCTCGCAGGCTGGACGGTGTCATGGCGGCCGCGGACGGGTCGAGGGTCAGGATGCGTATCGCCCCGCGCAGGTTGTCTGCAAATTGCTGGTGCGCTGAAAGTTCCAGTGGACAAAGGTGGAGCGCGCCCGCATCAATGTAATCGGACGGAATATCCGCAAATATTGGCGAGGCCTGGTCTGGTTTACGCGACGGCTTTAGTTCTGTGTGCGGCTGGTATCCCAGCAAAGATTTCGGGAATGGCACGCCGCGCCGTCCAAAATGGGAAACGGGGGTGGAGCGGATGGGTTCCAGGTTTTCGGAATATGCGAGAAAATTGCGCTGATCGAGTGCGCCGGGCTGAATGCGAATCCCGCTCGTGTCCCAACCGCGTTTCTTAAGGTCCTTCAACCATTGACGGGGGTAATTCTCCCCCGCGCGGCTCACGAGGCCGATACGGGAATCCCAGAGACCCAGCCCGCCCGCGGCGTACAACAAATTCCCGCCGGGCGAATCGAGCAGGGGTTGCCCGAGCGGCGGGAGCAGGTAATCGCGCGCCAGTTGGCCGACGAGAATGAAGGATGGTTCCATTAAGTGATGAACACTTTTTCCGCTGCGCTGGCTTGCGAGGTGTTCACGGGCAGAAGGATGGTGAAACGGCTTCCACCACCCTCCACGCTTTCAGCCCAGATCCGCCCGCTGTGCATTTCGATCATAGCCTGGGCCACCGAGAGCCCCAGCCCCATGCCGCCATGCCGCCGCGTGAGGTGCGATTCCACCTGGTAAAAACGGTCGAAGATGCGCTCCAAATCCTTTTCGGGGATACCCACCCCATCATCCACCACCATGACTTTGACATATCCCGGCACCGCCTCTGCTGTGACCAGAACATGCCCGCCCGAGTCGGTGAATATGACCGCGTTCCGCACAAGGTGACTGAGCGCGATCTCGATCTTGCCCGCCTCTCCCTCGACCATCAGGCCGCCCGCGCCGATCTTTGAGCGGAGGTCCACGCCCTTGCGCCGCGCCTCCTCGTGGAAGGATTCCACCACATCCTGCACCAGCCGCGCCATCGAAACTTCGCGCTGTCGGACGCGCGCCGCGCCGCTCTGGTAGTTGTCCACGCTGGCGAGGTTCTCCACGATGTCTTTCAATCGCGTCGCGTTGCGGATGATGAGGTCCAACTGCTCGTGGTATTCCGCGCCGACCAGTTCGCGCAGGAACGTTGCGTGGCCGAGAATCAGCCCCAGCGGAGTCCGCAGTTCGTGCGAGGTGATGGCGATAAAATCCGTTTTCAGGGAATCCAGCCCGGATGTTTTTTCGCGTGCCTGTTCGATCTGTTGTTGCAGGTCTTGTTCGTGCAAGGCAAAGGACGCCATTGCGGCGAGGGTTTCCAGAATGGTGAGGTCTTCCTCGGTATAATCAACATCGCCCTTTTTGTTGATCGCCTCGATCACGCCCAACGGTCCGCCGCGAAAGAGCAAAGGCACCGCCAAAAGGGAATGGGTGTGCGAACCGGTCAATTGGTCCACTTCCTTGTAATGGCGGGTGTCGTTGACTGTGGTCTGCATCAACAGCGGTTCGGCATGACGGAACGTCCAGCCGGCCGCGCTGCCCTCGACTGGAACCATCACCCCGCGCAGGAAGTCGCGCTGCTCCGGGGGGGCGGCGATGAAGGTCAGCGTATCTGTGGAAGAGTCATAGCGTAGAATGGAGGCCGATTCGCAGGAGATCAATTCACAGGCCTCGTCCACAATGGATTGCAGGAACGAGTCGAATTCCAGCGACTCGCTCAAGGCTTGCACCACAGTCAGAAGACGATCCATTCGTTCTTTTTTCATGGATTCTCTCAGCGCAGATTATACTAGGGCTGGTAGAATATTACCTGTTAAACACGTTCAATAAGGAGAACCCGTATGCCCGCAAAAAAAGTCCGCGTTGCCATTATCGGTGTCGGCAACTGCGCCTCCTCTCTCGTGCAGGGAGTGGAATATTACAAGAATGCCAAAGATAACGAAACCATCCCTGGTATCATGCACCCGCGCCTCGGCGGATATCATATCCGCGATATCGAGTTCACCCTCGGCATAGATGTCAACGTCACCAAAGTCGGCAAGGATCTGTCGGAAGCCATCTTTGCCGAGCCGAACAACACCGTCAAGTTCTGCGATGTTCCCAAACTAAATGTCCCCGTGGTGCGCGGTATGACGCACGACGGCCTTGGCAAGTACCTCTCGCAGGTCATCACCAAAGCGCCTGGCCCCACCGCCGACATCGTCAAACTGCTCAAAGATTCAAAGACAGACGTGGTCATCAACTTCCTGCCCGTCGGTTCGGAAATGGCGACGAAATGGTATGTGGAACAGATCATTGAGGCGGGATGCGCCTTCGTCAACGGCATCCCTGTCTTCATCGCCTCATCTGACTATTGGGCCAAACGCTTCCGCGACGCCAAGCTTCCCATCCTCGGCGACGACATCAAATCGCAGGTCGGCGCGACGATTTTGCACCGCGTTCTCACCACCCTGTTCGTGGATCGCGGCGTCCGTCTCGACCGCACTTACCAGCTCAACTTCGGCGGCAACACGGACTTCCTCAACATGCTTGAACGCGAACGTCTCGAGAGCAAGAAGATCTCCAAAACAGGCGCGGTCACATCCATGCTTCCCTACAAACTCGACACCGACAACGTCCACGTTGGGCCTTCGGATCACGTGCCGTGGTTGAGCGACCGCAAGTGGTGCTACGTCCGCATGGAGGGCACCACCTTCGGCGATGTGCCGCTCAATCTCGAAGCCAAACTCGAGGTGTGGGACAGCCCCAACTCCGCGGGTGTGATGATAGACGCCGTCCGCTGTGCCAGGATCGCCCTCGACCGCGGTCTGAGCGGACCGATCGTTGGCCCCTCCTCCTATTTCTTTAAGACTCCGCCCAAACAATTCCGCGACTCTGTCTGCCGCGAAATGACGGAAGCATACATCAAAGGCGAGAGTAACGAATAAAACGTGAAACGTAAAACGTAACGGTTCTTCATTTTCACTTTGCGTTTTACGAATTGCGTTTTTAGGCTTGTCGTTTTACCTATGAACCGCATCTTCCTGACCCTCCTCCTGCTCGCCGTTTTATTGGCATCTTGCGCCCCTGGACCTTATACTGCTCCCCCTGGGCCCACCCTCGACGCGAACGCGGCCATGACCCAGGCCTTCGCCACGGTCAACGCCGCGATAACCGCGACCGCCCTCTCGTCCGCGCCGATCGAGACGCCCATCCCGACCGCGACGGTGATCGTGCCGCGCACGCCTCCCGCGCTCCCGCCCGTTTATCAATCCGCTGCGTTGAATCCGCTCGATACGCCGCACACCTACATCACCGATTCCTGCCAGTATCTAAAAGCCAAATGGGATCCGAATAACGCCGCGCCCGGCACCATCGTGATGGTGATCATGTTCCATAGCATCGAAAAAGGCGCAGAGTCTTCGTACAATCCAATGCACGTTGGAGCAGGCGATTTCAAAAGACTGATGAAAGGCCTGCATGATATGGGCTTTCAGGCCATCAATACGGAACAACTGGCTGATTTCCTTGATACCAATGCAAAAATTCCTGCGCGCTCTGTCGTGCTGATCCAGGATGACCGCCATGCCGCGGAAAACTACAATGACTGGTTTCGCCCTTATTGGAAGGAATGGGGCTGGCCTGTCGTCAACGCCTGGATCAGTTTCGATGACAGCATCCGCGCCAGAATCCTTCAGGAAAATATTGCGCTGGGAGCGGAAGGTCTGGTGGATTATCAGTCACATGGAACAGTTCACAACATCAACATGACGGACGCATCCACAGATGAATATATCCGCAGTGAATTCCAGGGATCGGTCAGCGATCTCCAGAAAAATTTTAACAAGACTCCCATTGGAATCATCTGGCCAGGCGGAGGCTTTGGCCTGCGTCCAGTGCAGATCGCGCGCGAATTCGGCTATCGAGTCGGGTTTACCACTCACCCACGCGGCCCGATCATGTTCAACTGGATTCCCCTGGCGGACGCGGATGATCCCGGCCGACCAGCCTATGTGGCCGAGGGATATGTCAACGATCCGCGCTTGGTGTTGCCGCGTTACTGGCCTTCGCAGGTACTCGACAACCTGGATATCGTCCGCGTCATGGGAAAGGAGGCCGCCACCTATGCTGAGCAGGTAAAGCCTGTGGAGTTGGAATACTATGATATCGTTTGTGCGCCAACGCTGGGGCCGATCCCTGCCGCCGTTCCTTAGGCGGTTTGCTCACTTCTTCTTTCGGATCTACTACAACATGGGCGACTGTATCTTTTGCAAAATCGTGGAAGGGACCGGCCAGGCCGCCATCCTCCACCGCGACGAACAGGTGACGGTCTTTCGGGACCTGCATCCTGCCGCGCCGACCCACATCCTCATCGTTCCGAACCGCCACATCGAATCGGTCAACCAACTGGAGGATGCGGACGCGTCTTTGATGGGGCACATGTTTGTGGTGGCGAAACAGATCGCGGCGCAGGAAAACCTTTCGGACGGATACCGCCTCACTGTCAACACCGGCCCGCAGGGTGGACAGACCGTCTTTCACCTGCACCTGCATTTGATCGGGGGACGTCAGATGCGCGCGATGGGTTAATACAAAAACCTGGTTTCTCGAAGAAACCAGGTTTTTGTTCATCTATTTCAACATTCCTTTGCCCCTCAATTTACTGGAAGGCTTTCTCAGCCGCAGGGCGAACCAGCCCATGCCCATGCCTCCCAATAAAAGCGCCGCGCCGAGAATGCCCATCCACGGGATGTCCGCGCCGCCTTCGGGGGCAGGTTCTTCCGGGACGGCCTGCACGCTCTTGGATTGCGCGCCGAAAGCCATCATGGCTGTCTCTCCGGCCTTCACTTCCAGGCGGTGGGAAATGCTCGTGGTTGGGTTATAGCCTTCGGGAATGGCCATGCTGACATTAAAAGTGCCCTCGGGCACATCCGAGAAGCAGGTGCGGATTGGCTCTTCCGTGTCCGGGTCAATCGCGCTGACCGTGCTTTGCGTCTGTGAGTACGCGCCATTGATGTCGGTCACGCTCACCTGCCCGCCGGCCACGGGAGGCTCTGTCTCTTCGCGCTGGGCGTTGCCGTTGAGATCATCGTACAGTAGGATGCAGATTTCGGTCGTGCCGCTGAACGGGGTGGGGGATGGAGGCGGGATGGTCGGTGTGGGCGAGGGCCCGGGAGTGGGCGTATACGCAGCCGGGCCGCCAACTCCCAGCAGGAGTTGCATACCCACCGTCAGGTTGGAACAGTCCGTGTTGAGAGTGGGATTCTGTCCGTATAACTGCTCGAGCGTGATGCCATTCAACGCGGCGATGCTGATGCAGTTATCGCCTTCCTTCACAATGTATATGATGCGCCCATCGGGCAGGGGCGTGGGCGTGGAATACTGCGCCAGTTGCGGAGTCGGCGAGGCCTGCGCGGGAAGCGTCAGCCCGAAAAAGGCCAGGAGAACAGCAACCAGGCTAATGGTCAGAAAGAAGCGTCGGTTCATCGGTTGGGATTATATCGCAAGACAGACCTCGGAAGTCTCGTAGACTTCCGAGGTCTGGGCTATCACCCCCTCTGATATAATCCACTCACCGCAGGAGGTCGCATGTCTTTAAATATCGTCATCGGCGCACAGTGGGGCGATGAGGGCAAAGGGCGCATCGTGGATTATCTGGCCGCGGGGGCCGATTTTGTGGCGCGTTACAATGGGGGCGACAATGCAGGTCATACGGTGAACGTGGGAAACAAGATCTTCAAACTACATCTCGTGCCTTCGGGCATTGTCCACCCGCACACCACCGCCGTGATGGGCAACGGCATGGTCATCAACCCGCGCACGCTCATCGAAGAGATGACTGCCTTGCGCAGTGCGGGTGTATCCATCGCGCCCCAACGCTTGCACATCTCGCCCGCCGCGCATCTCATCACGCCTGCGCATCGCGCATTGGATAACGCCAACGAAGCGGCGCGCGGCAAGGGCAAGATCGGAACTACGGGACGCGGCATCGGCCCGGCCTACATGGATAAGGCTTCGCGCCGCGGCTTGCGGATGGCCGACCTGCTCGCACCCGACTTTCGCGACAAGTTACGCGACCATCTGCTCGAAGCCAATCGGACCCTGGGCCTGCTTACCGCTCCCGAACTGGAAGTAGACGCTGAGGCCGAATCCTACCTGAATCAGACATCGCGCCTTGCACTCTACATCCGCGATGTGGCAATGGAACTCTCCCTCGCCCTCAAGCAGGGACAATCCGTCCTCGCTGAGGGCGCACAGGGGACTCTGCTTGACCTCGACCACGGAACTTATCCTTTTGTGACGAGTTCCACTACCGTCGCCTCCTCCGCTCTGACGGGACTCGGCCTCGGTCTCGACGCGGCGCGCGACGCCCGCGTCATGGGCGTGACAAAGGCCTTCCAGACGCGCGTTGGTTCGGGGCCGTTCCCCACCGAAATCAAGAGCAAGGCCGCCGAACGCCTGCGCGGCACGGGTAAAAACCCCTGGGACGAGTTCGGGACGACGACCGGTCGTCCGCGCCGCGTCGGCTGGCTGGATGGTGTCCTGCTCCGTTACGCCGTCCGCGTCAACGGGCTGACCGACCTCATCATCACCAAACTCGACATCCTTTCGGGAATGAGCAAGATCAAACTCTGCACGGGCTACACCGTCAATAACGCCCTCATCCACGACTTGCCCGGCGGCGCGGATGGAATCTCTGCCTGTGCGCCCGATTACGAGGAACTGCCCGGTTGGACGGAGGACGTCACCCACGTCCGCAAGTGGAAGGACCTGCCCAAGAAAGCCCAGAAGTATCTGGAGAGGATTTCCGCGCTGGCCGAAACGCCGATCAAGTTGGTGTCGCTAGGGCCTGAGAGGGAACAGATTTTGGAGTTGTAGGTTGGCAAAGCGTACGATGTCCCCGTTCGCGTCACCCCGTTTTGGGGAATAGAAAACGAAAGATACCATTGAATGCAAACCAATAGACTTGGCTATTTTGAATCCATTCGTGGCGTGGCCGCCGTTTTGGTCATGCTTCGCCATTTCCGCAGCGCGTTCTATCCCTACGCGTCCTTTGGAAATTTTCCCACATTCGAGTCGATCCCCCATTCCCCCGTTGAAAATTTCCTCTCCGAGACCTCTCTGGGGTTGATGGCCTCTTTCAATTTCGCGTTTCCGCTATTTTTTGTCTTGAGCGGTTTCGTGCTTTCGTTCAAACTGATCGGCAAACGCGACGTCCGCAGCCGCATTCTTGGTTCGACATCGAAACGGCCTGTCCGGCTTGTGGGTATGGTCTGGTTCAGCATGATCCTCGCGTATGGGTTGCAGCGTCTGGGCTGGTATTTCAATGATGAGATCGCATCCCTGACCACGTCTGTGCCCTGGTTTCAATACTATTGGACGGGACGGGTCCCATCCATCACTGTTTTTCTGATTGACCTGTTCTTCAGGCCGTTTTCGCGCGGCGGCCTGTACAATCAACCGTTATGGATGATGAGCGTGGAGTTGAGCGGTTCCATCCTGACCTTTGCGTACCTGTTTCTTGTGGGAGACCGCCGCTGGCGATTGGCTATCCTACTCCCCTCCATTGTCTTCTTTTGGGTGACTGGAACCTACCACGTCGGCTTTGCGCTGGGAATTCTGTGCGGCGAAATCGCAAAGTTTGTTTCGGAGAGGGGCATAAAAATCCATTGGACAGTGCCGGTCATTCTGCTGGCGCTTGGGTGGATCGTTGGCAGTTATCCTCTGGTCTCCTCAATGGAAGTCCACTCCCAAACCATCTTTGCCATCCTTCCATACATTGATTTCTTCCAAGGGTATCACGTTCTTGGTGGCGCAATGATTCTGTTGGCGGCCATTCTCAGTCCCACGCTTCAGGCCAGATTGAACGGAGACTGGTTCCGCTCGCTCGGTCACGTTTCTTATTCGATATTCACGCTTCACTTCATCGTGCTCGGGTCATTTTCTTCATTTCTCTACTATATGCTTTATCCCCGGATGGGACATCATGGCGCGGCGTGGATCAGCATTGGCCTCTCCATTCCTTTGATTCTCCTATTGGCAAAATACGCCGCCCGCTACGTGGACGATAACGTCTCCCGCCTCGCGGACTGGATTGGGCAAAGAGGCGAGCGCTTCTTCGCGTTCATTGCGACACGTGCCTCCACTTGGAAGAGCGTTCGCCAACTCGAAGAGTAAACTCCATGCGTTGGAAAACGAGAGACCGCCCTCCTCAGGCGGCCTCTTTTTACTTCTAACTTCTCTCTATTCACTTCTCTCTACTTTCCATATCTTTTCCGAATCTCAGGCAGGAAATACTCCTCGAAGAACTTGTCCACATCGTAATCAGGCTTCCAGCCCCAATCCTTGCGGGCGCGGGAGTCATCCACGTCTTCGGGCCACGAGTCGACGATGCCCTGTCGGCGCGGATTTGGCTCGAATGTGATCTGTGCGCCGGGGAAGGCCTTCACGGCGCGGTCACGGAACTCGCCCGCGGTGATGGCGAACGCGGCGATGTTGTAGACCTGTTGCGTCAACTGCTCGCGCGGAACGTCCGTCAGCATCAGCAGGGACTTGATCGCGTCGGGCATCGCCATGAACGAGATCTTTGTGTCCTCGCGCACGAAACAGGAATACGGCTTGCCCTGCGCGGCGTGATGGAGCATCTCGGGGCCGTAGTCGCTCGTCCGTTCCTGCCAGGCTTCGTATAGTTTGGCGTAGATTTCACATCGCTCGCGCAAT
>QZIJ01000122.1 GCA_003598975.1 Anaerolineaceae bacterium | reverse complement strand
TGCTCAGGTTTGCCAAACCAGGAATGCATCCTTCATTGGCGCACGAGCCAAACGCGACCAGTATCTGAGACTTGGCGCGCAGGAGTTTGGCGATGTGTTCGTTCTCGTCATTGCGGATGCCGCCGTTGAAGAGGGTGAGCAGGATGGATTTGTCGGGCATGGCCTCCACATCTTTATACTTGGCGTCCATCGCGACGGGCCAGAAGACAACATCGAAGTTGGCGTCCACATCCAGGATCTTTTCGTGGATGTTGAGGACGGCGATCTCACAGCCGCCGCACGAGGCGGCCCAGTACATGGCAAATTTCGGTTTGTCGCTCATGCTAACGCCTCCTGGGGAGTGGATTTTAGTTCAGTTACATGGCCGTTTTCGCCCGAGCCCCAATTAAGCGGGCCCAACGCGCGGACTTCCTCTACAAAGCTGGTGACTTCATGGGCGAACTTGGCGCCTTCAGCGGCGGAGGCCCAAACCAACTTAACACGAGCAGGTTCAATTCCGAGGCCTTGAAGCGTGCGTCTCATCAAGTGGAATCTCCTCATGGCTTTATAATTCTGCTCGAGGTAATGACATTCACCGGGATGACAACCGGTGATCATCACACCGTCCGCGCCGTTGGCGAGGGCCTTGAACACAAAGGTCGGGTCAAGCCGCCCCGAGCACATCAGGCGGATTAATCGGACATTGGGCGCGTATTTGGTGCGGGATGTGCCGGCCAGGTCTGCAGCGCGATAGGAGCACCAGTTGCAGGTGAAGCCGATGATGACCGGCTCGAAAATGTTGATGTTAGTCATTGTCATTCCTCCGTTATGCCGGAACCTTCCTGTCAAGGTTCAACAGGAGCAGGCCTTCGATTTGAGCGATTACTTGCTCATTGCTGAAGCCGGTGCCTGAGATCGCTCCGGCTGGGCAAGCCGCAACGCAGGTCCCACAGCCCTGGCAGAGCGCTGGATTGATCTCTGTGACCATGCGATCTTCGTGGAACAGGATGGCGTTGAACGGGCACAGGTCGTTACAGATACGACACCCGGAGCATTTAGCTTCATCCACGCTGGCGCGGAATGGCTCCAGCGCGATTTCTTTTGCGTGGATCTTGCCAAGCGCGCGCGCGGCGGCCGCGGCGCCCTGCACTACGGTTGCAGGAATATCCTTTGGCCCCTGCACACAACCCGCGATGTAAATGCCTTCGGTCATTGTGGCAACGGGATCCAGTTTTGGATGTTTCTCGATGAACCAGCCATCGGCGGAGCAGGAGATGCCAAAGCGATGAGCGGTCTCTTTGGAGTCATGGCGTGGTTCGAGCGCTACAGACAGGATGACCATATCCAGCGGGATGCGCATTTGCACACCGACCAGCGTGTCCTCCACCTGGACGATGAGTTTGCCTTCCTCGTCCTTGTTGCGCGCGGCGTTGTTGACTTCCGCCACCTTGCCGCGGATGAAGTGGGTGCCTTCCTCCAGCACGCGCTGATAGAACTCCTCGTAGCCCTTGAAGGGGGTACGCATGTCAATGTAGAAGTTGTACACTTCCGCACCGGTGCGTTCATGGACCAGGTGGGCGAATTTCAATCCCTGCATACAGCAGATCACCGAGCAGTATTCGTTGTAATGCTTGTCGCGACTGCCTACACAGTGGACGATGCCAACCGCCTTCGGTTTGGTCTTGCCGTCCTTCAGGAGGATCTCGCCGTTCGTCGGCCCGGCCGCGTTGCACAGCCGTTCGAACTCGAGGCTGGTGATCACGTTCGGCAGGCGTCCGTAGCCATACTGGGCGATGCGCTTTGCGTCAAAAGTGTCGTATCCGGTTGCCAGGATGATGTTGCCGACCTCAACTGTTATCAGTTCGTCTTCCTGTGTGAAGTCAATGGCGTTGGTGGGGCAGAACTTCTCGCAGGCTTTACAAGTTCCCTTGATGAAGTATGTGCAGTTCGGGCGATCAATCACAGGATATTTCGGGACGGCCTGGGCGAACGGCGTGTAAACTGCCTTTCGGGTTCCCATGCCTGCTTCAAAAACATCATCCACCACTTTCTTCGGGCATTTTTCCCAGCAGATTCCGCAACCAGTGCAAAGATCGGTTTTGATATAGCGGGCGCGCTTGCGAATGGTGGCAGTGAAGTTGCCCACATATCCGTCCACTTTTTCGACTTCGCTCCAGGTGAGCAGTTCGATGTTGGGATGCGTCCCGACTGACACCATCTTGGGGGTCAGGATGCAGGCGGCGCAGTCGAGGGTGGGGAAGGTCTTATCGAACTGGGCCATGTGGCCGCCAATGGACGGTTCGCGTTCAACGAGATAGACCTTGTAGCCCGCGTCGGCGATTTCCAACGCGGCTTGAATGCCGGCGATGCCTCCACCGACAACGAGCGTGTCGGGATGGATGGACACTTTCATCGGTTCAAGCGGGACCTGGAAATTGACGCGTTCCACGCCACCTGAAACAACGGCCATGGCTTTCGCCGTCGCCACATCCTTGTCCGTGTGAACCCATGAGACCTGTTCCCGGATGGAAACCAGTTCGCAAAGGTAGGGGTTCAACCCAGCGCGTTTGCAGGCTGTTCGGAAGGTGTTTTCGTGCAAATGCGGCGAACAGGCGGCGACGACGACACGCGTCAGGCCAAGTTCCTGGATGTCCTTCTCGATCAGTTCCTGGCCGAGACTAGAACACATGAACTTATAGTCGCGCGCGACGATCACGCCGCGCAATTTCAGTCGCGCGGCTGCCCATTCAGCGACTTCCTGCACATCCACCATGCCGGCGATGTTTGTGCCGCAGTGACAAACATAAACTCCAATTTTTTCCATAGGATTATTCTCCTTTGTTTTATAGCGCGGCAAGGACAGGCGATGCCGACACGAGTTCTTTCCCAATACCCAGTTTTTTCTTTGGGATGCCCAGCGCCAGCCCCATTAGTTGGGTAAAGTACAGAATGGGGACTGCAAACTGTGTGCCGAATTCCTGGTTCACGGATTGCTGGTAGCATTCAAGATTGACCTGGCACATGGGACAGGCGGTGGCAATCATATCTGCCCCCTGATCCACCGCACATTGCAACAGATTGCGCACCATGCTCAACGCGGCGATGCGGCTGGAGATGATCAGTGAGCCGCCGCAACAACGCATCTTGAGCGCATACTCAATTGGAGTTGCGCCGATGGCCGAGAGCAGATCCTCGAAATAACGCGGATTCTCAACCTCCTCATGGTCTTTTCTGGGTCTCAGTATTTGGCATCCGTAATAAGGGGCGACTTTGACTCCCTCCAATGGACGGGTCACCTTGCTCCGGATCTCATCGGGACCGACATCCTGCGCGAACATCTCAAGCAGGTGTCTCACTTTAGTATTCCCAGAGAAGTTCAATCCATCCTCTTCCAGCGCGAAGTTGATATGTTCGGCAAGATCAGGATCCTCTTTCATATGAGCTGCCGTGAAGAACATATTCTTGAAGCAGGCACTGCACGGGGCCACCACATCCAGGCCGGTCTTCTCGGCGATGGCCAGGTTGCGAGCTGTGAGCGTATAGGCCAGCAGTTCATCAATATGAAAGTAGGTTGTGGAGCCGCAACAGTTCCAGTCCTCCAATTCCTGGAGTTTTACCCCCAGTTTTTTGGAGGTTTCCAAGGTAGAGGTGTGGTAACTGATAGCCAGTTTCTCTAGGGAACAACCAGGGAAGTAGGCAAACTCTTTCATTCGGCACCTCCCATGGGGAGAATCCTGCGGATCATGCGCTTGAAATTATCAAGGCGCTTGATTCGAGGTGGAAGAATGGGAAGTCTGCCTTTTAGCATCAACTCAGTCGCGTTCTGTATTTCCTGGAAGAATTCGCGCATTTTGAAACTAAAGATATAGGAAGGCGCGAGAATGGGTTCGAAGGTGCGGCCGGTGCGAACGATTGTCTTGGCGAATGCCTCTGAAAACGCAGGCCCGATCATTCCTTCCTTGTACCGATTCTTCCAGATCGAATACCTTTGCAACGCGTACATCAGCTCTGTGATGCTGATATCCTGCGGGCAGCGCACCGTGCATTGGTAACAGGAGGCACAGTACCAGAATGTGTTACTTTCCATTACCTGGTCTTTGAGTCCTGCGTTGACCATGGCGATGATCTGTCGCGGGGTGTAATCCATGTAGGCGGCTACAGGGCAGGACCCGGAGCAGGTTCCGCACTGGACACACATGGGGAAGGGGTTTCCATCTGCAGCGTGCAACAGGCTGGATACCTCTTTCATGAAGGTGAAGGTATAGGTTTCTGACATAGGATTGGCCTCATTGGGTTGCCGGGTCGGGGATTGGGTCGCCGCTGGCCTACTGTGGAACCGCCTTCCTTTCCTCTGCTGCCTGGAGTAAACCATTGACCTTCTCAAGCAGTAGACTGGGTTCCACTGGTTTTTCGACCAGCTCATCCAATTTCACGAAACCGGGATGAATCGGTTCGCCTGGGAAGAGGAAGGCGATTTGCTCTCTCATGCCTGTAATGATGAGCACTGGCATTTCCCGCAGTTTGGTGTCCTTGCGAAGTTTGCGCGCGATCATTACACCTTCTGCTCCCCGTCCCATCATGATGTCGAGCAGGAGCAGATCGTATGGGCGGGTCTGCAGGGCGCGCAGGCCTGCCTTGGGGTCGTTGGCGACCTCCACCTCGAACCCGGCCTTATCGAGGATGGCTTTGATGCCTGCCACGTAATCGGGATCATCATCGATGATCAATAACCGTTTCGCCATGTCGTGCCTCCTTTAAGGATGGAAAGATTCAGCCTGTTGTGGGCTGTACAGGATTGGCTTTGGGCAGGTGGACCGCAAATGTGGTGCCTGCGCCCGGTTCGCTCTCGACCTCGATCGAACCGTTATGTGCTTCTATGATTTGATGACTGACGGCCAGCCCGATGCCGTGTCCACTTGCCATGGCCTGACCAGACTTGCCGCGGAAAAAGCCTTCAAAAATATGCGGTAGATCCTCCTTGGAAATGCCGACGCCTTCATCTTTGACAGTGACTACAACATCGTTCGCGTTCTCTTCTGCTTTCACCAGGATCTTGCTTCCATCGTTCGAATACTTGATGGCGTTGCTGATCAAATTACCGAAAGCCTCCGACAGGCTGAGACCGTCTCCGATGACAGGATGCAGTGACTCATCAATGGCGGTAATGATTTCGACATCTTTTCGTACGGCGTAAGGGCCAATGGTTTCCAACGCTCTGGCAATTTCGTCCTTGACGGAAACCTGCACAAATTTTTCCTGTAATTGGTTAATGTCAACGGATACGAATCTCAGCCAGGAGTTAATGAGTTTCAGCAGTTCATCTATCCGACTTTTTGTCCGTTTGAAGGTTTCCTTTTGAGTTTCATTGAGTGTCTCTGCCAGTTCAAATTCAAGCGCAAACAGGTTTTGCTGGACGGCGCTCAAAGGCGCTTTCATTTCGTGTGAAACGATGTGGGCGAAATGCTCTCTCAACATTTCCTTCTCGCGTCGTAGGGAAATTGTTTCGAGCGTCAACCTTCTTTTTTCCAGGCTCCTGCGGGTGATGAGACGGAATTCCTCGGGGGTGAACGGCTTGGGCAGGAAATCGTAGGCGCCCTTTTTCATCGCGTCGACCGCGGAACTGATGGTGGCAAAGCCAGTGATGACGACCATCACGATGGTCGGGTCCATCGCCGCGACCTTTTCTAGCACCTCAAAGCCAGAGATGCCTGGCATCTTCAGATCCACAAAGATTAAGTCGGGTTGGAACTCCTCCACGAGACGCAGACCCGCCGTCCCGTCCGATGCGGATGCGATCTCGTACGGTCCGCCTTCCAGGATCTGCGTGCAGGAGTCGCGTACGACTTCCTCGTCATCAATGAGCAGGATTTTCGACTTTGCTTTCATCTTCTTCACTGACTTTCGTAATGATCGGCAGGCTCACGATAAATTTCGCGCCTTGTCCGATTTCGCTCTCGACGGTGATCTCGCCGTTGTGTTCCTTGACGATCCCGTAACTGATCGCCAGTCCCAACCCGACGCCGTGGCTGATCTCTTTGGTGGTGAAGAACGGGTTGAAGATCTTTTCCATGTTTTCGATGGATATGCCATGGCCGGTGTCTCTCACTTCGATCTCGATGTTTTGCGCATTTGTGCCGAAGCAGGTCGTGAGGGTGAGTGTGCCGCCTCCGCTCATTGCTTCGGCGGCGTTGATGATGAGGTTCAGGAACACTCGCTCGATCTGTGATGGATCGATGACGATCATCGGGAGGCTTTCGTCAAGGTTCTGAACAATGTTAATGTTGTGAAATTGCGCCTGGTTTTCTACCAGGAAAACGCAACCGCGCAGGAGGGCGTTGATGTTGGTGAGCGTTTTGACGGGCTTTTTCTGCCGTGAAAAATCCAAGAGACCGCGGATGATCTCGCGACAGCGATTGGCCTGTGTGACGATCTTTTCGATGTTTCTCCGCGAGGGTTCATCGCAGATGTCTTTTTCGAGGAGCAGGCTCGAATAGGTGACGATGCCCTGCAGGGGATTATTGATCTCGTGTGCGACGTTGGCAGCCAATTGACCGACGATGGCAAGCCGTTCCGATTCCATGATCTTGCGTTTGGTGAATTCCTTCAAGCGCTCGTCGCGTTGACGAAGGGCTTCGGCCATCTGGTTGAAGCGGTAGGAAAGTTTTCCAAGTTCGTCACCACTGGTCATCTCCACTTTGGCGTCGAGGTTGCCTTCCGCCAGTTGGCGGGAAGCCGTCACCAGGTTTTTGATCGGCTGGGAAATCTGCCGCGCGATCCACAAGGCGATGATCGTGCTGAGCGCCACGCCCGCCAGCGTGATGCCGATAAAGACCAGTACCATCTGATCCTGGATGTCGGTGTACTTCTGTTCGAGAATACCGACGTACAGGATACCGATTACTTCGTGGTTGACGTTACGAATTGGCTCATAGGCCGTGATATACCAGGCGGTGACAACGTATGCCCGTCCAATCCAGGGCTGTTGATTGAGCACGACTTGGTCGTACACATCCTCTGAAATACGGGTCCCGATGGCGCGCTCGCCACTGTTGTCCTTCACGTTGGTCGAGATGCGCACGTCATTCTGGAAGATGGTCGCCGTGCCGATATCTTTGCCTTCGTAAACCACATTCTGGAAGACGGTCCCCTTCACCTTGTCCACGATCTCGTAGTTTCGGTTCAAGAGGATTCCGCCGTAGACCACACCGATGAAGTTGCCCTCCGCGTCGAAGATGGGCGCGGCGGCTTTCAACATCATGCCTGCCGTCTCTTCGGTTTCGGGGCGGGGGCGGGCCATCGGTGTATCCACGAAGGCGAAGTAGGCCTGCTCGGCCAGCGCGGGCGATTCGCGTTCCAGTTCCTCAACGGGGACAATGACTGTGCCAGAGATGGGCTGGTGGGTCACTGTTACCACTCGGATGAGTTCGTCCCGTCCCTGGTAATCGCCCGTGACGGTCGGATTGTTAATCCGCAAAACGACGTTGCCACTTGTGTCTGTGATGGTCAGCACGTCAAGATCTTCGCTGTCCTTAAAGCGGATCAATTCGTCCAGATATTCCTGGCGGATATCTCCGCTCACGATGTCGGCCATGAAGAGCCTGACGGTGGTGAACTCCACGGCCTGTTCGATGTGTACCAGCCTGTTCCGATAAATCTCGCGGGCGGTGTTCAGGTCGTTGCGGACGCGCTCTTGCGCTTCTGCAATGATTCGGTTGTTAATGATCTGGATTCCAACAACGGTGAAAATGAGACTGCTCAACAAAATGATGGATAGAAAGCTCAGGGTCAGTTTTGTGGCGATTGGCAACCTGATCTTCTTGATCCATGTTGCTGCGGCTTGCATCACCGTGCTCATGCCAAACAAATCTCCTTAGATCGCCTCTTGGACGAACTCGATCAAATCCTGGACCTGTAGCCTGCTCTCGTTTCCTGTGGTCTTGACCGCGTCCTTGAACATGGTCACATCCTTCGGACAGGCGACGACGAAGGATTGGACGCCCGTCAGCGCGGCGGCTTCGCGGATGCGGATTTCGGCGGGACGCGCGTGGCCTGGCTTTTCCTCCATCCAGATTCGTCCGCCGCCCGCCCCGCAGCAGAACGCGCGGTCGCCGTGACGCGGCATCTCGACCACTTCACAGCCCGCCGCGCGGAGCAGACGACGAGGCGCATCGTATACGCCGTTGTATCGCCCGAGGTAGCAGGGATCGTGGTAGGTGACTTTGGCTGCGAGTTTTTTGCTGAACTTGAGTTGACCCGAGGCGACCAACTGGTCGAGCAACTCGGTGTAGTGCAAAATGCGAGGGCGATTTCCATCCCACGCGTATTCGTTTTTCAATGTGTTGTAGGTGTGCGGATCGGTGGTGACGATGGTCTCATATTTACATTTGCCGAGGGCTTGCATGTTCTTGCCCATCAGCATTTCAAAGAGACCCTCTTCGCCCGCGCGGCGCACATCGTTGCCAGAGTTGCGTTCCGCGTCGAACAGGATGCCGAAGTTCAGTCCCGCTTTGCTGAAGACTTCCGCCGTCTTGCGCGTGACATCTGTCAGCGTGGGACTGTACGAGGCGTAATCACCCACGAACCAGAGATATTCGACAGGCTCGCGGCGCGCGTCCTTGACAGCGGGTTGCAGGCCCTGGGTCCACTTGGCGCGCATTCGGTCGGATTGGCCGAGGGAGTTGCCGTAGCGTCCGAGGTTGGCGAGCGCGTCCTGCAACATTTTATCCATCTTGCCTTCGAGAACAAGATAGCGCCGCATTTCCACGATGGGGTTGATGTGTTCGATGAACAGCGGACATTCCTGGTCGCAGGCGTAACAGGTGGTGCAGTTCCACAGGGCTTCCTCGCCGACGATTTCACCCGTCAGCGATTTGGACAGGACGCCGTTCGTCTGTTTTGCGGAGAGGGCCGCGCCGCGTTCCTGTAAGTTGCGACGCAGATTCATAACGAGCAATTTCGGCGAGAGGAGACCACTGCTGTTGTACGCGGGACAGACATCCTGGCAGCGTCCACATTCGGTGCAGGTGTAGAGATCGAGCATGGTGCGCCAGCGGAAATCTTCCATCTTGCTGACGCCCGCCGCGCCGTCGGATGTTTTTGTAACGGGGAGTCGTCCGCGCGGTTCGAGATTGCGGAGCAAAACGTTCGGGATTGATGTGACGATGTGAAAGTGCTTGCCCTGCGGCAGTTCGGTCAGGAACAACATCACCACGCCGAGGTGAATCCAGTAGCAGAGTTCCTCGATGATGGACTGAGTCGCTTCGGGGAGTCCGACGAAGAGGCCACCGATGAGGGTGGAAATCGGCCTGTAACGCCCGAGCAGATCCTCGTTCAGGTTGATGCGGAGTCCGTTCATCACCAGCAGCGAGAGCATGATCGTCAGGATGAACGTCAGCACCTTCACGCCCTGATTTCGGTGACTGCCTTTGTAGCGTTCAGGGTTGACGATGAGTCGCAGGTAGAGTCCGTAACCGATGGCGATCACCACGAACAGCGCGAAGAAATCCTGCACGAACGCCAGCGGTCCCCATGTGCCGATGACGGGAAGAACGAATTGCGGATTTGCGAAGGCCATTAACCCTTCGGCGATGGCTTGCAGGATGGTGAGTGAGAGGAGCAGGAATCCCCAGAAGATGAAGAAGTGTGCGATGCCTGGCAGGCGGAAACGAAACAGACGCCATTGCGCGCCGACGAAGACGATCAACCCTTTGATGCGCTCGCCCCAATCGCTGAACTTTGGGGAGGTTTGCCCGCGCCGCAGGTAGACCCACAGCCTCTGCCACGCGTAGCGAACGAAGATGCCGAGCGCAACCAAAAGCGCGAGCGCGACGATGATGGATTTGATCGTATCGTACGACATGCTAACCGCCTTTGGCCTGTTTCACTTTTTCGGTTAGTTGCGGGACGAGATCGAGCAGGTCGAGGGTGGTGCCGTATTTGGCGACGTTGAAGATGGGCGCGTTGGCGTCGGTATTGACGGCGACGATCACATCGCTCTCGTTGATTCCTTCCACGTGTTCGGGCGCGCCGCTGATTCCGAGCGCGAGATAGATTTTGGGTTTTACGCGCTTGCCCGATTTGCCAACCAGCCGCGATGTTGGAAGCCAGCCCTGATCCACAACGGGGCGCGAGGCGCAGACCGTTCCGTTAATGGCCGCGGCCAGTTCGTTCGGCAGGTCGAGGTTGTCTTTGTTCTGGATGCCGCGCCCGACTGCAATCAGGAATGGCGACTTGGAAATATCCACATCTCCCGCTTCGGGTTCGATATATTTTTTGAGCGCCACGCGTAGATTATCCAGCGCGGGCGGTGTAAACGATTCGATGGCGGACGCTTGTGCGGCTTGTCCCTGCTCGGATTTGTATCCGCCAGGGATCATGGTGACTAGTATGGTGGGGGAGGGCAGGTCGCCCTCGGCCATGATTTTTCCGCCACAGGTTTGCGACAGGAATTTTCCATCGCTAGTGAAATTGACGCACGAACTGACCAGCGGCAGGGAAAGTTTCCCCGAAAGCCAGCCCGCCACGTCCGCGCCGATTGTGGTGTGACCAAACAAAACGGCGCGCGGTGATTGCTCTTCGATGAGTTTGGCGAGTGTGAGTTGATAGGCTTCGGAGGTGAATTCCGTCAGCGCGGGCGAATCCGCGTACAAGACTTTATCAGCGGCGAGATTCCCCGCCAGTTTCTGCGCGTCCTTGCCGAGCAGGACGGCGGCAACCTGTCCGCCAGACGATGACGCGAGAGTCCGCGCCGCGGCTAGCATGATGTACGAAATGTCAGCAACCTGTCCGCGCAGGTGTTCGATGAGGACGAAGATATCCTGACTCATGTCGGCCTCCTCACATCACACCGAGTTCTTTGAAGATGCCGACCATGCGATCTGCAACTTCCTCGGGGCTACCTTCGATGATCTCCGCGCGTTGCGCAGGTTCGGGCTTGAACATGCGGCCTACCGTCGCGCCGCCGCTCGAGTCGAGATCAGAAATAGCGCGCTCCTCGATCTTGACGGTCTTGCTCACCTGGTTGATCTTGCTGTAGGCCACATACCGCGGCGGCTGTTCCGCGGCCTGGATGCCGAGAACGGCGGGGAGTTTCACTTCCATTTCACCGATGATGCCGCCTGGATATTCCTTGCGCGCAATGACGCTACCGCTCGCAGCGGTCACTCCCGCCACATAGCCAACGTATGGCATTCCGAGATATTCGGCCAGCAACGCGCCGACCGAGCCGTCGAGATCGTTGTGCGCCTGCACGCCCGTTAAAATCAGATCGGGCTGGATTTCCTTGAAAAAGTCCGCCAGGACACGCGCCGTGGCGTGGCTGTTCATCATAGCCGCGTCGGAACCCATCAGTTTGACGAGTTGATCTGCACCTTTGGCGGCCGCGTTGAAAAGGATATCGTCCACGCCGTCGCCTTCGGCGCAGATGATGGTCACTTCCGCGCCGCCGCGTTCCTTGAGCAGGATCGCCTGCTCGATAGCGTGATCGTCAAACTCGTTGATGATGAGACGCAGCCAGGAAGTATCGAGAGCCGCGCCGCTGGAATCTATGTTGAGTTCTTCGACGAGATCGGGAACGAATTTGATGGGAACCGCGATCTTCATGTCGTTTCTCCTTGCTCCGTCATTGCGAGGGTATCCTTCCCGAAGCAATCTCCGCGTTTGTGGAGGAGATTGCTTCGCCGCTTCGCGGCTCGCAATGACGAAAATATTACAAATCCATGGACTCGGCCAGCAGTTCGGCAATTTCCCGAACTTTCAGTTGGTTCGCATTCGGGACGGTCTTGGTCGCGTCTTCGAAGCGCGGCGGCTCATAGGGACAGGCAACTGCCAGAAGGTCCGCGCCACATTCGAGCGCTTCCTTCACGCGCCATTCAGAGAGGCGTACGTGCGCCCTCTCCCACTGGAAACCATCCAGCCACATTCCTCCGCCTCCGCCCCCACAGCAGAGACTGTTCGAGAATTGATGCGCCATCTCGACCAGTTCCACGCCTGGGATGCTTTTCAAAATCTCGCGCGGCGCGTCGTATATGCCGTTGACGCGTCCTAGATAGCATGGGTCGTGATAGGCGATCTTTGTTTTGACTTCCTTTTTCAACAGCGGTTTGATCTGGTCCAATCGCTCGAACAGGAACTCTGTGAAGTGGCGCACGGGATATGAA
The DNA here is from genome assembly GCA_003598975.1 of Anaerolineaceae bacterium. Lineage (GTDB taxonomy): Bacteria > Chloroflexota > Anaerolineae > Anaerolineales > Villigracilaceae > Denitrolinea. Next base: position 12,976 of record QZIJ01000122.1, on the reverse strand, counting down.
ATGCCCAGCGCGGGATATTCGTTCTTGAGCGCATTGTAGGCGTGCGGGTCGGTGGTGATGATTTCCCTAAACTGATATTTTTTGAATGCTTGCCCGTTCTTCTTTGCCAGCATTTCGAAGATGCCGCGTTCGCCCGCCAGCCGTTGCGAATCGCCGTCACTGCTTTCCTCGGGGCCGAGGATGCCGAATTTGATTCCCAGCACGTTCAGGATTTTTGCGAACGACTTTGTGACAGGGATCATGCGCGGGTGGTAAGAGGCGTAATCGCCGACGAACCACAACACGTCCACGGGCTGTTTCGTCTTGCCGAGGATATTCACTTCGGGTTGGATGCCCGTCGCCCAGTCCGCGCGTTTACGCGGCGATTCGCCCAGCGGGTTTCCATATTGTTGTGAATTCTTGAAAGCAGTTTGCAGTTCGGCTGGAACGCTTCCTGCCAAGATCATTTCTTCCTTGACGCGCGTCATCAATGCTTGGGTGATGGGAATCTGCGTCGGGCAGAAGGCCGAACAGGCGGAGCACGAAACGCACATCCAGATGCTGTCGGTCTTCGTTACCAGGTCGAACACGCCCGCACGCAACGTCCCGATGATCTTTCCAGGTGGATATTTCATATAGTACCCAAATGGGCACACGCCACTGCATGTGCCGCATTGCAGGCACTTCCGAATTCTTTCGCCGTCCTTCAGTTCGTGCAAACTTGAGTAGAAGGTTTTACTGATGGATGGACTGAGGGGGGATAACGTGATTTCCACAGAAAACTCCTTCGGTTGGCATGGAAAGGCTCTACCTCTATTATGTGAAATAATTCACAAAAATACTAGCGCGAGAAATCACTAGCGTTGGTGACATTTGTCACAATCCAGAACTTAATATTTGTCTAGTCGATTGACTAATCTGGCGCAATGTTGTTTGTACAATTATGCGAGTGACTGGCAATTCCTAGGTTTTTTGAGGAAGATGAGACTTAATTAGCCAAAAAGGGTTGTTATAATCGCTCAAACTTTACAATAGGAGATACTTATGAACTTCGCAATGTGGAAGAAAGCCCTGAACGTAATCCCCGAAGTCTCGAAAGAGGAATGGGATCAATTGGATGTCATCTCGAAGTGGCTGATCTCGACCCGCGCCGCCGTACTCATCATGACCTTCATTTCCGCCGCCCTCGCGGGACTTTTCGCCTGGCGCGACGGTTCGTTCGTTCTGACCCCGTGGCTGGCGCTGACCTTCGGCCTCATCCTTGCCCATGCCTCGAACAACATTTTCAATGACTTTACCGATTACGTTCGCGGTGTGGACAAGGACAACTACTTCCGCACCATCTATGGCGCGCAACCCATCGCCTCGGGCCTGATGACCAAACGTCAGCACCTGACCTATTTCGCGGTGACAGGCCTCCTTGCCCTCGTCTGTGGACTCTACCTTATCTTCATCAACGCGGGCGATCCCGTCATTTGGATTCTGCTTGGACTGGGCGCGTTCTTCGTCCTCTTCTACACCTGGCCACTGAAGTACATCGCTCTGGGTGAAATTGCTGTTCTTATTGTTTGGGGTCCGCTGATGATTGGCGGCGGCTACTATGTGTTGACTCACGCCTGGGATTGGAATGTGACCCTCGCCAGCCTGCCCTATGTTCTCGGCGTGACCACCGTCATCTTTGGCAAGCACATTGACAAGCGCGACATTGACAGCGAGAAGAAGATTTACACCCTGCCCGTCCTCATCGGCGAAAAGGCCGCACGTTACACCATCCTCGCGATGATGCTCCTGCCGTATTTCATCACCGTCTACCTCATCGCTATCAAATTCTTCACGCCTGTCATGCTGGTTGTCCTGTTTGCCATTCCCACCCTGCGTCAGATTCTGCCTGCCTTCCTGAAAACAAAACCCGCCGAGCGTCCCGCGGACTTTCCCGATGGACAGGGCGGTTGGCCGCTTTATTTCGCCCCAATGTCCTTCTGGAACAACCGTTCCTTCGGCATGTACTTCATGCTCGGTTTGCTAGTGGATGTGTTGTTGCGAATTTTCATCCCCACATTCTGGCGATAATTTCAAAAAAACAGGTTTCTACCAGAAACTTGGTTTTTGTCATGGTAATCAGTTGTATAATTTGCCACAATCAAACTCAAGGAGAGAATCTATGAAAATTAACTTTGCCATGTGGCGCAGGGCCATGTGGGAACTTATCAAGATGGATGACAAAAATGAATGGGACGCGCTCGATGTGGTTTCCAAATGGCTGATTGCCACGCGCTCCGCCGTCACTACCGTCACGATCTACTCCTGCATCATCGCGGGACTGTTGGCCTGGCGCGATGGATTCTTCTCGTGGGGGCCGTTCCTCGTCGTGACCCTCAGCCTGTTCATCGCCCACGGCACGAACAACCTGCTCAACGATTACACCGACTTCTCGCGCGGCGTGGACAAGGACAACTACTTCCGCACCCAATACGGCGTGCATCCACTCGTGCAGGGCTTCTGGACCAAGTCCCAGCAGATTCAATGGTTCATCGCCAGCGGCATCCTTGCCATCCTGGGCGGCGTCTATGCCTTACAGTACACAGGATTCAATCCCTATATCATCGGGTTGTTCGTCTTTGGCGCGCTCGTCCTGTTGTTCTACACCTGGCCGCTCAAATATTGGGCGCTGGGCGAATTCGCCATCTTCCTCATCTGGGGCCCGATCATGATTGCGGGTGTGTACTTTGTCCTCGCGCTTGGGGCGGGGGAGCATAATCCCGTCAATCTGTGGAACGTCGCGCTGGCAGGCATTCCCTTCGGCCTCAGCGTGGCCAGCATCAACGTGGGCAAGCATATTGACAAAATGCAGGATGACAAAGCCAAAGGCGTCGGCACTTTCCCTGTGCGCGTCGGTGAAAAATTTGCGCGCGCCGTCAACCAGTTCGCGGTCATTGCCACCTACGCGGTTATCATCTACCTCGTGGTGGTGCATTACTTCACGCCCATCATGCTGATCGTTTTCTTCGCGATCAAACGCGCCCTGCTCGTCATCGGCGTGCTCAACAAGCCGCGTCCCGCCGAACCGCCCAAGGAATGGCCTGCCTGGCCCACCTGGTTCTCGGGCTTCGCCTTCTATCACAACCGCATGTTCGGCGGATTGCTTCTCCTCGGCTTGCTCCTTGATTCCGCGCTGCGCGTCATTCCCTTCACGGCTGATTTCCTCGCGAAGTATTGGCCGATGTAGGTAAAGCGTAAAACACAAAACGTAAAAGCCTCGATGTCGAGGCTTTTACGTTTTAGCATTACATATTAGGACATCCTCCACTTCCAACCACGCCGCCTCATTTTTCAACACCCCAAATCCAATCTCTCCCTCAGGCGTGAATCTCGCGAACTGATTATCCAGCCAGATGACCAATCCCAGTGGCGGACGCGGACTCACGGACGTTTCCAACACGAGCGCGTCGTCCACCCAAAGCGCGGACCGCGTCAGACTCCACTCGAAGCGGTAACTGTGCCAATGGGTCTGGTCCACGCTGAGACGTTTCCCATCCTCCCCGATGACGCGTCCCGCCAATCCCCTCAGCCACTTTCTTGTCTTACGTGTAGCCAGATTAACGAGAACGATGGGGAGCGAGAGGAGACCCAACGAGGCGAGAATCGGTGATGGAATTCTGGGCGAGCGAAACGCCTGCGCCAAAAAACCATTTCCCGCTATTGGGGCGGACCTATGCGTCCGCCCATTTTCTGGGTTCTGAAATGACAACCAATTCTCTTCTGACGCGTGGAAAAACCAGATCGCGTTTGGAGGCGTCGGTAGTCGAAACGGATTCCCGCCAAACCCAAGCGACAGCCCAAATGGATCATTCCACAACCCGAAGCCCCACGTCCCAGGGATTGAGTTGCTCGAGGTCCGGGCGCGCAAACTCAAGGTCAATGGGGGATGCGAGGAAAATCGTGTGCGCGGGAGGCCAGTGTAATCGTCCAGTTGTGCGAAGCGATACGCGGATGTGTCCCCCGCGGGGATGTCCAGCCGCCAGCCGTTGGGGAGGGGAGTGATTTGTGCTTTTGAAGAAAAACGAGGGGTGAGTTTCACTCTGTCACCACGATCCGATTTTTGCCTGCCTCCTTTGCCGCCTTAAGCGACCGCTCTGCAAGTTGAATCAGGGTGCTTGAGTTTAGACCGTGTTGCGGGAAACACACAATGCCCGCCGAAATGGTGGTTGGATGAAGCCATTTCAGCGAGGCCTGTTCCACTGCCGCGCGTAATCGTTCACCGATCAATGCGGCCTGTTCGAGATTGGTATCAGGCAGAATGGCAATGAACTCATCACCCATGCGCCAGCGGCCAAGGAAATCGGTGGGGCGCAGTGCGGAGGTGAGTGCGGTATGTAATTTGCGGATGACATCATCGCCTGCCGCGTAACCCATTGCGTTATACCTGCGGAGATCGTCGCCATCTGCGAGACAGATGCTGAGGGGACTATTCTTTTGTGCGGCTTCGCTGAGCGCAAGGTCAAGTTTATGCTGAATGGCAAGCATGTTGGGAGAGCCGCTGATGGGGTCTGTGTACGCGAGGCCAAACGTGTTTTCGAGCATGTAACCCAGGTCGGTGATCCGTTTTGCCATGAATACAATGGCCTGGGCGGTTTCGTACCTCATTTTCAAATTGGGATCAACTTCAATGATATTAAAAGCCTGGTCATCAGCCGTAAAACTGTGTTTCTCGTTGAGATATTTCCATACAACTGCCGCGTCGAGGGAGGAACCGACAGGGAAGTGAAGCACCGTGACGCGCGCCACGGGCTGTTGCAGGCCGAATTGCTCCGCGTCCTGATTGAGACGCTGGAACAGCTTTTGGGCCTTGTCCGCATGGATTGGATGCGTCTCGCCGACCAGGACAGCCGCGAAATCCTCCCCCGCGATTCGATACACGTTTGCGCCAGTCAAGTCTTTGATTGCGAAGCCGAACCAGCGCAACAGACTGTCGCCGAAGGCGCGCCCCCGCGTCTCGTTGATTTTCGATAACTGATGCACGTCCACCGCGATCAGGGAGAGCGGCCCGAGGGCGGCGTTGTCAAAATCATTGGCGAGTGCATCGGAAAAACTGACCAGGTTGTTGCAACCTGTCAACAGGTCGACGCGCAAGAAGGGGGTGTGTGATTCCATTTTATTTTTGGCTCTTCGTGGTGGAAGTGCCCATCCACAACCCCATTATAATTGCCTGCATCGAAGAATTGACCAGTTTACAGTTTTGAAAAAAGGAGCATGGATGGCTTACGATGAGAACGAAACCAGGCAGATTGCCGCTTCTATGAATATGACGATTTATCACATCTATCTATTTAAGAAGGGCCCCACCTGGTCTCCCGATGAGACGCCTGAAGTTGAAGCGTTGCAGGCGGCACATCTTGCCAATCTCAAACGTCTCGGGGAGATGGGGAAGCTGGTGCTGAATGGTCCGTTGCTGGACTCGTTCGCGGAGAGCGGGGAAATTCGCGGCATCGGCGTGCTGAAAACAGAAACGATGGCCGAGGCGCGTGAACTGCTGGACACCGATCCGATGGTGAAGGTGGGACGGCTGGTGTACGAAGTCCACGCGTGGATGGTGGGGAAGGGCATCCTGCCGTGATTCGCGAATATCGCGAGGATGATTTCGAGGCGGTGACGCGTCTGTGGCGCGCGGCGCGGGAATTGGCGTTTCCCGATTTTCAGCGGCGCAAAGGACACACATTCGAGGAGGATTGCGATTACTTTCGGAACGTGATTCTCGAAAGTAACGATGTCTGGGTGGCGGAAGTGGACGGACGTGTGGCGGGCTTCCTTGCCATCGCGGGCGATTTCGTGGACCAACTTTACATCCATCCCGATTTTCAGCGCCGCGGACTGGGAAAGGAATTGCTCGATTTTGCGAAAGCGCGCTCGCCTGAGCATGTCTGGCTGTACACTTTACAGGTCAATACGAACGGACGCGCGTTTTACGAGAAGAATGGATTTGTGGCCGTGCGGTTTGGCGTCAGCCCCGCGCCCGAGTCTGAGCCAGATGTGGAGTATCACTGGAGGGGGAAGGCAAGGGTGAAGGATGAAATTTAGATGGCAGTCCGTGTTGGCGGCGATTTTGTTTTTCGTCTCCATTCCATTATTGGTTTGGGGATTCTGGCCACCGCGCCGCGAGACGGTGACGGTGCCGCTCATCCTTCCCGCGGGGATGCCGTCCCTGCCCGAGGCGCGGACGGTCCGCCTGACGTTTTCGCCCGTGATGCGCGCAGGAGATTCGCAAATCGTGGAAATGAATCTTGTGGCGGAAGGGGAGGGCGGGGAGACTTCGGTGTACGAGGAGTATTCCGTTATTGCCGAGGCGCGGCTGGATCTGTCGCTGACGGATGTGCGACCTGCGGATACCGTTAGCGCGGCGCTGGTGAAGGGAGGCGGCGCGACGTTTTACTGGGAGGTGAGTCCGCGCGAGGATGGGTTGTTGCGCGGGACGGTTTGGCTGTATCTGCGATTCGTCCCGAAGGCGGATGGGGAGGAGACGCGTCAGCCAGTATCCGCTCGGCTGCTGGAGATCCGTTCAAGGTCCCTTTTGAAGCGAACAGGCGCGCAGGCGCGCGTCGTTGGGACGATCGGTTTCGTTCTCGGGCTGGCGATTTTGATTTTGGTTCTTTGGTCGCGTCGAAAAACTTTGTGAAAAATTTCATTTGTTTTCGTTGAAATATATGACGATTATCACCCAAAAAATTGACATGCTTTCATATAAAGCGTTTGCGCTTCATGGTACAATCTCGCAGTCAGTTTGAAGTTGACGGAAATTTTTTTCACGGAGTGACCATGCAGACCGAGTGGATGTATATTGGCTTGTTCCTGGTTGTGGGGGCGCTCATTCCTGCGGCGGCCATCATTGTGGCGGCGATTCTCTCTCCCCGCAAGCCCAATCCGATCAAGGAAAGTACGTATGAATGCGGCATCGAAACCGTAGGCGAGAACTGGGTGCAGTTCAAGGCGCAGTATTATATTTTCGCGCTGATTTTCCTGGTTTTCGATGTGGAGACCGTATTCCTGTTTCCGTGGGCGGTTTCGTTGAATCAATTGGGAATGTTTGCCGTGGTGGAGGGCATCATTTTTATTGGCATCCTCATGGCGGGACTCGTGTATGCCTGGCGCAAGGGGATGCTGGAATGGGTGTAGGTTTGGTCAACTAAAAATTGAAGGCTGAAAGGAATCGTCTTTTCAGCCTTTTCTTTGTGTAATAGGAGCAACGCATGGATTCTTTTTTTAGCAACCCCGTCACAGATTGGCTGTCGGGTGTGTTCACAGGCTGGGGAATGAACCCCGACGCCGCGCACGTTCTGACGGCGTTCATCGCCATCCTCCTGTTGATCACGGTGGTGATGGTGCTGGACATCTTCCTGGTCTGGACTGAACGCAAGATCGTGGCGCGCTTCCAGGATCGTATCGGCCCAAATCGTCTCGGACCGTTCGGCCTGATCCAGCCATTCGCGGACATCATTAAGCTCATCATCAAGGAAAACATCTATCCCAAGGGCGTGGACAAGATTGTCTACAATCTCGCCCCCGTGATCATGATGATGTCGGTGCTGTTGTTGTGGGCGGTGTTCCCGCTCTCGCCGATCCTCTTTGGCGTGGACTTGAACGTGGGTGTGCTGTACCTGATCGGCGTCGGCTCACTGGGCACGCTCTCGATCATCATGGCGGGCTGGTCGTCGAACAACAAGTACGCGTTGCTCGGCGCGTTCCGTCAGGTGGCTGTGATGATTTCGTACGAAATCCCGATGGTGGTGGCATTGCTCATCCCGACCATCCTTTCGGGCTCGATGGGCATCAATGACATCGTGTGGGCGCAGGATGTTTGGTATATCGTTCTCGTTCCGCTGGGATTCATCCTCTTCCTCATCAGCGCGACGGCGGAACTGGGACGCGCTCCTTTCGACCTGACCGAGGCCGAGTCTGAACTGATCGCGGGTCACCACATCGAATATTCGGGCATGAAATTCGGCCTGTTCTATGCGTCGGAACTCCTGCACACCTTCACCTTCGGCGGTTTCATCGCGGCCTTCTTCTTCGGCGGCTGGCGCGGACCTGGCGCGGAGACGTATCCCATTCTCGGCCTGTTTTATTTCCTCATCAAGGCGACCATCGGCTACTGGCTCTTCGGCTGGATTAAGTACACCCTGCCGCGTATCCGCATTGACAAGATGATGGACCTGAACTGGAAGTTCCTTGTCCCGTTCTCGTTCGCCTTGCTGGTGTTCGTGGCATTGACGAACGCGTTGCTGGCGGATTTTGTCGGCTCGTGGATTTATTGGGTGGGCATGCTCCTCTCGAACTTGTTGTTCGGCTGGGTCACGATGGAAATCCTGCGGCGACGCGCTCGCGGTGAACGTGAAAAAGTGGAAGGCGTTCAGCCTGTGGCGGAGGGTGGACACTAGTCCCTCACCCGAACCTCACCCCCGACCCCTCTCCTTCAGGAGAGGGGAGTAGATGGAGTGTAGAGAGAAAATTATGACAGCAATGCAAATCATTTTTGGAATTACAGCGGCAGTGATGGTCGGCTCGGCGATCATGGTCGTCACGACGAAGAACCTCATCCATGCCGCGCTGTGGTTGATCGTGACCCTGTTCGGGGCGGCGGTGTTGTTCGCCACGCTGAACGCGGGCTTTATCGCCGTTATCCAGGTGGTGGTGTACATCGGAGCGATTGCCATCCTGTTCATTTTCGCGATCATGCTCACGCGCCGCGAAAAGGGTGACACTGGCCCAGGATTGAATCGAGGCTGGTGGCTTTCCGCCGTTATCGCAGTCGTTGTTTTCGGCGGACTGACCTGGCTGCTCCAGGGTTGGGACGGCCTCTCGAAGGCTGCGCCCGCCCTCGGTCCGAGTTTTGACTCGGTTGGTCTGCTGGCCGAGACGCTGGTTTCGCCCGAAGCGTTCGTCCTGCCGTTCGAGGTCGCGTCTGTCCTGCTTCTAGCGGCGCTCGTCGGCGCAGTCTACATTGCATTCCAACGGAAAGGAGAGGAATAGATGATCCCTCTTTCCTGGTATTTGATCTTGTCCGCGGCGTTGTTTGCGATTGGCCTGTTCGGTGTGCTCTCACGCAAGAACGCCATCGCCATCCTGCTCGGCATCGAGTTGATGTTGAACGCGGTGAACATCAATCTTGTTTCGTTTTGGCGCTACAACGACCCAACCCGTATTGACGGTCAGGTGTTTGCCGTCATCGTCTTCGCGGTTGCGGCCGCGGAGGTGGCGGTGGGATTGGCGCTGGTCATTTCGGTTTATCGCCGTCGCAACACGGTCGTTGCCGACGAGATTGATTTGATGAAGTGGTAGGGACTATGGCAACTGAAACTTTAATCTGGTTAATTCCACTTCCACCCGTGCTGGCGTTTTTCTTGATCGTGTTGTTCACGAACAAGAACAAGGCACTCAGCCATACCATTGGCGTCGGCGCGGCGGGACTTTCCTGGCTGGGGAGCATGATCGTTTTTTGGAACGCGCTCCAGGTGGAACACCTCGGAGAGCATCCATTCCATTCTGTCTTCCCCTGGCTCCCCACAGGCGAGACGTGGTTCAACATTGGCGTGTTGATTGACCCGCTCGGCGCGGCGGTGCTGTTCTTCGTGGCGTGGACGATCTTCATGATCTTCCTGTACAGCGTTGGCTATCAGAATTTTGGCCAACCGAAGGGCGATCACGACCGCGCGGGACTTCCCCCGCACGGCGCGACGGTCACCGATGAGCACGGTCACAAGCACACCGTTCCATCCATCGAGCCAATGTACTCGCGTTTCTTTGCCTTCCTCGGCCTGTTTGCCTTTGGCATGTACACACTGGTGGTCTCCGACAATTTGCTGACGATGTTCGTTGGCTGGGAGATCATGGGACTTTGCTCGTACCTGTTGATCGGTTTCTGGTACGGAAAAGAATCGGCGCGCAACGCGGCCATTAAGGCCTTCATGACCACCCGCGTCGGCGATGTGTTCATGTTGCTCGGTATCGCCTTCCTTTATTCGGCAACTGGCACGCTTTCGTTCCGCGAAATCTTCACCAACGAAGAACTCATGCACGTTCTTGCGACGACGGCCACGCCTATCCTCGGACTTTCCGCGGCGGGACTCATTGGCCTCCTGCTCTTCATCGGGACGGTCGGCAAATCGGCGCAGTGGCCGCTCCATGTCTGGTTGCCCGATGCGATGGAAGGTCCGACCCCCGTCAGCGCCATGATCCATGCGGCCACAATGGTTTCGGCGGGTGTGTACGCGGTCATCCGCATGTTCCCGTTGCTCAGCCTTGACCATAACACGATGACGGTTGTCGCTTTCATTGGCACATTCACCGCAATTTTCGCGGCGACAATTGCTGTCGCGCAAAACGACATCAAGCGCGTGCTAGCCTACTCGACCATCTCGCAACTTGGCTTCATGATCGCCGCAGCGGGTATCGGCGCGTACGTGGCGGCCGCGTTCCATCTTATTACACACGCCTTCTTCAAGGCGTTACTCTTCCTCGGTTCTGGCTCGGTCATCCACGGTATGGAGCATGGCGTTCTACACACGGGCAATCACAACGTCGACCCGCAGGATATGTTCAACATGGGCGGCCTGCGCAAGAAAATGCCCATCACCTTCTGGACCTTCCTCATCGGCGGCTTTGCGCTTTCGGGCTTCCCGCTCGTCACCGCGGGCTTCTGGTCGAAGGATGAAATTCTCGCTGATGCGTTCGGCCACGGTCACATGGTGGTTTTCATCACGCTTGCCATCGCCGCGTTCATGACCGCCTTCTACACCATGCGCCAGATCACGCTGACCTTCCTGGGCGAACCCCGCACGAAGGAAGCGGAACACGCGCAGGAGAACAAGTGGACGATGACCGTCCCGCTGATGGTTCTGGCGTTCTTTGCTGTGACTTATGGCTGGGTCGGCATCCCTGAGCATTTCCCTGGCCTCGGCGGAATCCTGCCGAACTGGTTCCACGATTTTGTTGGCCACACGCTGGAGCATGTCCCCGAAGCAGTTGAGTTCAGTTGGATTCCGTTGCTGACCTCGCTCGGCGTCGCCCTCGGCGGATTGTTCTTCGGCTGGCTGTACTATCGCAACGTCAACTCGGCGAAGGAAGATTTCTTCCAGATCGGCGTGTTGAAAAACAAATGGTACTTCGACGAAGCCTACAGCGCCACCTTCATCCGCTTCTTCAATTGGGTTTCGGAAGTGGCTGTACCCTGGATTGACAAAACTGTTATTGACGGAATCCTGCATTTCGTTGGCACAGCCACTAATTGGCTGGGCGACAAGATCCGCACCTACATTGACCTGAAATTCATCAATGAATTTGTCGGTGATGGCGCGGGCAAATCTGTCCAGTGGACAGGGCGCAGCCTGCGCCCCATCCAGACGGGACGCGTCCAGCAGTACATGCTGGCCGCGCTGCTGACGATCATCGTCGTCGGCGTCATCCTGACTTACTTCCTCTCGGCGGCGTAGGAGAGAGAACATGAATATCCCCATCCTTAGCCTCATCCTCTTCTTCCCCGCCCTCGCGGCGCTGGTCATCTTCTTCCTTCCGAAGAACGAAGTCAAACTCATCCGCTGGACGGCGCTCCTGGCGAGCCTCATCCCGTTTGGTCTGTCCGTCGTTCTGTGGACCAACTTTCAGTCCAGCGCGATCGGCTACCAATTCGAGGAGCAATACACCTGGTACGCGGCCATTGGCTCATCCCTCCACCTCGGCGTGGACGGTCTCTCCCTGACGATGGTTCTGCTGACCACCTTCCTGACGCCACTCGCCATCCTTGCCTCGTTCAGTGTGACTGACCGCGTCAAGGCCTACATGATCCTGTTCCTGTTTTTGGAGACAGGCATGCTGGGCGTCTTCATGGCGATTGACCTGCTGATCTTCTTCGTCTTCTGGGAGATCGGTCTCGTCCCGATGTACTTCCTCATCAATCAGTGGGGGAGCGCCAACCGCAACTACGCCTCGCTCAAGTTCATGATCTACACCATGGGAGGTTCGCTCGGACTCCTGCTTGGTATCCAGTTGCTGGGTGTGTTGTTCAAGACTTTTGACCTTCAGACGATTGTCCAACTGTGGAATACGATTACGCCCGAGACCACTTTTGGCGCAACAACCATTACCTTTGGGGCAATCAAGACCGTAGCCTTCTGGGCCTTCGTGATCGCTTTTGCCATCAAAGTCCCTGTCTGGCCGTTCCACACCTGGTTGCCTGACGCACACACCGAAGCCCCGACCGCTGGCTCGATGATCCTTGCGGGCGTTCTGCTAAAACTCGGCGCGTACGGTTTCCTGCGCCTCGTCCTGCCGCTGTATCCCGCGCAGGCGCAATTCTACGCGGGCGCGCTGGCATTTCTCGCTGTCGCCGCGATTGTCTTTGGCGCGTTCGCTTCGTACGGACAGACCGACTTCAAACGGCTGGTTGCGTACTCGTCCGTGAATCACATGGGCTTCGTCCTGCTTGGCATCGCCGCGGCCGCCAAAGCGTCTGGCACGCTCGACGCGACCATCGCCCTGAACGGCGCGGTGCTCCAAATGTTCAATCACGGACTTTCCGCGGCGGGCATGTTCTTCCTCGTCGGCGTCATCTACGAACGGACGCACACCCGCGACTTGAAGCAATTTGGCGGACTCTTCCCGCTCGTTCCGGTCTACGGCGGCATCCTCATCTTCACTTCGATGGCATCCCTCGGCCTGCCTGGGCTGAATGGCTTCGTCTCCGAATTCCTTGTTGTGCGAGGCTCGTGGCCGATTTTGACGGTCTATACCGCCATTGCCATGCTCGGTCTGCTCTTCACGGGCGCGTACATTTTGAAAGGTATCAAGAGCGTCCTGCACGGACCGATGAACGAGCACTGGGCGCATGGCGAGCACAAACTGACCGAGATCAACACGCGCGAGATTCTTGTCATGGTCCCGTTGATGGCGCTTATTCTCATCATCGGCATCTACCCCGCGTGGATTTTGGATGTCATCAACAAAGCGATGA
>QZIJ01000147.1 GCA_003598975.1 Anaerolineaceae bacterium | reverse complement strand
CAGGTAAATGGGAAGTGTGGCGACGAGGGTCTTACCTTCGCCTGTGCGCATCTCGGCGATCTCGCCGCGGTGCAGGACGATCCCGCCGATGAGTTGCACGTCGTAGGGGCGCTGGCGGATGGTGCGCTTGGCGGCCTCACGGACGATGGCAAAGGCCTCGTTGAGTAAATCGTCCAGCGATTCACCGTTTTCCAGCCGCTGACGGAACTCGTCCGTCTTGGCGCGCAGTTCTTCGTCGGTCAGTTTTTCGAATTCAGGTTCGAGGGCGTTGATCTCATCCACGAGCGGGAAGAGGGCTTCCATCGTCCGCTTGTGAGCGTCACCGCCGAATAATTTGACAAATCCTTTGAGCATAGGTTCCCTTTCGGCGGGGGATTATAACAGACGAGATTAATAGGGGATGATGATGGTCAGTGGGGGGACAACAGGGTTTTCAAGTACGGCTATGCCTGTTTGCGAAGCGTAGCGCAAAACTAACCGTCTTCTCAACCCTATAATTCTGAAATCGAATTAAATATTTTCCAGAGATCTTCATGGGTAAGTTTTGTGTCACAACCAAGATCTCGACGCATCGCAGCTATCATAGCCCCTATTTTGTGATGTCGCTCTTCGACCTTGTCCTTCTGAAACGACAAAGATATATATTCGTTAAATGCTTCAATAACGTCATCAGAAGCCGTAAGCAGTAAGGCGATCCGAATTTCGGCGCTTTCTGGTCTCATTATATTGGTAGACCGACTCTGCATTATCATAAACTCTTGATAGGCTTTCCATTTTTGTTCGTTGAAGCGATTTGCTAAATCCTTCTTTAACTCGGCTGCTGCTTGCCGCCAATATCCAAAATAGGCGAAGGTAGCTGTAACAAGCGTTGTCAGAAAGGCGATGATAATAGAGACAAGAATAGTTTCAAGCATCTCGATACTTCCTTATAGGTCTGCCCATGTTGGAGGGTCTATTTCTTTAGGCGTTTCATTTTGGTGTTTTTTAGCATACCAAATTCTATCTGACAAAATCTCCAAAAGGATGATCGCAGTACTGAGATATATTGTCCAAGGCTCGTTCATCTCAATAGGATTCTTTTTTGGAATTTTGAGTTTGTCACATAGGTCGGTGACGTATTTGTCGGCGAAAGTACAACCACGCTTTCCATGCGCAAAGTAATTTCTTATTTCTCGCATAGTATGTAAATCGGCGAACTCATCTTGGCTAATAAGTCCAAGCGAATAAGCCATATTTATCCTTGTTGCAAAATTGCTTAGTGTAGTGCGAAGTAAATCGCGCGAAGGTTTGTCGTCAACCATGTAATTAAATAATAATTCGCCCAATGCTTCTTCTAGATCAACGCCTGAAACAATGGCATGATTTCTGTCTGATGCCTCTTTTATTTCCTGCTGTTGGGCAGATTCAAGTGCTGCCTTGATGTCAAAATGTTCAAAATCATTTTGGTTGTTGGAATCGGAAGAATTGAGGTTCATGAAAAATACTCCAACGCTTTTCAATCCTGGTTTAGCGACGTATTTATTTGGCTAATTGTGTTTGATGTTAATCTCTCTTTTGCATAATGAAGTAACTTGAAGTCACTTTCAGTATGGGCTGGTGGTTCTTGCTTCACAATTTTTACGCAAAAATCTCTCCATTTTTGAGCATAGGCTGTGTAGCTTTCAAGGTGCTTTACTACCGCTACCCAATCACCATCTTTTTTTGCGTTCCTAGCCTTGACACTTGCATTTTTTCGTAATTCATCCAAAACGGCTGGTGTTGGTTCGGCCTTCAGTAGCAAAGCATCAGCCTTGTCGATTTTTCCCTCTTTACGAAGTTGTCTTATGTACCTTAACTCATCGTGGGCTAAGAATACTTGCTTTTGTGGTATAGCCGAGGCATTTTGGAATCTTCCTCCGACTTTTTTTGCCTGGATAAGATACTGAGTTGGATCTTTTCCCTCATTTGATGCCAAACTTGCCATTTCCCGATACACCTGCTCCAAGAGAACACTACTCTTTCCTAGTCGTAAAATCAAATTGTTGAGAATACGCCAGACTGTGTCATTGACACTAGCGCGATTTCCAAACTGCTTGCTGAGAGCCTCCCTTTGTCTGTCAAAATCCCTTCTAGTGACCCCAAATATTTCAAGCCGTACTAACCAATCCATGACTTTGGCTTGTTCTTCGGTAACCAGTTTTCCATGTCGGACAAGAATAAAGTCCCCACAGTACGGGCAGTTTTCTTTGCGGCTTGGCCTTGTCTGCAACTCTAAATTGCAATTTGGACATTTCGGTTTCCGTTGGAAGAAAAACATAGTATCTCCTTATTCGTGCGTTGTTCGTCTAGCATTGTTAGCAATATAGCAAACATCGCACTACTGCACCCTCAGCAACACCTTCCCCTCCTGCCACAACTCCTCCAGGCGATAATAATCGCGTTGGTCGGGCGAGAAGAGATGGACGACCACGTCGCCAAAGTCCACCACCAGCCAGCCATCGTGGGACTGGCCCTCGATACGGCCATTCTTCTTGTGCTGGCCTTTGATCGTCTCCAGCACCGATTTGGCGAGCGCGTCCAACATGCGGTCACTCGTCCCTGTGCAGAGCACGAAGTAATCGGTAAACGATGCGATGTCCTTGAGATCAATCAACAGGATGTCTTCGCCCTTTTTGTCTTCCAGGGCATCCACAATGGCACGGGCAAGATTGAGTGCGTTCAGATGTTCACCTCATGATTGGATTACACAGCCCTGAGCGGAGGGTCAAGCAGCGAAGCGTACACTTGCACCGCACTGCGTTTTTGCAGCGCAGGGGTCGAGACCCGAAGTCGAAGGGCGGCGCTTCGACTGCACTTCGTTCCGCTCAGCGCGGTGATTCGTTTTTTAACGGCGCGGAAAACAGACAGGTATATTCCGCACCCGACGGCTTCAAATCGCTTTTGAAGAGATGGACGGCGGTCACTTCGGCGGTTCCCAACGCGCCGACGGACGTCTGCTCGAGCGCGGCGCGGACCTTCTGCTGGTCGCTCGCGCTGACCTGCTGGCGGACGCGGCCAATCGTCAGGTGCGGCGAAAAGGGACGCGTCTCCTCCTCGTAGCCGAGGCGTGAGGCGGCTGATTCGATGCCGCGTTGCAGGGACGTCAGCGCGGCTGGGGCGTGGATTCCGATCCAGACGACGCGCGCCCGCCTCGGGCTTGGAAAGGAACCGAGTCCATTGACCTCCATCGAGAACGACGGGCAGGCCTGTGCTTCGGCCGTCAGCATCTGCGCGAGCATGTCCACGTTGGCGGATGAAATATCCCCGATGAATTTCAAGGTCAGGTGCATGTTTTCGATGGGCACCCAGCGGACGAGACCGCGCCCGAGCGCGGCGCGCAGGGATTCGGTCTGGTCTTGAATCGCTTGTCGGATCGAAAGGGGGATTTCCACCGCGATGAACGCGCGCAGGAGTGTCATACGTCAGGCTGTCAGGTCAGGCTTTCCACGGCTTGTTTGAGTTCGAGGTATCCAACAGGTTTGGTCAGGTACACCGAAGCGCCCGCGTCCATGCCCGTGCGAATGTCGCTGGGCATGCTCTTGGCCGAGACCACGATGACGGGGATGTGCATCAGTTCGGGCTCGCGGCGCATGAACTTGAGCACCTCCAGCCCCGAAACGTCGGGCATCATCACGTCCAGAATAACCACGTCGGGTTTTTCCTGTGCGATCATGCTGATGGCGGGCGTACTGCTGAACATCTTCACCACGCGGAAGCCGTTGACGCGCATCATCTCCGCGAACAGTTCGGCGGCGTCGGGTTCATCTTCCACAACCAGGACGGTTTTTTGTGCAGGAGACATCGTGTGTCAAAAATAGCACAAGATGGAGGAAATGACAAGAGGCCGTAAGGTTTGGTGAATTTGCGCGGTCTAGAAGGCATTGGAGGACGCATGACCGAACTGGAATCTTTTCGCGCCGAGAAGGATGACTTCTTCGCCAGCCATCCGCAAAGCCCTCTCACGGCGCTTCAAAAACGGACCTTTGAGGGGCTTCGCTATTTCGACGAGGATCCCTCGCTTCGATTCGAAGTGGCGGTGACTCCTTTCCCGGAGCGCGAGCAGGTTGAGATCCAAACCTCGACGGGCGACACACGCGCCTACACGCGCTTTGCCCGCTTCCAATTCGCGGTAAACGGGCAGGAGGCCGAACTGACCATCTACGAAACCGACCACGGTTACTTCCTGCCCTTCGTGGATTCCCTCGCGGGGAAGGAGACCTACCCTGCGGGCCGCTACCTCGATGTGGATATCCTGCCTGGTAATCGCTTCCTTGTGGATTTTAACCTGACCTACAATCCCTACTGCGCTTACAACGATGTCTGGTCATGTCCGCTGACGCCCTTCGAGAACCGACTAAAAGTCCCCATCCGTGCAGGGGAGAAGATATTTCACGAGTAACGATTTTTCCGTCATTGCGACCTTCGGGAAACAATCCCCGCGATTTGGAGGAGATTGCTTCGCAACGAACGCTCGCAATGACGGAATACAACAAGAAACCCGTTTTCTCGCCTTCGGCGGAAAACGGGTTTCTGCTATTTCACCTTTGCCAGCACATCCAGGAGGGCTTCGTACTGGTCGTTGCAGCCTGAACACGTCTCAAGGTGCTGGTGGATGAGAGGCATCAGCCGCGCCGCGTCCTCCTTGCGAATCTCGATCTCGGCGTACTGGTCAATGGCGTTGAAGACCTCTTCGCAATCCACGTCACAGTTCTCGAGATAGCGGATCAAATCCAGGCAATCCGTATCCGTTAATTCGCGCTCGGCGCGCTTCTTTTTTCCGAGTTGTTTGAACCAGTCTATTAATCTCATGCTTATCTTTTGAGTTGACGATGGGCAGGGAAATTTTCTTACCCTTGTTCGAAGGCGGTCAACACTTCCTGTGCAGACAGGCCTTCCAGGGTAAGGCGGCGCTTCAACCGCAGGCGGGCGTCATGCAAAAGTTTGTAGAGGGCGTTGCGATTGGTCTTGAGTTTTTTGGCGGCCTCCTCCATGGGCATATCCTGCACGGAGAGGAGCAGCAGGGCCTCGCGCTGACGGTCGGTCAGTTCCTCGGCGATGATGCGGCGGACGCGCACCATCATGTCCTCGCGCTCGACCGAGATCTCAGGTCCCGCGCTGGAATCCTCCAGCAGGGACTCGGGTGCGGGCGCTTCCTCATCGTCCACCAATTCGTCCAGTGAAGAATCCCGCCAGCGTTTGCGGCGCAACTCCGAGAGCGCGATGCGGATGGCGATCTTGTGCGCCCAGGTGGTGAACTGACTGCGTCCCTCGAAGGTGTTCAAGCGGTTGAGGATGCGGAGCAGGGATTCCTGTGTCACTTCCTCCACGAGGAATTCGAATTGTGGTTCAGAGGGGGAGACCCAGCGCGAGAGGGCGTACGGCAGGCCTTTTGTAATGACGGCGCGCAAATCCTCCAGCGCGGCATCACGGGAGGGGCCATCGGATTGCAGGTCTGCGAGCCATTCTTCGTTGGTGCGGGTGGGCATGGTGGGGTGATTATAACCAGAAAGCGGAAAGCAGAAGGCAGAAACCCGTTTTCTCCAAGAAAACGGGTTTCTGGAGCATGGTGGGGCGGATCGCGCAGCACTCGAACGCCCGACCTTGCCATCCCCTAATGGGGGCATGTGTGTGAAAAAAAGACCGCCAATAACGGCGGTCTTGTGGTGGGCGCGAGAGGGCTCGAACCTCCGAACCTCACGGATGTGAACCGTGCGCTCTAACCAACTGAGCTACGCGCCCGGGAACGATGGGCATTATAGCCGAGGCAATTGGCTTTGACAAGCCTACGGCGGAGGCAGGTAGTCCCAAGGGTTCACTTTATACGTCCCGTGCATGATCTCGAAGTGCAGGTGCGAGCCAGAGGATTTTCCCGTCGAACCGACCGCGCCGATTGTCTGTCCCTGGCCTACGCTTTCGCCGCATCCCACCCAAATCGATTCCAAGTGTGCGTACAACGATTGCCAGTTGTCGCCATGATCGATCATGATCATGTTGCCGTAGCCGTAGTCATTCCAGCCAGAGTAAACGATCACGCCCGCGTCGGTGGCATAGACGGGATCGCCTGTCTCGCCATCAATGTCAATGCCCCAGTGATTCGATTCAGGAGAGTAATCATAACCAGAGAGGAAGTGATGCGCGGCAGGCCAAATATAGGAGCCGTAGCCAATGTTGCCGCCAGCCACAGGTCCGCAGGCGCCCGGTCCCCAGGCGCGGGCTGTGGCGGGGTCCTCACGCGTCACGCCGATGGGAGCGTACCAGGTGGTGAACTCGCGCTTCCCGCCGGGGATGATGAGCCATGTCCCCTTTGGGATGTTGGGGTTGGCATAATCGCCCACAGTTTCGGGGCTGAGATTATTGCCAGGGTAATCAATAATATCCTGCGCGGTGACGCCGAAAAATTCTGCCCACGATTCAAAACTAATATCGCCCAGCCATTCGTAATAGACACCGTTCACGGGCAGGATGTTTAATTCCTGGCCGGGGCGCAGGGAGTGAGGGTCGTCCACGAGGGTGTTGTAATTGGCCCACAGAATCGTCTGGGGCTGGAGGCCGAATTTCTCCGCGATGCCGAAGACCGAGTCCCCGCTCTGAACGGTGTACTTGATGATCTCCTGCCTCGGGCGGGAAGGGACGTTGGTGTGCGGATCGGCGAGGCGCGAAACGCCAGGGACGGCGGAAGAGATCGGAGGCGGAATCAGGCTCGGGTCCACGAGCGGAGTCGGGGTCGGTCCTGCCGCGAACGCGGGACTGAGTCGCAGCGACTGCGGCATTCTGTCGTTGAAAACGCTCAACAGCCAGATGGCCGCGACGATCAGGATGAGGGATAGGAGGGTAGTCCCGACGCGCAGCATGGATTCGCCCAATCCAAGCGAAAGAAGCGCAGTGACCCATTCAGTCAGCAGGTTGCGGCGGACTTTTTTGGGGACAGGTTTTTTTTCCGCGGTTTTGGCATCCCCTTTTGGGTCGCGCGGCGATTCTTCTCTAAATTCGGGGTTCATTCATGTGCCTCGGCGGTCATCATAACCGCGGCAAAAAGTGACGTCAAGTTGGCTTCTCATGCAGGCTTAAGCCGTGGCGCGACGCACTTCGGGATTGGCAAGGTGGAGCCAGCCAATGGAAACCAGCATTACCAGCGCGCCCAATAACATGGCAGATGGCACGCCCCATCCCTGCGCGCTTCCGCCGATGAGCAGGCTTCCAAACGGCGCCACGCCCTGGAGCGCCCACAGATACACGGCAAAGACGCGCCCGCGCAGTTTATCGGGCACACCCATTTGGATGATGGTGTTCATGGTCACGAGTTGTGTCACCGAGCCGTAGCCAATGAGTACCATCAGGATAAGTGCCAGCGGCAGGTTTGACGTGAACGACATCGCGAACAGCGCGGCGATGAAAATGGACTGTCCCACAGAGAGAATGAAGCCCTTGCGAGGATTTCGGCTGAAGTAGGCCGCGAAGAAGGCCGCCGCTAGCGCGCCCACACCCTGCATGGCATAGACCTGGCTGGTACGCGTGGCAATGATGGCTTCGGTATCCTGCGCGGTTTGCAACACGTCGCGCGCCAGCGCGGGGATCTGTTGAAGCAGGGGCAGGCCGAAAAAACCCATCAATGTAGCCATCAGGATGACCGTGCGGATGAGTGAATTGCCGCGGATGAACCCGAGTCCTTCGCTGAATTCCGACTTGAGGTTGAGGAGCATGTACTTGAATGCCACCGTCTCACGCGGGACCTGATACGGGGTGCGCGCCACGAGGAGCCCGCCGATCACGAACAGGAAACTGACGCCGTTGACGAGGAAGACTGTCCCTTCGCCGCCGCTGGCGAGCAATGGAGCGGCGAGCACGGGTCCGAGGATGCGCCCGAGGTTGAAGGCGGTGGTCTGGAGGGCGATGGCGCTGGGCAGGGACTCTTTTCCCGCGAGTTCGATTAGCATGGCTTGACGCGCCGTGATCTCCACGGCGGAGGCGGTGCCGAAGATGAAAGCCAAAACGGTGATATGCCAGATTTGGATGTGCCCGCTGAAGGTCAGCGCGGCGAGGCCGAAGGCTTGCAAGGACATGACGCTTTGCAGGATGATGACGGTTTTGCGTTTGTCCCAGTGTTCGATGAACACGCCCGCAGGCAGGGCGAGCAGGAGCGTGGGGACGGTGGTGGCGAAGCCGATCAGTCCCAGATCGAAGGGACGGCCTGAGATGCGGTAGGCAAGATAGGGCTGGGCGGTGTTGTGCATCCATGTGCCGATGACGGAGAGGAACTGTCCAGCGAGAAAAAGTTGAAAGTCGCGTGAGGCGAGGGCGGGGAAGCGGGAGGTGAGTTTCAAATTGTTTCGGTGTCAGGTGAGGAGGGTGCGTCGCACCTTGCTCGATGGGCGTTTCTTGTCGGTGAGGTGCGACGCACTCCGTGCTAGGTGGGGACGACGAGTTCGGCGCGGTCATTCGCGGGGGAGTTGACGAGCGTGCTGACGGGGTGCGCGGACATCGCGTCAGCGGGGAAGGGCTGGAGGAGGGGAAGCAGTTGGTCGGGAGTCTGAGGCGCAGGGTCCAGCCACTGCGCGTAGGCAGAAGGGGACAGGATGACGGGCATGCGGTTGTGGATCGGCGCCATCAATTCGTTTGGCTCGATGGTGATGATGGTCGCCGAGCGGACGGAGCCGCCGTCGGGGGAGTGCCATTCGTCCCAGAGGCCCGCGAAGGCGAAGGGTCGACGCGACTTAAGATGGATGAAGTGCGGGATTTTGGTTTTCGTCCCAGGCTGGGACTTCCACTCGTAGAAGCCATCCGCGAGGATAAGACAGCGTTTGTATTTGAGCGCGCCGCGGAAGGAGGGTTTCTCGGCCAGTGTCTCGCCGCGGGCGTTGATGAGACGGTTGCCCATGGACGGGTCCTTGGCCCACGAGGGGATGAGCCCCCAGACAAAAAAGTCTGCCGCGTTTTTGCCGTCGTTGGGGATGGCGAGGATGGGCTGCGACGGCGCGATGTTGAAGCGCGGCGCGAACTTGGCGGGAAAGGTGTAACCTTCGAAGGCTTCGCGCAGGTCGGAGGGGTCAACGGTTAGGGTAAATCGTCCGCACATGAGGAGTCCTTTGGGGGAATGAGGGGTGCGATAAATGGAGGGTGGTTGGCGGTAGGGGGATTATAACGCGAGGAGCATCATATGTTTCGCGGCAGGGGCGATTTTGGTGAAAGGCTAATGTGTCAATTCGGACTGGCGTTCCATTTGTTGCGCGTAGTATCGTTTGGATTAGGTTGACCACCCTGCCAGATGTTACGAAAGTTTATGGAGGAAACTCTTTGGACTTATTGCTTGGGACGCTACGTAACCTCCCGATACAACACCCGCACGCGTTCGCCCGTAAGAAGCGGCACACCTCGTTCCGCCCAGCGCTGGAAGTGCAGCGTTTGGCGGTGGGCTTCGAGGGCGGCCTCATCCCGATAGACTTCGTACAGCATGAAGCGGGTCGGGTCGTCATTTTGCTGTAGCACGTCAAATTGAAGCACGCCTGCTTCGCCGCGGCTGGCTTGCGCGTTGGCGAGCGCCTCTGTCAAAAAGGCTTCTATTTTTTCGGGCTGGATTTCGAGATAGACTACCTGAATGAGCATGGGTCACCTCTCTCCCTAACTCGGACAAGCCGAAAGAGCTTTACCGCGAAGACCGCACACCCGCCCTGGCGGGCGGTGCCAGGGAAGAACGCGAAGATTTTAAAAGGTTTTCTTAGCGGTCTTGGAAAGTGTCTGAAAAGGCAGTGTTCTTTACCACGAAGGCGCAAGGTCACCAAGACTCAAAGGAAAAAACTTCGTGGCTTCGTGGCTTGGTGACTTTGTGTTGAGGTTTTCAGACACTCTCTAAACGATTTTCACGTTATATCCTCGGTTGGCCCCTTCTCAAGACCAACCGAATCAACACCATAAACAGCGCTGCCCCAAAGAGCCAATTTGCCACCAAAGGGGTCATCGGCACAAAGACGCCAATTCGGGCTGGCAGGATTCCAGTAATGATCATGGAACCCTGAAATAGAACGCCAAGGAAGAGCCCTACTAGGCTGTAGTTTGCAAGATCGCTGTTGGAATATGAGCCAAACAGCAGAATGAAACCACTGACCACGCTGAAGATCGCCAGCAGGTCGTTTATTTTTATGCCGACCGTTGCAAAGAAAATCAAAAGTTCCATTTGCCAACTTTACTATTTCAACTTCCTCGCTTCGCCCGCGCGCACCGTGACCCCAATCGCATCCAGGTGTTCGAGCAGTGCCTGAACGTATTTGCGCGTCGTCCCAAGCAGGTCGCGTACTTCGGCCAGCGTAACCTGTCCCTTTTTCTGGATGGCCGATTTTACCTTTGCAACCATTGTCTCATAATCCTCCGTGCGGAAGACGACTTCATGTGAGACAACGGTCAACTCGCCCATTTCGACCAGCGCGGCGTAGATTTCCTCCCCGACCTCGGCCTGACATTCCTTGACACTCGGCGGCCCAAACGGATTCGCGGCGAACTTCCGCATCAATCCCTGGACTTTGGCTTGGTCGGCCCCATCGAGCGTCACCTTGTGGGACGGCAATGCAACGAATGATCCACTCTCCATTAATTGCTTTTGAGTACCAATGCGCGCAATGGAAACATTGAACACGCGCGCTTGCAGTTTTAACTTGCTCTTCAATTCCTCGCGCGGGATGCCTTTGCGGAGCGGAAATGACTTGTGATAGTCGCGGACGATCTGCAGGGTTTTATCCTGCAGAGTTTGCCATTGCGCGGCGGGCATGACCAGGCTGTCCATTCTCCACGCAGAGCGTCCACCCTCCATGTTCACCAGTATTCCATTCCCCAACAACTCATCCACCGCCGACTCCGCCGCCTCGGCCTCCAGCCGCGAACGCGCGATGACATCCTTCACCGACGCGGGGCCGAGGGCGAGCGCGGCTTCGAGTAACACGTCCGCGGGAGAGCCTTGGGCGAGCGACTCCAACGATTTCAGCACAGACTCGTCGAAGCGCTTGTGCCGTCCCTTCGGGTGCGGGTCAACGATGATTCCGCCGCCGAGCGTTTCGGAGGGGGATGGGCGGCGCAGAATCAATCGGTCACCGCGCACGCAGATGAGCGGGTCGCGCAATTCGAGTTGGATCCAGCCATCGGACGCGGGCGCGAGTTCCTCGCTTCCCAGCAGGCGCAGGTTGGCAATCGTCTCGGCTGTGCCGAGGAAGACTTTCACTTCGGCAGAATGTTTCAGCGACGCGGAGATATCTTTGAGCAGATGTAGTTTTACATCGGCGCGGCGCGTGGACTGGTATTGATTTGGCCGCGTGACGACTTCGCCACGCTGGATGTTTTCTGTCGCGATGCCCGAAATGTTGACGGCTGTGCGCGAGCCCGGGGAGGCGCGTTCCTCTTTTTTCTTGTGTGTCTGCAAGCCGCGCACACGCCCTTTTTGTCTCGAGGGGAGAATCTCCACTTCATCGCCGACGGCAAGCGAACCATCGGTCAACGTGCCAGTGACGACGGTGCCAAATCCCGCCATGCTGAAGACGCGGTCAATCGGCAGGCGCGGACGACTCATATCGGGGCGGGAAGGTTTTTCGTGGAGGAGTGATTGGAGATTGGTAATTAGCGTGTCGAGGCCAGTCTTGTTTTTGGCGGAGACGCGCACGATGGGAGCGTCTGCCAGGATGGTATCGCTGACAGCGGCGCGAACGTCCGTTTCGAGTAACCCCAGCCAGTCGGGGTCGGGAGCGAGGTCGGTCTTGGTCAGGACGATGAGTCCCGCAGGGATTTGGAGCAGGTCGAGGATGGCGAGGTGTTCGCGTGTCTGTGGCATCACGCCCTCGTCCGCGGCGATGACGAGCAGCGCAGCGTCAATCCCCCCGATGCCCGCCAGCATGTTTTCGATGAAGTCGCGGTGACCAGGCACGTCCACGATGCCGACTTCTTCGCCGTTGGGAAGCGTGAGCCAGCCGAAGCCGAGGTCAATTGTCATCTCGCGCTCGCGCTCCTCTTTGAGGCGGTCGGGATGAACGCCCGTGAGTGCCGCAATGAGCGTGGACTTGCCGTGATCTACGTGGCCTGCTGTGCCGATGACGCGCATATCTTTTCGATTTACCGCCAAGCACGCAACACCTGCCCTGGCGGGCGGCGCCAGGGAGAGCGCGAAGATTTAATATTCTTTGCGGGTATCGCGTTCTTTGCGGTTAATTTCATTTCGTTTTCTTTGCTGTCGTTTTCTTCCCATGCCCCATGATGCGCTCATAGGATGTGAGCCACTCGTGCGCCCAGTTCATCAGTTCCTGCATCTGTCGTTCTGTGGCGTCGGTGGTCTGGTGCAGTTGATCCTGTGCGGTCTGCACGAGATCGTCGAGGGCATGGACGCGCTCCTCAGCGGAGGTTACGGCCTGCCGCAATTCGCGGATGGATTCATCCTGCGAGAGGGTGTAACTCGTCCAGCGTTTCTGATCGTCGGCTTTGAAACTGACCCATTCCTGGCGGGCGCGTTCGTCGCCGAGACGCTGCATTTCGGTGATCTCGTTGATGCGGCGTTCCAATTTCTGGTTGAGTTCTGCGTAGGTGTCCTGGGCGCGCTTGGCGGCGCGTGAGGCTTCCTCGGCGGCCTGCACCTGCGCGTCGAGGCTGGCAGTCTGTTTCTTGAACTCATCCACACGCTCGTTCCAATCCTTCCAGGCGCGTTCGCGTTCCACCTGTGCCAGTGTCTGTTGCTCCATGAAAACGGTCTGCGCCTGCTTGCGTTCGGATTCGGATGCCAGCAGTTCGTTCATGCGGTTTTCCACAATATGCAGGCTGTCCATGTTCAGTTGCATTTTGTCGCGAGTCTCGTCGAGACGTTTTCTCAGCGCAGTCAGGTCTCCCTGCAGGTCGGCGATGCGTTTGATGTCGGTGCGGCGCGCCTCTTCGATGGATTTCTGCCCGCGTAATAGAGGTTCGTGTGTGGCGGCGATCTCCTCGGCGCGGGTTCTTATGTCGGTCATGGCCTGCGTGATGCGAATGTCCTCCGCCGCGTTGAGTTTCATCTGCTTGCGGATGTCGCTCACGTCGAAGGCCTTGCGCAATTCCTCGATGGAACGGTTCAATTTTTCCGTTTCGTTCTGGTGACGCTTCGCCACTTCGAGTTCGCGCTTCTGGGCTTTTTTGTCCAGTTGTTCCACGGTGGCGGCCATATCCTTGCGTTGTTTGGCGATCACAGCATCGAACTGGTTGAAGCGGGAGGCGAACGACGACACATCCGCCAGTCCCTTCTCCACCGCCTTCATTTGCCTGGTCAGCGCGGCCACATCGCGTTCGATGGCGGCCAGCCGTTCCTGTGTTTCTGTGGCGGACTCGCTGGCTTTGCGTTGTTGTTTCTCCAGCCAGTCAATACGTTTGATGAGTTGCTCGAATTCCATGGATTGCTCCGAGGGGATTTGTTTAAGATTGGGAATGAGGCAAATTATAGCACTTCACTGTCCGAGGTTTTCGAACAGGGCAGGCAGGTTTTTGAGCAGGAACTGGGACGCCTGCGGGAAGAATCCCAACACGATGAGCGCCAGCACGCCAAGCGCGATCAGCACGAATTGGGTACGCGTCTCGCGGGACGACCAGCCTGCTTCGGCCTCCGAGAGGGTGGTGACCGCCAGGGTGCGGACCGCACCCACCGTCAGTCCGAGCAGGCCGAGCGCCAGCCAGAGGGTCAGGCCCAGCGATTGACGCGCAAGACTCTCCAGCAGTGCCATGCGGACGGGAAATCCCGCGAGGAGAGGGAATCCCGCGACCGATAGGTTCGCAAAAACGACCCCCGCGCTGGCAAACGGCAGAATGCGCGCCATGCCCTGTACATTGGAGAAACGCGGTGTGTCTGTATGGGATTGGATGGTGGAAAGCGACAAGGCCCAAACGGCAAGTCCCAGCCCGCGCGGGATGATCTGGAGGAAGACGAGTTGGATTCCATTTGCCGTCCCCAGGCTCAGGGCAATGAGCAAAAAGCCCGTTTCGGCAACGGCCGCGTAGCCCATCAACCGTCCAAGGTGACGCTGGAACATGGCCCACAGTCCCGCGCTGATGACCATCAGCAGGCCCGCGGCGCGTAAGGCGTCCAGCAGTTCGGTCGAGAGACGCAGGAACGGATAGCGATCCAGAAAGCCCATGGCAAACAGTGCAGTGGTTTGTGGAAGGAGCCAGAGCAGGAATCCGACCAGATAGGGCGGCGACTCCTCCATCAGCATGGGAATCCAGGTGTAAAACGGGAAGACCGCCAGCAGGAAGGCAAATCCGAGGGCGAGCATGGCCGTGGACTGGATGGTCAGCGTCACATCGCCGGGGCTGGTCTCCAGGCCTGTCAACAGCCAGCCCGCCAGCAGGATGAAAGGGACCGCCAGCGTTTGAAAAATGAGATAGCGAAGGATGCCGCGCCCGGGCCTCTGGCTGGGCGGGAGGAGCATCGGCACAGACAACAGGACGGCGATCTCAATGAAAACGGCCGCGAACAAAAAGGGACGGACCGCGATGGCCGCCACCAGCAGGGACAGGATCGCCAGCCCCAGCGGGATCAAACGACGTGCCAGCCCCAGCGATTCCGCGCCAAAGAACCACATGGCGGCCAGCCCGTAGAGGATGGCCAGTAGGGGGCCATCCGCGGTTTCCAGCACAAAACTGCGTCCCAGGACGTTGAGCGAGCCAGCCAGTTTGAACGAGAAGGCGTCGCTTCCCAGCGCCACGTCAATTGGGATGAGCATCGCAAGCAGGCTGAGAACTAGCACGCTCGTCCCGCCGAGAATGGTGAGGACGCGTTCGTGACGGAACAGAAGCAGGAATCCACCCAGCGCGAGAGGCAGGAAAATCCACAGGATGGGCGCGTTCATTCGAACTCCTCCGCCTCTTCAGATGGGGCGGCGGTCATCAGGTACGCGCCCGCCAGTGCCAGTCCGAGGTTGACGATGGAAAGTAATCCCGCGAGCAGGATGGATGTTTCCACGGTGGCATATAGGAGTTCAAAGCCTGCCATCACCGTCAGCAGGCCGAGGATGACGCGCAGAACTTCGGCGGTCAGGCCAAGATGAAGAAGCCCCATTCCCGCCAGCAGGAGTCCGCCTATGATGACGGGACGGCTGATGCCGGGGATGATCGTCTCCACCTGTGGCGTGGATGCAATGACGAGGATGGCCACGATGGAGGCCGCGAGCAGGCGGAAGAATCGTCCCTGGGGCATTTGCGTGGACTCTGGTTCGGTGGGGGTATCGCCCATTTCCAGCCGCGTCACGCCCAGTGTGGCGGTGGCCATCCAGCCTGTCACCAGTTTGATGGAGGCCAGGCCAAACGGCCAGTGAAATGTCACCAGCCAGAACATGCCGAGGTATTGTGCGGCCAGAAAGCCGAGATTCCAGCGCCAGTCGCGGCTGAGGAGCAGGCCGATGGATGTGACCAGCAATAGCCCGACGGGAATCCAGGAGATGAAAGTGGGAATCGTCATCAGGGAATCCTCGGCGCAAGCAGGGAGAGGAAGAGCACCAGAAACAGTAACGCCCATAAAATTCCGCCATCGCCTTCGAACGCGGCAGAGACGGATTCGCTCAACCTGCCGAGGGAACGGTAGATGTTCCAAAGCGTGTTATAGAAAGAATCCAGGCGCGAGGATTCGCCCTGTTGCGGACGTATCCAGTGAGCGCGGATGGGGTTGAGCCAGCGCAGGCGCGGCGTCAGCCAGAGGAGCGTGGCAGTGAGCGCGGCCGCCACCAGTCCCGCGGGAAGCGTGCCGAGGAGACGCGCCCCATCCCAGCCGAAGAGTCCCAGCAGGATGAGAACGGCGAGCGGAAGGCCGATCCCAATCGGATAAATGTTGCGCGCCCAGGCGATCTGCGCGTCGAGCGGGACCGAGGCGGCGGGTCGTAGAGTCTGACGGATGAATCCCGCCGCAAGCAGGGCTTGTGCGGCGAGTAACAGCGGCCATGTCAGCCAGATCGCCCAGGATGAATTTGCGCTGACGTCCCAGCCGCTGGCAGTGGGCGAAAACGGCAGGGACGAGATGCCCCATAGTCCAATCACCAGCAGGATGCGCTGGAGGGTTTTGTGCTGAATGGAGGAAAGAAAAAGCGCGCTGCCTGCGAGCACGAGAGCCGAGCCCCAGGCGATGGAGCCGAGCGGATTACCCCGCAGGGCGGCCGCGATGGCGAAGGATGCGAGTGTGATGACCCAATAGGGACGACCTGCGAGTTCGTCGGGAGAGCGCACCCACATCCAGCCGCCATAGAGACCCGCGCCGGCAACTAGCACGAGCAGGAAGGGCGCCAGTGGGGAGATGATCCCCTGCGCGGGGATGCGCGCCAGAATCACGAGGCTGGACGCGGCCGAAACGAGCCGCAGGGTGGTACCAAAGCCGCGTCGCACAGCCGATTCGGTGGCGTAGGCCAGATGGAGCGGTAACACGCCCAAGCGCAGTCCTGCGGCGAGAATTAAATATACGCCAACCTCGGGCAGGGGCGAACGGAAATCAAACGGAATGCCGCGCGATAAACTAACCCATCCTGCCCACAATACCAGGCCCATGCCAACGGCGCGCGCCGCAAAGCCTGCCACCACGCGTTCGCTGGCGCGCCCTTCAACAGAGATCAACTGTGTGGTGAGTTCCGTCACATCGAGCGCGGTCCAGATCAACACGAGCGTCAGCGGGTTATCGGCGAGCACAGCCAGCAGGCCAAAACCGATCAAGGTCAATGCCCCAGCCCAGGGGAAGGGCGCGGGGAAATTTTCGCGCACCACCGCCGTCAGGATTACGGCCAGGCCGAGCGTGGTCAAGGCGAGGGCGTAAGGCCAGTTCACCGCGTCGGCGAGAAAGAACGGCGAATTGGCGAACAGTGCGGCTGATCCCCACGAAGGCAATTCCAGCAGGAGCGGCATACGCGCCTGCCACAAAAGCACGCTGGCCCACGTCAAAAATGCGCCGCCCGCCGCGACCAGCCAGGCAAAGCGATAGTTGGGGCGCATCACCTGCAGGATCGCCAGCGACAGCGCAGTGGCGAACAGTAAGAGAACGCTGATTAAAATGAACATTGCAGAGTGCGGGTATTTTATCAGGTTTGCCGCGCGGGGCGCGGGATTGTTGTACAATCGGCGGGATGAAACGGATCAGCCTGTTGGGACTCCTCCTCTTTTTGATGACAGCCTGCGCCTCCACTCCCGACCCCGCGCCTGCTCCTGTTTTCGTGGACACAATCCCCACCCAAACGCCTTTTCAGCCTCCCAATGACACCCTGCCTGCCGAGACTGGGTCTGCGCCCACGCCGCGCCTGCCCGTGGACGTCACACCGAATTTCACGCGCCAACCACAAGCGACGGTCATATCCGCGCTCCCCGACCCATCCCTCAATCTCCTCGTGGACATCAACCCGCTGACAGGCTTGCCTCCCTCAGACCCTGCCCTGCTCGAGAGGCGTCCACTGGCGATCAAAATTTCAAATTACCCGCGCGAGATCCGTCCGCAATATGGACTGACGCTCGCGGACCAGGTCTTCGAGTATTACATCGAATGGGGCGACACGCGTTTCATCGGCGTCTTCTATGGCACCGACGCGAAAAAAGTAGGTCCCGTCCGCTCGGGACGATTCTTCGACGAGCACGTGGCGCGCATGTTCAACGCGTTCCTGGTCTTCAACTACGCTGACCCGCGCGAATGGAATTACCTGAAGGGCAGTGACCTGTATCCTTATCTGGTCATCCCCAGTTGCACGGGTGGAATCTGTCCGCCGTTTTTCGTTTCGCCTATCAATGAAGTGCCAGATGCAGAGCATTTCACGCATTACTTCGATACCACGCGCTTCAATGAATTTGCCAAAGAAAAGGGTGTCAATAATTCACGCCAGCCCATCCGCAACGGATTTTTCAGCGAGGCGGTCCCCGAATCTCAAACCAAAGTCAATCGCATGTATACCTACTATTCCGTGCGGGACTACAGTTACTGGGAATACGATCCAGCCGCGCGGAAATACGTCCGCTATCAGGAAACGGTCACGCTCGACCCCGAGGCGGGAGTGACCGAAAAGGCCTACGCGCCGCTCATCGACGCGGCCACCAGCCAGCAGGTCAACGCGGAGAACGTGGTGTATTTGCTCGTCTCGCACACCTTCGCCAACAAGTTCAATGCCGAGGACGAGGTCTATCACATCAATCTGGTGGATGAGGGGCTTGCCTACGTCTTCCGTGATGGCATCGTCATCCCCGCCCGTTGGGCGCGCCCAGAAAAAGACCAGCCCCTCCTTCTGACCACCCTCGAAGGCGACCCAATCTTCCTGCGCCCCGGCCGAACGTTCTATCAAGTGATCGGCGTCACCTCACTCCTGCAACAGGATGGTGATGTGTGGAATTTCGAATTCCAGACGCCGTAAAGCGGTACAATCAGGAAATCCATAAGGAGCCAACATGTCCACTGACCCCAGTTTCATGAGCAATTTTGCCCTCGTGTTGACCGGCTTTGGCGGCGCGTTCCTGGTCGCGTTGTGGGTCAGCCTCGTGGTGTGGACGTACCGCGATATCCGCACGCGCGCCCGCGACCCGCTGGTGCAGATCCTTTCGGCGTTGCTGGTGGCGGTGCTCAACATCCCCGGCGTGCTGGTCTATCTCATTCTACGCCCGCAGAAAACGCTGGAAGAGGATTATCAGCACACGCTCGAAGAGGAGACCCTGCTCCAGGCATTGGAGGACCAGACCCTTTGTCCGGGCTGTGAGCGCCGCGTCCGCGAGGACTGGCAGGTCTGTCCGCATTGTCAGACGCGGCTTCGCAAGCCCTGCCTCCATTGCGGTCGCCTGCTGGAACTGCCGTGGAATATCTGTCCGTATTGCGGCACGGTCGTGCCCGGCGCGCGCAAAGAAAATGCTGATTTGGATGACGCCCTGCGCGATCTAAACTTCGGCGAAGAAAAACAAAAATGAAACTGGACTCGCTGACCCTCACCCATTTGCGGATGCCGCTTGTCACCGCCTTTGAGACTTCCTTTGGGCGTATCACCCATCGAGAGTGCATCCTGGTGACTCTTAAATCTGACGGGTTAACTGGCTACGGCGAATGCGTCGCGGACCGTGACCCGGGCTACTGCTACGAGACGACTGGCACAGCCTGGCACATCCTGCGTGACTTCATCGCCCCTCTCATCCTCGGTCAGGACGTTGCCGACGCGGACGATTTTCAACGCCGCGTGGATGGCATTCGCGGACATCAACTCGCCAAAGCGGGCGTGGAAATGGCAATTTGGGATTTGCTCGGAAAGCGCGCGGACAAATCTCTGCGCGAATTGCTTGGCGGCGAACGGACTCAGGTGGACGTGGGTGTCTCGATTGGCCTGCAAGCCTCGCCTGAAAAACTCGTCCACGCGGTGGCGGATTATGTGTCACAAGGCTATCGGCGCGTGAAAATCAAGATCAAGCCCGGACGCGACGCGGGCGACACCTCCGCGGTGCGCGCCGCGTTCCCGAACCTGCTCCTTCAAGTGGACGCCAACTCCGCCTACACGTTGAAGTCCAGCGCGGCGCTCAAACCTCTCGATGACCTCGACCTGCTCCTCATCGAACAGCCTCTCCACGAAGATGACATCTGGGATCATCGCAAACTGCAGGACGAATTCAAAACCGCCCTCTGCCTCGACGAGAGCATTGTCACGCCGCGGCACGCGCGCTACGCCATCGAAATGGACGCCTGCCGCATCATCAACATCAAGCCCGGGCGGCTGGGCGGACTGAGTCAAGGCGTGGCCGTTCACAATTTGTGTAAATCGCGCGGGATGCCTGTCTGGTGCGGCGGGATGCTGGAGACGGGGGTCGGTCGCGCCTCGAACCTGGCGCTGGCCTCCCTGCAAGGCTTCAGCCTGCCCGGGGACATCTCTGCCTCGAACCGCTACTACATGCGTGACATCACCACCGAGCGCTTCACCCTGAACGCCGACAGCACGATCAACGTCCCCTCTGCGCCCGGCCTCGGCGTGACGGTTGACCCGTCCGCATTGCAGGCATTCACCCTCGCAGAGACGGTCCTCGCTCCACAATCATAATGAAAGACGGTCACTTCAAAGTGACCGTCTTTTCTTTCATCTTATGGGGTCGACGAATATTCTTCCAACAGCATTTGAATCAAACCCGGGTCGCCTACTGGATTTCCATCCGAATCGTACGAGCCGTAGAGCATCGTCATCGGGCTGAGCGCGTTGAACGACAGGGTGACGACGATATAGTCTTTCCCCTTGTAGCGCACGATCCCCGCGTCGGTGTTGATCGAGCCATTGATGAAGAACGCGTGTCCGTTTTTGCTGAAGGATAGGGCGGGCAGGCTTCGCGTCAGGTTCTTCAAATAGCCGCGCGCCGGCCCGGGCTCATCCACGGCGAGGAGATTGAAGGCCGTTGAGCGAAGCCGCACATCACTCATTATATAGAGAGAATAGTAGAACCTGAAAAAGTCCCTGGCCGTCAGAGTATTGGATGCTATGAAAGCAGGATCACAGTTCAGAATCGCAGTCTGGGTGACGCATAGGTCTTTCAGCCCGAATGTAGGCAGGGTGATCTCCTCCGAACCATTGGCGGTGTTCTGGATGACGGTGTCCCATCGGAAGAGGCCGCGGTGCGGAGTCCCGTTTTCGTAGGTGATTCCCGAAAAGTCATTGAACCATGCATTGAAATTGGTGATGGCGTTGGCATCGCCGCATTGCGATTCAACTTGAATCTGCGCCTGTTTGGGGCAATTCTCCTGGATGAAAAGCAAAACTTCGGCGGTGGCGATGTTCTGACTTTGGGCGATCATCCCGTACACTTTTTCGAGGATGAAGTAGCGCGTATCAATTTCGCCCCCCGCGCCGTTGACGATCTGTCTATGCTCCGCGAAGAATTTGCCGACATCCTTCCAGTTTTTGGGGTCGGAGATGAATTCGGCAACCTTTCGTTCATATTCGGGACTGGTGAACTGCTCTACATTTTTGGCGGCCTCTGCGTCTTGGAAGTATTCCTTCCATTCAGGGCTGGACGCGTCCCAGTATTGGTGGCAGGAGGAAAGAAAGTACACCAGAACGGGTGCTTTGAATGCGGACGCGAATTGGAAGGGCACATCTGCATTGATCGAAACGAGTTCGCGTTCGGCTTTCAGGTCGTAGATGTAGACGCCGATATCGTCGGCTGTGTGGTCGGGATGACAACTGTTGGGGCTGGCGGGGAGAGTCTCGAGGAACTTTCGAGTGTAGTCGGGGAGGGGGGAAGGACGCGGGGTCCGAGTCGCGGATTGGGTGGGAACCGCCGTCGGGTAGGGTGATGCGGCCGGCGTCGGGCAGGGAGTTGGTACATGGGGGAGCGTCCCTGCTGGTTGACAGGAGGAGGTCAACAGGAGGATGACAAGAAAAGAGATGAGGGGGGAGGAAAGGAGCGTCGGTTTCATGGTGGGCAATTTTAACGGAACTTTTGAGTACTAACGCACTGTCGCTTTTTCTTTTGTTTGTGCTATACTTTTCTCATCCCGCGTTGTAAGGATGCGGAACACTCAATATCTCTTGGAGGAGAATGTCATGAAACGAAGTATTTTCAAACCTTTTGTTTTTGTCGCTCTGCTCGTCCTGGTCGTTGGGATGGCCTGTGGCATTGACTTTGGCACAAAGACTCAGGAGCCGCCTCCGCCTGCGCCCGTCATCCAGCCCACGCAGCAATCTGAGCCGATTCAACAGCCGACCCAGGTACTCCCGACCCAGCCGCCGCCTCCCACCGCCACGCTTCCGCCTCCGCCCAGCCCGTTCTTCAAGGAAGAATTCAATACTGACGTGCTTGGCGACTGGACCAACTTCATCTTTGTCGGCGACACCAAATCGGACAGAAGCAAGGCCAAGTATGCCATCGAAAACGGAAAACTGGTCTTTGACCTTACGGACAATTACCTGTATTCGTATCTCATTTATGATAAACAGTCATACGATGACGTGCGGGTGGAGGTCTCGGCAGCGAATCGCGGCAAGAACAACAACAACGTGAGCCTGATCTGCCGCTATAGCGATGACGGTTGGTACGAGTTCAACATCGCGAGCAACGGTCTGTTCAACATCTTTGCCTACGATGCCACTGGCGCAGTCCACAAGGGCTACAATGCCATCTACACCAGCGGGTCGAATGCCATCAAGATCGGCAAGGAGACCAACGTATACGTTGTTGTCTGCTCGGGCAGGAACCTGTCCCTGTATATCAATGGCGAAGAATCGGCAAAGGTCACAGAGAGCAAGTACGGATTCACGGATGGCAAGGTGGGCATCAGCATTTCATCGTTCAACGTGTACCCCATCATTGTTGACATTGACTACTTTGACATTCAGGCGCCTTAACGCGACCTTGATCAGTTCGAAATCGGACGCGTCACCCTCGACTGGGTGGCGCGTTCGGTTTTCTGCAAGTCTTTTTGAAAATCCTACGCAGTGTTAACAGGATTCTTTTACAGCGGGGGTAAATTATGGAAGACAAGAATCAAATCACAGGAATGGCACCTGAAAGATATAAAGGAGTAACTTATGGGAAAAATAATCGGCATTGACCTTGGTACGACCAACAGTGTTGTCTCAGTCATGGAAGGTGGACAGCCGACCGTCATTTCCACCGCGGAGGGGGGACGTCTCTGCCCGTCGGTGGTGGCGTTCAATAAAAATGGCGAGCGCCTCGTCGGTCAGACTGCGAAGCGGCAGGCGGTCGTCAACTCGGAGAATACCGTCTATTCCATCAAACGCTTCATGGGACGCCACTATGATGAAGTTGCCAACGAGCGTGCCATGGTTCCATTTGAAGTGGTGCGTGGCACATCGGATGATGTGAAAGTCAAAATCCCCGTCACGAACCGCGAATACAGCCCGCAGGAAATCTCCGCGATGGTGCTGGGCAAGTTGAAGTCCGATGCGGAAGCGTATCTCGGACAGCCTGTCACGCAGGCGGTCATTACTGTCCCCGCGTATTTCAACGACAGCCAGCGGCAGGCCACCAAAGACGCGGGCCGCATCGCGGGACTCGAAGTGATGCGTATCATCAACGAGCCGACCGCGTCCGCGCTTGCGTATGGACTCGACAAAAAGAAAGATGAGACGATTCTCGTCTTCGACCTGGGCGGCGGCACGTTCGACGTGTCGGTGCTGGAAGTGGGCGAGGGCGTGATCGAAGTAAAGGCCACCAACGGCGACACACATCTCGGTGGCGATGACTGGGACCAGCGCATCGTCAACTGGGCCGCGGATGAGTTCAAGAAGGATCAGGGCATTGACCTGCGTTCGGATCGCCCCGCGCTCCAGCGTTTGCGCGAGGCCGCGGAGAAGGCCAAGATCGAGTTGTCGTCTGTGATGGAGACGGAGATTAACCTACCCTACATCACTGCCGACGCGAGTGGCCCGAAACATTTACAACTCAAACTCTCGCGCGCCAAATTTGAGCAGATGACCGAAGACTTGCTCCAGCGTTGCCGCCAGCCGTTCGAGGCCGCGCTGAAAGACGCGGGCATGAACGCTGGCAACCTTAACGAAGTTGTGCTCGTCGGCGGTTCGAGTCGCATGCCGATGGTGCAGGAACTTGTCCGCAGTTTGACGGGCAAGGAGCCGAACAAGGGAGTTAATCCTGATGAAGTCGTCGCGATCGGCGCGGCGATTCAGGGCGGTGTGCTCGGCGGCGAAGTCAAGGACATCCTACTGCTCGACGTGACTCCGCTTTCGCTGGGCGTGGAAACGCTTGGCAGTGTGATGACCGTCATGATCGAGCGCAATACCACCATCCCCGTTAAGAAGACCGAAACGTATTCCACCGCGGCGGATAATCAAACCGCCGTGGACATCCACATCTTGCAAGGCGAACGTCCGATGGCGAATGACAACATGTCGCTGGGACGCTTCCGACTCGACGGCATCCCGCCTGCGCCGCGCGGCGTCCCGCAGGTGGAAGTGACCTTCGACATCGACGCCAACGGCATCCTCAACGTCACCGCGAAGGACAAGGCCAGCGGCAAGGAACAGAAGATCGTGGTCACCGCCTCCACCAACCTCAACAAAGCGGATATTGACCGCATGGTGCAGGAATCCCGCCAGAATGAAGCGGAGGATAAAAAGCGCCGCGAACTGATCGAGGCGAAAAATAACGCCGATAACCTGGTCTACCAAACCGAGAAGGCGTTGCGCGAGCTTGGTGACAAGGTGCCTGCCAGCGAACGCGGCGACATCGAAACCAAAATCAACGATCTGAAATCTGCCGCGCAGACCGAGGATGTGAATCAGATTCGCAAGGCCACAGAAACTGTCCAACAGGCTTTCCACGCGCTCAGCCAGCAACTCTATGCGCAGGGACAGCAAACCCCGCCTCCCGACGCGGGCCCGTCCACGCCGCCTTCGGGACAGGGCGATGTGATTGACGGTGAAGTGAAGGATGCTTAACCCGCAATGAGAGACGGACGGTCACTGAAAAGTGGCCGTCCGTTTTGATTTATAATGACGCTCATGCAAATTCTGGACAAACTTCGCAACGCCTCCAAACGGATCCTTCGACTTCGCTCAGGAAAAGCCCGAATCCTGCTCGCTGTTTTACTGGTTTTGATTCTGGCTGTGGGCGTTTACTACATCCCGCCCGTCCACGACAGGTTAGCGTGGCGGATCGATTCGCTTC
Source organism: Anaerolineaceae bacterium (assembly GCA_003598975.1). Lineage (GTDB taxonomy): Bacteria > Chloroflexota > Anaerolineae > Anaerolineales > Villigracilaceae > Denitrolinea. The sequence continues at coordinate 713 of QZIJ01000147.1, read as the reverse complement.
GGACGCGTGTCACTTACTTCTTTAATCCGCCTGACAAGGCCGTCTTCCAGCCGACCGAACAAGCTATGCTGGAGACCATCGTCGCGCAAACGATGCAGGCTTATCAGCCAACGTCCATGCCTCCGAAGACCGCGACCCCGCGCCCGGGTCCGAGTGCGACGCCGACGGTCACGCTCACGCCGCTGCCCGATCTCGTCCAGTTGGAGGGAGTCAAATACGAGCATCAGCACGGACGGAACAATTACTGCGGTCCCGCCAATTTTTCGATGGCGCTCACCTTCTGGGGCTGGGATGGAAATCGGGACGTCATCGGCCGCGCGGTGATGCCAGGCAACACCACCAGTGAGGGAAAGCCTGCGGACAAAGACAAGAACGTGATGCCGTACGAGTTGCAGAATTACATCGCCGAGAAGGTGCCGACCATGTCGTCCGTTATCCGCTATGGAGGCGAAATTGATGTTCTCCGCCGCATGGTTTCGGCGGGATTCCCTGTGGTGGTGGAAAAAGGCATCTACGAACTAGACATGAACGGAAAAATGGGCTGGATGGGGCATTACGCGTTCGTGACGGGCTACGATGATGCCAAGCAGGAAATCATCTATCAGGATACCTACCAGCCGCAGGGCGCGCCGCCCGGACATGACCGCCGAATCTCATTTGAGCAATTCATCGAGGGTTGGCGCGCGTTCAATTATGTGTTTGTTGTGGTGTAT
>QZIJ01000084.1 GCA_003598975.1 Anaerolineaceae bacterium | reverse complement strand
CATTGGACACTCCTTGCAGGTTGTTTGGGTGGTACCAACAATTCTGCATCAGGAGTGTCTTTTTGTTAATGTTCAACCCTATTTACGGATAGGGTCTTAGTTTAATACGGGCGTCGGCGGTGGTAAATCGCCAATCAACCTTAACAACTTGATCGTTCCGTTCCTGCACCCAAGCCTGCACTTCGGCGTCCAATATCTGCTGGTCTGCAATGCGTCGATTCAAACATTGGCGTACCAGAGCGCTCAATTCAATCTCGGCCATGTTCAACCAACTTCCGTGCTTGGGTGTGTAATGCAATTCAAAACGGCGGCTCAGACGATGCGCTTCTTCCGGTTCAAAGGTTTCGTAGAAGGAGGCCAGCTTGTGCGTGTTGAGATTGTCCATCACCAACACGATGACCTCTGCCTGCGAGTACAACTCATCCGAGAGCGTTTTCATGACCTGCGCCCAATCCACGGCTTTGCGATGTGAATTGGTTTCAATATAGCGTTTGCCTGCCAAGGGTCCAAACAGCATGAAGATATTGGTGGTGCCGTGCCGCTCATACTCGTAATCCTGTTTCTGTGGCTGGCCTGGTTGAACTGCGACAGGCTCATATTTCTCTGCCAGAAGTTGTTTGGGCATCTCGTCCATGCAAATTTGAGGCCGCTTGGGATCGTATGGACGCTTGTAGACATCCAACACTTCTTCCATCTGACATACAAACGCTCCGTCGGCTTTTGGAGGAATACACCACATTTCCTTCAGCCAAGGCTTAAGTTCGTTTTTTTGAGCGCGGTGCGAATGGTTTCGTGGGACACATCATCCACATAGTTGCGCTTGACCATCTCGGATTGTAGTAGGCGCAGCGTCCAGCGCTCTCGGCCTTCTGGCGGTGTACCGCAAGCCATGGCAATCAAATACGCTTCCGCTTCTCCATCCAGGCTGTGTTTGTAATCACGCTCCGGCTTTTTCCGTTCAATGACGGCCAGCCGCTGAATTTGAAAGGAGCGACATACATTCGTGACGGTATTGTTCGTGACATCCAAGGCGCGACTGATTTCGGTTTTGGTCAAACCTTCATCTGTTTTGAGCAAGATTCGAGCTCGAGTCAATTTGCGGGCGGACGCAAAACCTGTTGAAATCAGTTTTTGAAGTTCGCTACGCTCTTCCTGGGGGAGTCGAACTTTGTACCTTTTCATTCTGGCCTCCGGTTTCTCTACTTTACCACCAGAGGCAAAACTTCACAAAATCATTTTTGACGGACTACTAGACAAAAAAACACTTTTGCCAACCACACATCAAAGCAAGACTTTGCGAAATCGGGGTGCATGATGGGTTGATGTTAAATTGTCGTTTATGGAATGGCTGCATTGCCAAAAATCCTGTGGTCTGTTTTGACTCCAAAGGTTCATCGGTTATCTGCTCTCGTTCAATTTGTCCAACCACTCTTCCCTCCAAAAAAAGAAACATGAACGATCGCAGGGACCAAAATCCACGGTACCATGGCAGACCATGCCATCGAGCAGATAAATTCCGCGTACCTGTTTAACCCGATAATCGCTTTCATCCAAAAAACGCTCAACGCATTTAAGAACCTTTTGCTCGGTGCCACAATATTGCCACATTTCATCCATAAAACCGCATCCTTTTAATTCGTTCCAGTTATCAAGCGTGCGCTGGATCTCTTCCCTGGATTTGATACACACTCGGTCGCCTGGCTGAAACCCCATTCTTTTTTCGGGCACGCTGGCTGAGAGAGTGTTCATTTTTCTCATCCTTCCGATCACATTGGATAGGTAATTGATTCGCCGCTTCGCTATCCGCTTCAGGCGATTTCTAAATTGCCATAATTTGTCCTGCCTGCGTAATGGCTGATGGATATTTTTGAGGGAATATAATTGACAATTGGAAGGCATGACGGATATTCCTTCGATTGATGCGTGGGTTAGAGATCGCAACTAGAACAAAAGGGGAAATCTCCAAAGCGTTTTTCCCTGTGAATTTTTCTAAGCGACAACAATTCCTGGCAGTTCCATATTTCCGATATGTTCTTGTCTTTCAGGTTGCCCAGAATCCAGTCGCCGTCTATATCCTCAGCGCAAATCGTCGCGTCGCCGTTCCAGAAAACGGTCAATCTTTCCCATAATACATTGCATGTTCGTGTTCTTGGCGGGATTACCGTGCCTCCTGATTTGTATTCCGAAAACGATGTGGAGACTTTATCGCATAATTTGACATGATCAACCTTCCCTTCCCAAAAGTTGAGATATTTGCTGCGTTCTGGTTTGTTGTCAGGAAGAGAGTGAAAAATGGTCTCAATGATGGGGCCATTATTTTTTCTTTTTTGCCGCAGTTCTACAAAGTTCAAAATATTCTTTTTGATTTTTTCAAGATTGGCGCCCCTCATGATTTTTTCGTGAATCTCACTTGAACTACCGAATATGGAGAATGTGAAATAATCCATATAATTCACCTTAGCACTTAGTATGGCCTCGATTTTTTCGCTGTCCAATCTCATCCCATTTGTTGTAACGTTTACCGCAAGTCCTTTCTCCTTGATGTATTGGATCATCTCGATGATCCCAGGATGAAGCAATGGCTCCCCGTGAAGGTATAAATATATCCTTTGAACATTAGCCAATGTGGCCGAATCGACAATTCTCTGGAACAGTTTCAAATCCATAAAACCCTTTGGCCGCTTGGAGTAGGGCGCAGAACAACATGAACATCGAACATTACAGTAATTCGTTGGTTCGATTTGCAGGCATGGGGGTGTTAATGTTTCTCGTCTGAAAAACACTGTCTTACGCGGCAGGACAAAGGTGATTTTTCGGTAAAAATTCACAAAATCATGATGTGACTTTATGAATTGCAATTCTTGCATGATATATTTGAAAACAGAGTTTTCTGATTTCATGGTTTGATCCTTATTCCACGGCGGGGAATGTGTTTGTCCAACCACACAGAGAATCGCTCATAGGTATTTTGGTTAATGAGTTTATTTGAAATTACTTTATAGAGAAATGGTGAATACACATAGTCGAGTGAACTGATATAATTGACAATGTTTTTGCTGAATCCACTCTTGAAACGATAGACACCCCAAAGACCATCGGTTCGTTCCGCGGCTGGAATTTCTTTTTCCAATGTAACAAGCTCCCCGATCTCATCGGGGATTCCCCATAAATCATAGGTGGAACACCCTTTTGATTTTGCCCACTTGATTTCCTCCCAGACCAGCAGGCAGTTTGGATTCAAACTGGATGCCTCATTATTGGAGGCCTGGTGGAAAAACGCGGCATGTTTGCCGACGGCGTATACGATGTGTGCTGCGAGGATCTGGCCCTGGTATTCCGCCAAAAATAAGGCGGCTTGTCCTTTTTGGGCGAAGGTTAGATACTCCGTCTTATAATAATCAAAACTGCGCAAGGCAAAGCCCGCCCGTTGCGCGGTGATCTGCATCAGTTTATAGAATGTAACCAGATCATCGATCGTACCGATTCGGCTAGTGACACCTTTTCGCTCGGTGGATTGGATCTTGCGCCGTGTTGAATCCCGCATATTGCGCAGAATCATTTCTGGGGCAGGCGAAATATCCATAATGATCGTGGTACAGGGTTGATTGACGACCGAACTGTTCCGAAAACCCAGATCTATAAACAGGCTTTTGTTTATTGAACTGGCAACTACCCCTGGTTCAACTTTCAAAAAAATGGCGCGTTTCTGGCGAGCAACCCTGTGGAGTTCATCAAAAAGCAGTCGCGCAATTTCGGGATTCGTCCAGTGGCCTATGGGACCTCGAGGGACGTACGATAAACTGCCGATTCCCAAGGGTAGGCCTTTCACTAGTATTTGTGCTCCCGCTATGATGTTGCCGCCGTCCATAATTGCAACGCGGTAGGCGTCCCAGCCCAGTTGTTTTTTCGCCTCACCCCAGTCCCAGGATTGCATCATGGAAAAGGAGGCCTCTGCCTCACTGAGGGCGTTCCATTCTGCAGCGCAAGTTTCATCGAGAAGGGATATTTGCAAGGCATCTCCTTTCTTTCCGCATCACAGCATCATCAGGTAAATCGATCTAATAAATGACCCGACGGATCATGGTATATGCGAATTTACTGACCGCCATCAGTGCAGGATGGGCGATCCACGTATTTCTTCCGAAGCAGACCAGTTCCCCTCCAAATTTAGCTTTGAAGTCACGCACCCCATATTTTTCGTTCGGCTTTCCCGCCCCGCCGAAGTCATACACATGGTAGTTGTTTTGGCATCCCCACTCCAGAATATTCCACATCAGGGTTTCATTCGGAACCTGCGCAGGGAATTTTCTGTTGATTCCCCCGTACCAACCATAGATGACATCTTTATACAGCAGATCGATGGAGGCGGCCGCGGGTTCATTTTTTACAAAGGCAAGCGTGAAACGGGCCATCTTTTGGGGCACGAGACAGTCGAATGCCGCATAAAAGAAGGAGATATCCGCAAGGGGGACCCGGGCATTTCGATAGGCACGCCGCAGTAACTCATAGCAGAGAGCGATTTGTAAACGATCGGTGACTTCCACAATTTGAACTTCTTGCCGTTTGAGGCTCTGACGGATATGTTTACGGGTACGCGGACCGATCCGGTTGAAAACACTTTCAGCGCGATTTTCCAGTTTGATCAGATAGTTCAGATGATCCTGGTACTGAAAGCCTGCTTCGAGAAGGATGGGATTCAGTTCCGCCGGGCTTGAAATATTACGCACTTCCGCGAAAAGACAGGATTTATCAGCGTGGCGTTTGTATTGTTTCAGAAGCTCCTTCAAAGCAAGCTGACCATTAGGGCTGTCTTCGCATAGGATACCGCCAAAAACGATCGAACGCGCCGTCAGACGTTTAAGCAGACCTCCCGTCAGAGTGATGAGTACGGGTATCACCAGGACAAGGATGCGCCCTCCCTCCGTTGCGGCCCATAGTTCAGGAGTGTGGTTTTTGGCCAGTCTGTAAACTTCGAACATCTCAGGGGTGTGAAAAATATTCCCTTTGGGGTGTTGTTCTACAAAGGTTCGCCATTGATCTGTTGACAGGGACCGGACAATTTGAATGGTCATTTTCTACAAAAACTTTCTCAGAGCCTCGTATCCGATTTTGCTTATCGTCAGTAAAACAGGGTGGTGGATATATGTATAGCGCCCGAAATTCACCAGAGCGCCTCCAAACTTTTCCTTAAAAATTCGCGGACCGTATTGTACACCGGGTATTCCGGCTCCTCCAAAGTCGAATAAACGATAGCCGTGAAGTTTGGCCCATTGGAGAATATGCCAGATGACAAATTCTTCGGGAAAATATCCGGCGAAGGAACGGTCTGATCCTGTGTACCAATCGGTAACCCTGTCTTTGTAAATCAAGACCAGGCGCGTGCTTATGTAGGAATCCTCAGTTTGCACAAGGAAGATCTTTAGCATTTTCTTTGGAATTAAAACTTCGAAAGCCGCTTCAAAAAAATTCAAGGCGGGCAGAGGAATCCCGATTCGATGATAAGCTTGTTTTAACAGATTGTATACAATTGGAAGTTGAAGCCGATCCGTGACTTCGTGAATGGTCAGGTTCTTTTTCTGTGCGGTATGGATATGTTTCCGAATGCTCTTGCTGAACTCCTTCCAAATATCATCCTCCGGCAGATCAAGATTGATCAAATAGTTCAAATGCTCCTGGAAATTAAAACCGCATTCCTGAAATATTGGCTGAACATCCCTCATGTCGTTTTGATTACGCAGTTCAGTAAATAGGGGGATACCGGTTGTTTTCTGTGCGTATGTATGCAACAGTTTTTTTAAGGCTTCTTTGTTGTCGCCTTCTGTGTAAAAAAGGATGCTTCCATAGGAAACAGCCCTGGTTGTAAACGCCTGGAAAAGCCCGTTCATCAGACTGATCTGAACCGGTATGAAAAGCGAAACAATCTGTCCGTTTATAGTGGCAGCCCATAATTCAGGTTTGTACCCTCTCGCGAGATTAAATACTTCGAACATTTCCGGTGTATGGAAGATATTCCCATGCGGGTGTTTGAGAATGAAGGAAGCCCAGGATTCCACGGGCAATTCGTGCACAACACTCACATTCATAATTTTAAGTTCTCTGTTTTGCAAAGCCCGTTGTATAGATTCACCAGCGCACTCGATTGGTTTTGCCATGCCAGTTCGTTTTGTATGCGCGCAAGACCCAAATTGCCCAGCCGTTCACGTTCCTGCGGATTGTCCATTAGGAAGGCAATCTGGCGTGCAAAGTCGAGACTGTCATTGGGACATGCGTAACGCGCCGCTTCCTGTGCTGAGTAGCGATGCTCGACCAGATCGAAGGAGACAATGGGTTTGCCAACCGCCATGTATTCCATTACTTTTGCCGCAGTAGAGCGTTGGTTGTAGATATCGCCTGGTTCCGGCGCAGTGCAGATATCCATCGCATTCAGGTAGCGCCGCACCTCGTCCTGCCCATTCACCCAGCCGGTGAAATGAACATGCTCATCAATGCCTAATTCCACAGCCATTGTTTTCAAGTCAGACAGGGTATTTCCGCTTCCCACAAGGATGCATTTCACATCTTTTCGGTTGAGTGTGAATACCAAATTCTGAATGGAGCGGAGTAGGTTATCCACGCCGTCTTGCGTACCCATCACGCCCACGTAGCCGATGACCGTTTTGCCGTTCTCTCGCAGGGACGGGTCGGGAGGTGTCTGGAACACTTCCTGCAAATCCGGCCCATTGCGGATGATGGCAATATTTTCCTCGGGGACGCGGCCACGCTCCATCTCCACGCGCTTGTAGGATTCGTTCGTAGCAATCACGCGATCCGCGATGCGGCACGAGAATCGCTCCAGCGCAGCCAACACACGGGTCACAGCAGGTTTCGCCCGTTCGCGAAAGCGCGCCTCATATAGATCAGGTGCGAGATCGTGATGATCGAGTACGTACTTCTTCCCAAAAAGTTTGTAGAACGCCGCGATGAACGCGAACAGGTCGGGCGGTTGGTGCGCGTGGATGATGTCAAATCCCTCCCGAATAAAGACTGCCAGCGAGAGCAGGAAGATGGCGACCATCGAATAGCCATACTCCCAGATATAACCGATGAAGCCGATGCGCTCCGCAGGTGGTTGGTATCGATAGACCATGATCCCTTCCCACACCTCTCGTCGCGGCTCGGACCCTGAAGCGGGTGCGATCACACTGACGCGGTATCCCTGCGCGGCGAGTGCGCGCGCCTCGCGCCGGACGCGATCATCGCGCGGGAAGGAGCAATTTTCCAAAAGCATCAGAATACGCCTACTCAAGCCCACCTCCCTGCCGCGACATCAAAAAGGATGTGAGCGGTCTGTTGCGCGTTGCGGGTGGAAAACAAACGCTCCGCGATCTCGCGATTTGCCCGCCCTTGTTCCTCCCGCAAGGACTCGGACTGACGTAATCGCTTAATTGCCTGTGCCAATCCATGAGAGTCGTTCTCTTCAACAATGATCTCCGGCACAATGCGTGGAATTTCCACATGCCGCGTTGTGATGACTGGCTTACCGAACGACATGGCTTCCATCAACACGGTTGGGAATCCCTCGGCTATGCCATGCTCGTCATGCCGCGAGGGGGCACAGAACACATCACAGGCACGATAGACCGCTTTGAGGGCGTTACCAGAAAGTTCCCCAAAGAATGCCACCTGCGAGTCAACGCCCAACTCCCGGGCCAAATGGCGCACATTCACAGGGTCAGCGCGCCCGGTCATATCTCCCACAACCCATACTTCCAGATCATCCATGTCCAACTCCTTGACGGCATGGAAGAGAGTGTCATGTCCTTTGCGCGAGTCGAAATACCCGACAATCAACACAATGAACTTATGCGTGGGTCGGAAATCCTCAGTGTTTACACAAACCCGTACCACTTCCACCCGAGCGGGGTCCAGACCGAAGCGGCTCTGCAACAATTCGCGGTTGTATTCAGTCACAGTGATGACCTGGTCACATTGCTGTAAGGCTTCAATGAACATCACCGGGTTGGGATTTTGATATAGTTCATACGCGTGCAGGGTGGTGACCAGCGGCTTGCCCAAAATGAATTTGCAAAAATAACCAATGAACAATTTGTGGTCGCCAAAGATCGAGTAAATGACATCTGCGTCGCGCATGTGGGCTGCAAAATACCAGGCCAGCAGAAAATCCATCAGCGCGCCAAAACGAATCGCTTTACCCATCAGGAAAAAATACGCACGCGGCGAACGCAATGCGAACCACGGCTGGCATAACAAAACGATCAACGGATTCCAACGCGTGGTGCGCCATTCGGGTTTAGACATGTACGGGCCAGGCCGAGTCTTCGTTGGGAACAATGAAATGTCCGCGCCCTGCTCTGCAATGATGGACAGTTCACGATAGATGAAGTGTTCCATACCATGTTTCATGCTCAAGATGACAGCAACTTTCATGACCAGTCCAATCTACACGGGCAGGATCGCTTCCCGAATGACCATATCCGCCAAATTGTCCATGCGAAGCGAAGTCAGACGACCGCTTTTCACTTCTTCCGAGACAATCTGACAGATGCCTCTCAACATGTCGAAATCCTTGTCGTCTCGAAAATCGTTGGGATGTGCGCGCAGGTGAAAGATTTTTTTCTCGCGTGCCGCGTTGCGAATCCCATCTGTCACAGTACGGGTGATCCAGCGATGCAGATTAAGCGCGTTGACCCGGCGGCTGACCACCTGGTCGAATCCGAATAAATGCTGGCTGGATGGAAGATTGAGTAGCCCATTGGACTGGAAGTCCTCGTGGCGGTAGCCAGGCGCGGAGATGAAGGAGGAGAGGTAGCGATGGTAACGTTTCAATCCCCTTCCAAGTATGGGAATGGCATAGCACGGGGAAGGCAATTCTGCGCCACGGTAGGAAGTGAAGCCATATTCCTGGAACAATTCAAGATGCCCGATTACATTGCGCGGAAAAATGACCGTGCGCGGGGCGAGTCCTTTACGCTGGGCAAGCCTAAGCCACTCCTCAATCTCAAAGCGCGCCTCATCCCGCCTCATCGTTGTCTCATTGAAGGGACGATGGGTGTATCCGTGGAAGGCAATCTCGTGCATTTCACCATCCTCGAGAATCGCGTTGATCACATCCGCCCCATACCACAGCCGCGAGTCGGAAGCATAGACCTGGCTGAAACTGTCGTACTTCCCTTCCCATGCTTTGACGGGACACGGTTCACATTTCTCGCAGGTCTCGTAAAACAAATGCCCCACCACTGCCCATGTGGCGTGGATATTGAACTCGCGAAACAAATCCAACAGAGCGTGAATCCCTTGCCGTTCGAGTTGACCGTCACTGGAAAAATCCTGCGGGTTTAAACAGTCGAAGTAACCCCAGGCAAGTTCGGTATCAAGTGAGAGCAGGAAAGTACCCGTCTGATTGGCTGAATGCAACATCGCAGACTTTTTCATGCCTAAGAAGAATGCCTTTCTGGGATGGTCTCTATTTCCATTCCAGCAGAATATTCATATCGTTCTGGGAAGTATCGCCGCAAGATTCGGAGAGTTTTTTTGCGGAAATACCAAAACGGCGGAACGCGTTTCGGAACATATCTTGTCGCATATATATCCTTCGGCGGCACAAGCAAAATATCCGCCTGCTTCAAGGCTCGAATGATTCTCTGGGCTTGAGCGTCCCGTGCGAGACATTCCAGCAAACGGCTGCGCTGCGCTTCAAATTCCTGAGGATATACCTTTTTACTTTCGATACAAGAGTCTTTTGAACTGGCTTGAATGCGGATGCCTGTGCTTCCAAACAGGTGATGACACTGTTTATTCCAAAAGTTGATCTTGCCCTCGAAGTACGGTATCTCTAGTGCGGCACACAGCGCGCCAACCGTTCGAACTGGCTCACGGACCAGGTCATCATATTGAACAGACACATAGGGCAGGCCGATTTGCTGAACCCAACCATAACATTTCACAAACGCGTCACGCCAGGCGATCGCGTCCCTGCCGCGCTTCCAATAGGAATAGGCCAAGTCAACCGGGTCCTTCCAAATCAAGAGAGTTGCCATGCGCAGACCTTGGTCAGCGGCCCAACGCTGCGCATCGATCAACCAACAAATATCCTTCGAGGAATCAATCACAAATCGGACGCCCAATTCCTTTGCTAGGCGCGCATGAAAAACCGCTTCGGGCAGATCCTTGAGTTTCTCCCAGACTGGACAGGGCTTCTCTCCGCACACACACTCAACCCGGAAATGATGTTTACGATATGGTCGGAACCAGGCTGAGACTTCGCCACATGAAAACGCGTCGGGTGCGTTGCCAAGGATCAAGTCTAGCATGGTACTGCCAGAACGATCCGTCCCATAGACATGGATCAAAGTTGCGTCAAAATATTTTGTCATCAGCTGACCTTAGGAGCGCGCTGAACCACGCACAGGATTCGCTGTACCCGGAGTGGATGCCATGTGGCGACTCAATCCACCCTCGAGAGCCGACTTTAACTGAATGGCCGATTCACTCCACGTCCAGGCTTGAGCCGCTGAAACAGACGCCGCGCTCACGTCCCCGAGGGTGTGTCGCTTTTCCCAGAGAGCGCGCAACGCGTTCAGCAATCCGTCTTCATCTGCTGACTCAGCCCAAAAGACGTAGTTTTCGTTTTTCATCACATCGGTATGACAGAGGATGCGTGTGGCAAGGATCGCTAATCCCGCGGCCATATATTCAAAGAGTTTGATGGGACTGCACACCTGGAATTTTTCCTCGTTGGGGAATGGCAGAACGCCCACATGCACGTGGCTTAAAAATTCTGGTATCGCCTCATAAGGGATGGAGGGAATCACTTCGACACACCTGCGCGAATCCTGGGCGAATGATTCGAGCGCGGCGCGCTGTGTGCCATCCCCCACCAGCGTGAATCGGAAGTTCTTTCCCTCCGCGTTCGCGCGCAGCACCGCAACAGCCATATCCATGAGATTGCGTTCGTACTCAAGCGCGCCGATGTACCCCAGCAGCACTGGTTCTTCATCCTTCGGCCAAACGCGTTGCATGGCACACCCATCGAACCGATGCGCGTCCACACCCGAAGGCCACACACCCCACACTTTTTCCAACGGGATGTGCAATGACTTCGCCATTTGACTGGTAATAACTGTCTGCCCGTCAGCCCAACGGATAGATATGGCGTCCATCATGCGTTCGTATTTATCGCGAACCATTCCCCGCCAACCGTGTTTGCTTTTTAGTGGCATGTAAAGCGAGCGTGTATCCGCGACGAGTAACGGCGTTTTACGATGCGACAACACGCGCAATAAGCGCAAAGGCAACAGCCAAAGTGCCGAAGAGGAATGGAACAGGATGATATCCGCAGGTTTCCAGCGGTTCACAAAATCATGCAATCGCAAATGAAAGAGGATGTAACGCCACAAATAGACATTGGGGATGGCAATACAAAACACATCCACACCGCGGATGGTTTGTGCGCCATCACGCTCACCAGATGTGACCAACGTGACATCCCAACCCATGCGGCGCAACTCGCGCGTGGGCTCCAGCCAGGTGGCCGAATCTAGTTTCGCCGCCAACGGCATCGAGCAAACCCAAATCAAGCGATGCGAACGCCCAGACATAGTCATGCCGCCACCTCACGATATACATCTACCAGTTTCTTTGTGATTACATCCCAATCGTAGCGAGCCTCTACCGCCTGCCTACCGTTACGCGCTAACTGCTGTCGAAATGATGAGTCTTTGAGCAGGCGAACCGTCTGTTGCGCGAACGCGGCAGGGTCGTCCGCGATCAAAATATGTTCGCCATCCTTCAATTCCAGGCCCTCACATCCAATCGAAGTAGACACCACCGGCCTTCCCATCGCAAGCGATTCCAAAATTTTCAGGCGCGTCCCCCCACCTGCACGCAGAGGTACCACGCACGCTGTGCTCTGCACGTAATACGGACGTACATCCTCTACACGGCCAGTAACGCGAATCCCATCCCCATTCAACGCCTGGATTTTTTCAGGCGGATCCTTGCCGACAACCCAAAATTCCACATTGGGAATCGCCCGCCGAATCTGCGGCAGGATCTGTTCACAAAAATACAGAACTGCATCGGCGCACGGAAGATAGGCCATATTCCCGACGAAGATCAAAACGTATTGCCCCTGGACCTCTGGCCGGATCGCGAACAAATGGGCATCCACGCCGTTTGGGATGACCTCAATCCGCAACTTGGGATTTTTCTCCAACAAAAGTTGACGGTCCATCTCCGAGACGGTGAGACACCGCCCAAACTTCGAAGCCTGACGCGGCTCCCAGCCATACATGAAATGGTTATTGAGCCACAAGCGGAGTTTTCGCGTCTTCTTGGATTCAAGTTGGATGATGCGTCTGTATTTCACGAAATCAACATCGTGCAGTCCCCACAGGGTGCGCGGCCGTTGGGCAGGGGGAATGGTTTCCAAGTACAGCCCCATGTAGATTTGATCGATGTGAATTACATCAAACTGGAAACGCGCCAGGAGTGCCTGAATTTTTTGCGTCAACGTGGGGGAAGCGAAAAAACGCAGTTCGGGAGGTATTCCCCGAAGGATGTACTTTGCAAAATTGGGTAAATCCGATAATGCACCTTGCGATTCGGCCTCCACGAATTCAACCCCCGCGCAAAAGTCATCCAGGTGATGGACTGCTTCCCTTTGCTCTGCATTCTTGGTGAACGCGACAAGCCACACTTCATGTTCCGCCGCCAACCTGCGCAATAAGTTGTAATTGCGAAGTGCCGCGCCACCAAGGACGGGATAGGGAATGCGATCAACGATGAACAAGACGCGCATATCAACCTCAAACCTACTTTGACCCGGAAGAGAGATGTTCCCGTTTGAAGACTCTGGTACAAGTGTTTTGCGCCTCCTTGAAAATGACAGAAAAATCGTGACGGGTAACGATAGCAACCAGCAAACAGACCGGGATGTAAAGAAGGACGAGCCCCCACTTGAGCAGGAGGGAAGATGCGCTAAAAGCGAAAAAGATCAGGCTGAATACTGCCAGCACCACAAGCGGTTTGAGAACCTCCATAAAATTGGATGAGATTTTTCTCCTTCGCAGGAAGAACGCGTCCAGGGGGATGGCAACCAGGTTGCTTGCTACACTGACAAAGGCAGCGCTCACGAATCCAGCTAGCGGGAGGAAGATAACATTTCCAGCCAGGCTGAAGACAGCGCGTACCGCGTTGACGATCAGTGGCTTGTTCGATTCGCCAATCGCAACGAGGGAATAGCCGAGCGTATTCTCGGTCACCTTCAAGGTCAACCCAACCATGAGGAGGACAAAGGTAAAATAGCTGGGCAGGTATGTTTCCGAAAACAACAATCGGATGATGTCCCTGCCAAAGACCACTGTGACCAACGTCCCGAACACGGTCAGGAAGGCGAGCAAACGCATGGAGGTATTCATCAATTTTTCAGTCTTCTTTTTGGTCTCGCTGGCATACATATTGGCGCTGATTGGGAAGTAGACCGAAACAAAGACCGGATAGGTCTGCATCAGGCTATCGGGAATCTTGCGCGCTATCTCGTAATAGGCAATCCCCGCCGTTCCGAGAAAGGAACCGATGATCATTGTGTCCATGCGGTTGAAGGAAAAATCCAGCAGGTATTGCATTTGCAAAGGGAAACCGAAACGCAGGAGTTCTTTCAGAACTGGCATGTCCATATTCCAATTGTGGCGAAAATGCGATTTCAAATATCCCATGACCACGTACAAGGCGCTGGAAATGATTTTGGCATAGATCAACCCATCCAATCCGTGGTGAAAGACAAAAATGGCGATTCCCAGCACGAGAAGTTCGATCACATTGGTCACAAACTCGATCACTCCCAACGAGGCGAAGTCGAACCGTCCGCGCAGGATCGCGTTGAGTAGATGAGACAGGCTGGATAGTCCGAACAGAAGCGGCCAGTAGACGAATAAATCCAACAGGGGGGAATCGCCCAAAAATCCAACCAGGAGGGGGTGGGAAATGAGAAACAAAAAATCGACAACCACGATGACAAACAGTCTGAAATACAGAACCGTATTCTGGAGAGTCTGTTTATAAGTCTGATCGTGACTGCTGGCGAGATATCTTGGAATGCTCAATGTCATCCCAATACTCGTGAACTCCGTTAGAAAAGTGAGGATGATGATTAGCAACACATATGCACCATATTCATCTATGGTAATGTTGCGGACCGCAATCATCATGCTGATCAGGCCTAAGATAATGGTGGAGGCGCGCGCCGCTCCTATGGACAGAGTGCCGGAAAAAAATCGGGAGGCGACAGACGGATTTGCAGAGGTTGGTTGCTCATCCGCGAGCGGGGATTTGTTCATGGTCACCATATAGTCGTATAACAGTCTCGTTGATTCCCATAATTACCGCGAGAAGAGCGGTCCAGTGCCGTTCGATCAGCATCGGCTCCACGAGCGTGCCCACGAGCATTCCCAAATACACGAGCGTACATCCCAGACCGATGGCTCTGGCAGTTTGATCGGAGAGCGTGTTCCAATATCGAAAACCCCGATAAAGAAAGAGCACGATCAAACACAGCATGGCGAAATAACCAATCAAGCCGGTCTTCACCATGATCCAGACATGTCCATTGTGGATAAAGCCCCGTCCATCGTAGTTGGCATGATCGCGGTGGGGGACAAAAGGACGATACTGTGCGCCCAATCCCAGTCCAAGCAGGGGATGCGCAATGATCTGTGGATAGGCATATTCGTACTCGAAGTCCCTCCATCGCAAACTGCTATTCGGGTTCAGGTACGTTTCAGGCTTTGTGAGAGATGCCAATCTCTCTACGGAACTGTCCGCTAGATCCAAAACGGGCTTGCCCAGCACGAACACTG
This sequence comes from Anaerolineaceae bacterium, assembly GCA_003598975.1. GTDB lineage: Bacteria > Chloroflexota > Anaerolineae > Anaerolineales > Villigracilaceae > Denitrolinea. Next base: position 11,359 of record QZIJ01000084.1, on the reverse strand, counting down.
CCAGGGCGAATCCTATAATGATAATGCTAGAGGCGGAAAACAACCAGCCAATTATTCTTTTTAGTTCATTTCTTTTGCTGAGAACAATCAGTAACAGGAAAACCATAATCACTGCCACCCAGAAGTGACGTTTGAATGTAAGAAGAACACCTAGGCTTGTCAGTATCCACGACATCAAAAGCCAGAACCGATGACCCTTGATTTCATTGTAGCAATGGGACACGCAAAGAAAAATAAATGCAACAAATACAAGCGAATATCCCGGTGGGATAATGCGGGTCACATCGGTAAAACTAGATTTTTCGGTGACCAATATCTCCACCCGGCCAGGTAGAAGTTGGTTCGAGGGGCCGAGCACATATTGAACGATCATCGCGACCGAAACCAGCGACGCTAGAGCGAGGATCCCATTGATCAATGTCTTGACCTGTTTCTTCGTACGCAGCAGATTAGTCACAGCAAAGAAAACCAGGTAGTTGGCTATATTGCGAACCTCACCGAAACTCTGTTGAGGGGTCAGGGAGGAAAACAGAATTGCGATCATGGTCGAGAAGAATGCGATGAAGACGAACCCAAACAAGGGGATATCGAGTGGCGTACCAACCAGTTTGAAATTTGGTTCCGCCGACCCACGGACAAAAATCAGAGAAAGCAGGAAGAGTAATAAAATATCAGTCGGGTAGATGTGACCAAATCCAATGTTAATCCCCAGGTTGGCTTCACCAGGCAACAGCGTGGATGTGAACACGAGAATGCCCAGGATTCCCAATTCTGGCATTTTGGCAATAATGAACAACAGGATCACCGAAACAACTGCTGCCAGCGTCAGCCAGGGCGATGCAAATACGGTCGCGGCACCTAATGTCCCTCCTGCAATAAAGGCCAGGAGGACTTGGTACGCGCCAACAGGTATTCGTTGAAAACGGATATTGATCACAATATACCTACTCGCTTTGCTATTCGATAGGGAAGTGGCCGCGCCAACCGAACGCACCCGCGCTCCTACGGACAGGTTAGCGGCGGCTCAATCCGCAGGCATGAGCCCTAATCTCGGAAACAACTATCTCCACCTGCTCCTCGGTTAATTCGGGGAACATCGGAAGGGAGAGAATCTCGTTGCAGATCTTTTCGGCAAAGGGGAACTGGCCGCGGGCGGTTCCATTTTTGTCATAGTAGGGTTGCAGGTGAACAGGATTTGGATAGTGGATGGCAGTGCCGATGCCGCGTTCTTTGAGGTGCGCTTGCAGGGCATCACGTCGTTTGGAACGAATGACGTATAGGTGGAAAACGTGGCCATAGCCTGGCGGCTCGACGGGGGTGATAATATCCAAACCTGCCAGCAGTTTATTGTAGTGCAGTGCCAGTTTGTGGCGAGACTCAATCCACTCGTCGAGGTATTTCAGTTTGACGCGCAGGATGGCGGCCTGCAAGTTGTCGAGGCGGTGATTGAAAGGAGCGAGTTCGTGGACGTTCTTTTCGCGCTGCCCGCAGTTTCGCAGGGCGCGAATCGTTTCGGCTACCTTCGCGTCGTTGGTGGTGACCATACCACCATCACCACACCCACCAAGATTTTTTGTTGGATAAAAACTAAAGCCCGCCGCACTACCCAAACCGCCCACGCGATGTCCCTTGTAAACAGCCCCATGTGCCTGACAGGCATCCTCCACTACTACCAGGTTATACTTCGCAGCAATTCCCTGAATCATGTTCATATCTGCGGGAAGCCCATACAGATGGACAGGCAGGATGGCTTTCGTGCGCGGTGTGATGGCCGCTTCGATATTTTCCACATCAATGTTCCACGTGACGGGATCCACATCCACGAAGACGGGTTTGGCACCTGCGAAGCTGACAGCTGCGGCAGTCGCGGTGAACGTGTGGGCTGGAACCAGCACTTCGTCGCCGGGACCCACCCCGAGGGCGCGCAGACTTAACTCGAGGGCGGAAAGACCGCTATCCACGCCAACCGCGAACTTGGTCCCACAATACGCGGCAAACGCATCCTCCAGTTTCGCCACATCCTGGCCGAGGATGAAGTCAGCACGGTCCAATACTTCCTGAATGGCGGAATTTATCTCCGAACGAAGGTTACGATGCTGCAAGGCAAGGTCTATCAAGGGGATGCTCATGTTTCCTCACTTTTTATCTTTAGACACAGAACGGGCAGGATTGCCCGCAACGACCGCGCCCACTGGAACGTCGCGCGTGACGACACTCCCCGCGCCCACCAAGGCGCCTTCGCCAATCGTCACGCCGCACAGGATGGTAGCATTACTTCCGATAGAGGCGCGTTTTTTGACAAGGGTAGGACTGCAGACCCAATCTGCTTCCGATTGAAGCGACCCCGACCCAGTGGTGGCGCGCGGGTATTTGTCGTTGATGAACATCACGCCATGCCCGATGAAGACTTCATCTTCGATCGTGACGCCCTCGCATATAAATGTATGACTGGAAACCTTCACCCGGCTGCCAATCTTTGCGCCTTTTTGGATCTCGACAAAGGTGCCAATCTTGCTCTCATCGCCAATTTCACAGCCATACAAGTTAACAAACGCGTAGATTTTTACATCTTTCCCCAGTTTTACGTCGGAGGCAATGCGCGCAAAATCTGCTTTTACCATGTAATCACCTCACGTGTCTGGCCATTCAACATTGAGTGTTGAGCCGCCTCCAGTATTTTGACCACCTGCCAGCCATCACGCCCGCAACTGTAAGGTCCGACATTTTTATGATTGCAGAGTCTGCACTTTGCATCAATAAAACAATGATGTGCATCATGGACAGCTTCCGATGGAGTTGCATCAATGCTTCCAGACAATTCGCGTGTGAAGGTATCCGTTCTTCCACCAGAAACTCTATCAATAAAAACTTGGCATTCCTGTCGCAAGGGTTCAATGAAGCGAATGTTTGGAATGGTAATATCACCTGAGCGGTAACTGTATTGAAATTCACTAAAGCCTCCGTTGGTATATTCGGGTGGATTAACACCCTTATCATAAATTTTGATTTTCAGCTCGTTTTCCATATCATTGAAAACTGCCATTTTCTTGCTACCGACCACGGTAATGCGACGTACTTTGCATGGGTCAAGCCAGCTAACATGTACATGAGCAGGAATGTTTTTTGGAAACAACATATTCAAATATACAACGTCAAAAACACCATCAGAGACACATGGCATACCGTGGGCACTGACAGAAATTGGTTTTTCTCCCAACAGATAGAGAATAATTGAAATGTCATGCGGAGCCAGATCCCACAGCACGTTCGAATCGCGTTGGAATAAGCCCAGGTTCAGCCGTGCAGCGTCTATGTAATAGATATCCCCAAGTTCCCCGCTGTCAATGTAATTCTTCATTGCATGTACTGCCGAGTTGAATTCAAAAGTGTGACCAACCATCAAAGTCAGACCTTTGGCATCAGCCAATTCGATGAGTTCCTCGGCATCTTCGCTTCTAAGAGTTATCGGTTTTTCGATCAGCGTATGCAGGTTGTGTTCCAGGCATTCTTTGGCGATGCGATAATGAGTCGCCGGGGGAGTGGCTACGACAACGGCATCCAATCCCAAATTGAAAAACTCCCGATAATCCTTGGTGACAAGGATTTGTGGGTATTTTGATTTCGCTTGTTTCAACCGTTCATCGTTCAAATCTGCAATTGCCATCAGATCCGAGGTGGGAATTTCAAAAAAATTTCGTGTCAAGTTAGGCCCCCAATACCCGAAGCCGATAATCCCTACTTTGATAGGATTCATAATTGTTATTCTCCTTGCCTTTAGTAGGCTCCCCTCGCAAAGATGATCGCCAAAGGGGTCTTGATGATAATCTTCAAATCCAGCCAGAATGACTGGGTTTCGATGTATTGGATATCCAGTTTCACTTGTTCATCGAAGTCCGAGTTACAGCGTGCGGTGATCTGTTGCAAACCACTGATGCCTGGCTGGGCTTCGAGACGGCGCACATGCCAGGGCTTGTACACTTCCACCTCATAGGGAATGGCTGGGCGCGGGCCGACCAAGCTCATATCGCCGCGCACCACATTCCACAACTGGGGTAATTCATCGAGGCTGAATTTGCGCAGGGTTTTTCCCGGCTTGATAACGCGCGCGTCGTCAATAAGTTTTCGCGGCCGGGTTGGTGCATTTTCGGATGCGACCGTTTTTTCCTCGGCTACAGTCCCGCGCGGACGGGTGGCGGCGTTCTGCGCGGCCAGCATTTCCGCCTCGTTGTTTTCGATCAACGCCTTGACGTAAGCCTGATGGATGGCAGGATCGGCGTTCATGCGCATGGTGCGGAATTTGCAACACTTGAAGGTGACCGGTTGCCAGACGAAGCCCCTGCCATGGGTAATTCGTTTTGCGCCGACCCGATCCTGTTTAAAGAAGATGGGGCCGGGCGAATACGCGTAGATGGCAATTGCCACTAGAACCATGACCGGGGAGAGTATCAATAAAAGGCAGGAGGCAATGGTCACATCCATCACGCGCTTGGCGGCGTAATAGACGCGCCTGTCCCTCTCCCTTGAGCGATATGCAACTTGCTCGCGTTCGCTGACTGTTGACAAACCCATCTGCTCTTGCATGTCCATCACTCCTCTAAGTGCCAAAGGGTGGAAGACCCCTGACGAGGAATCCTCTAATTAGATGTAAGTCTGAGCAAAGCGCCCCTCCGCCTCGTTCACGATCAGGCCGAGATATTTGCCCTCGAAGCGTGCCATGAAATTGCCCGCGGATTCCACCGCGTCGCGCTGCGCGTGCGAACGGCGGACAACCAAAATCAATCCATCGGTATATGGCGCAAGCGAGGCCACGTCCGCGACGGTCAGGGCGGGCGCGTCAAGCAGGATGTAATCGAATTGCTGGCGGAGGGTATTGATCAGTTTTTCTGCGCGAGCGGAATCAAACGCCAGAGATGGCGCGGCCAGCCCGGGTCCACTGGTGAGAACCGAGAGCGATCCGGCCGGGGATTTTTGAATCGCCTTTTTCAAGTCCATGCCTTCGGCGAGCACATCCGAAAGTCCGTGTTCGTTGGGCAAATTTAACATTTCGTGCAGGTGAGGGTGGCGGAGGTTGTAATCCACGACAACAACGTTCTGTCCCTGTTCTGCCAATGCCATGGACAAGTTGACCGCCGCGGTGGATGCGCCCTGCCCGGGTTCCGACCCTGCCAGCAACAGGACCCTGCGCGGAGATTCCCGATCCATCCACTGAATCTGCGCTGCAAGATGACGAACTGTTTCTGCCAGCGGGGTGGAACCATTGTGGGAAAGAATCAGGTGTCCTTTGCCCGTTTTTGGAAGCCGCGCAAGCAGGGATGTGTTTGAAGCGGATTCGATGGCAGAAGTATCGTGAAGGCGGGTATCCAGGTTCTCGAAAATGAAGGCAAGAATGATACCGCCAATGAGTCCTAACAGAGCACCAAGGGTGTAGTTGAACGCCACGCGTGGTTCGGTGGGAACGGTGGGCGGGATAGCCGATTCAACCAATGTGATCATGCTGGATTCAATGGCTTCCCTGTAGCGCGCCTGTTCATGCTGTCGCAACAACGATTCGTAGGTCCGCTGCTTTTCCTGCAACAACTGGCCTGTGACTGTGATTTGGTCCGGCGCAGCCGGCGTTTGTACGATGAGTGCTTCATACTCCTTGCGCATCTTGTCCAGAGCGACTTTCGCTTCTTCCACCTGTACCGCAAGCACATCCCCCGAATCGATGGACCCACCCATATACAGTTGATCGCTCTGCTCGATCAGGATTTCCGCGAGGGTATTGGAGGCCTGCGCGGCCAATTTGGGATCCGGGCTTTGGGCTGTGATCCGAATCAACTCGGTAGTGGGAATCACCTCTGCCCGGATGTCTGGTACCTCATTCGAATCCAGGCGGGCCAACAATTCATCCATCACCGGACGGCTCGTAGCGATTTCCACGTACGTGTTTCTCAGCAGTTCGGCGTTGGTGTAAACCGCCGATGTTTGCACGCCGATGACCGACGTGGCCACGCGCAACGTGGTTGTCGCGGTGTAAACCGGCGCCATGCGTGAGTGGCCTATGGCAATCGCGACGAAGGCCGACACAACCGTCACGACAAGGACCCACTTTCTGCGCCATAGAATGGACAGATAGTGATTTAGCTCCATTGGAATACCTCCTTAACAAGAACCCCACCGCCAGCGAATTTTGCGGGTGAATATTCTTTGGTCGATTCCAAATATAGTGGAAAAAATCTTTTAGATTCTTTAAAGATTCTTTGAAAATACCTTAAATTCCCCCAATGATTCGTTGATTACTCTTCTTTGCGTGGCTCAAACCAATATCCACGTCCCCACATGGTATGGATATAATGATGTCCGTGCTCACCATCCTGCAATTTGGTGCGGATGTAGTGAATATACAGCGAGGACATGGAAGGTTCGTTGGTATACAGCCCTCCCCAGATTTCTCGCACCAGTTCATGATGGGATACGATTTTTCCCTGTTCCCTAATCAGGCAAGCCAAAAAACTATATTCGCGCGGGGAAAGTTCCACGATCTCGCCGCACAACTTGACAGTCTGGGAAGTAAGATCAATCTCGAGGATCGAATCCTGATACGAGGTGATGTAGGAATTATTCACTGAGTCTGGAAAATTAGTGCGTCGAATCAACGCGCGCACGCGCGCTTCCAGTTCGTTTTTATTGAAAGGCTTTTTGACGAAATCATCCACTCCCACCTTGAATCCACGGATCAGGTCGGTCTCTTTCGTGCGGGCAGTTAGCATCAAGATCGGAACAGCCGTCAATTCGCGCAGGCGCAGACACACATCAAACCCGTCCATGTCAGGCATCATGATATCCAGGATAATCATATCGGGATGAATTTGATAAGCCTTCCTCAGTCCATCCAATCCACAAAGCGCCTGATAGATAGTGACCTCAACAGGCCGTAAAATTACCTCCACCAGTTTTCCCAGTTCCGCGTCATCGTCAATCAAGAGAACTTTTTTGGCCATCCATTCTCTCCAGTCACAATGTCGAAGACAATGCAAAGTAGTTTAAAGGATTTTTCTCAGTTGAATAGAAAAGCCTCTATTTTTTTTGTTCTTCTTATGAAACTTCTAAGAGTGAATGCACCATGGACAGATTACAAACTCACCTTAAAATATAATAACATATTCAACGAATCTATACAACTGAATTTTCCAAGACTTAGACATGAGATCAGTGATCACGAATCAGTAAACTGAAGAAAGCAATAGCTAATGTGAATGGTTGGGCGTATTCAGGTGAAGAAAGACCGAATTTGAGTTTAAGGAAAATGCCCAAACCCGAGTATAGTTTCTTTTTGGGGGCGTCTTTTGGAAATTTCTTCCTTTTTGCATTCCCTTGTCCAAAAGCCAGGAAACTTGATGGATGGGGTTACGCCGATGAATCAAAAACGACCGCTCGTCCGAGCGGTCGTTTTATCTTTCAAAATAAACCTTAGGCGAGTTCGACCACGCCGCCGGCTTCTTCGAGTTTCTTCTTGGCATCCTGAGCGGCATCCTTGCCCACTGCGGAAAGAACTTTTCCACCGGCGGTTTCGGCCAGAGTCTTGGCCTCTCCGAGGCCAAGGTTGGTCAACTGGCGGATGACCTTGATGACCTCGATCTTCTTGGGGCCGGCGTCCTTGATAATCACATCGAATTCGGTCTTCTCTTCGACGGGTTCAGCGGCCGCGCCGCCTGCGGCGCCACCCGCGGCCATCATCGCCACGGGAGCGGCGGCGGAGACGCCCCACTTCTCTTCGAGCATTTTCACCAGTTCGGCGGCCTCGAGTACGCTCAGTTCGCTCAGGGAGGCAACCAGGGATTCCAGATTAGCAGCCATTGCTTACAAACTCCTTGCTTGTGGTTAGTTGATTTTTGGAATTACGACTTGCATCGTCTTCGCGAACTTATGCCGCGGCGGGTTTTTCAGAATAGGCACGGAACACAGATGCCAGTGAGCGAGCCGGTTCCGCAATGGTGCGGACCAGTTTGCCAGCCGGGGCTTGAAGAACGCCCAGCAGGCGTGCACGCGTGACAGGGAGCGGGGGTATATCGGCCAGGGCTTTCACCTGGGTTGCACTCAATGCCTGTCCGCTCATGAAGCCGCCTTTAACTTTGGCAAACTCCATGCCTTTCACGGCTTCGCTCAACGCCTTGGCTGTCGCCGCGGGATCAGAAAATGCGAATGAGACCGCGGTGCTCTTCTCGAGCAAACCAGCCGGGATGGACATCCCGCCGGCTTCGAAAGCGCGTTTTGCCAGCGTATTCTTCACGATATGGAATTCGCCGCCCGCTTCACGGATCTTGGCGCGGATCGCGTCCAAATCCTTCATCTTCGCGCCGGTATATTCCACCAGAAGAACGGCTTGACTGCGTTTTAACCAGTCAGTATACTGGCTCAACACATCTTCCTTGCGTTGCTTTGAAATGGCCAAAGGACAATCACCTCCTTTCACAAAAAAGTCTTTGCCACTCGTCGCGAGGCAAAGACTTTTTGCAACCCATGAGGGGCGGACAACCAGAGGCTGTCATTTGCATTCAGTCTCCACCTGGGCAGGAAATTAAGTCCCAATGGGACACCTGCTGTCATTGGCGAAGTGGCTTTCGAGTTAAGCGAATGGAATTATTCGCCAGCCTCCAGAGATTGGGCCGCGTTGGGATCGATCTTGATGCCGGGTCCCATGGTGGTCGCGACCGTGATGCGCTTGAGATATATGCCCTTGGCCCCAGACGGTCGGGCCTTGCGCAGGGCATCCATCAGCGCGGTGAAATTTTCGTACAGTTTATCAGCGTCAAAAGAAGCTTTGCCGATGGAAACGTGAATATTAGCGGTCTTGTCGAGGCGGAATTCCACCCGGCCAGCCTTCGACTCCTGGATGGCACGTCCCAGATCATTGGGCGGAACAACCGTCCCAGCCTTCGGGTTCGGCATGAGTCCGCGCGGACCGAGCACACGTCCGAGGCGGCCAACCTTGCCCATCATGTCAGGCGTGGCGATGGCCACATCAAAATCGAGCGCGCCGCCTTCGATCTTCTTCAGCGACTCGTCATCGTCTGCAACCAGATCAGCCCCGGCGGCGCGAGCCGCGGCGGCGCCGTCACCAGCCGCAAAGACGAGTACGCGCACCGTCTTGCCGAGTCCATGCGGAAGCACAACCACGTCGCGCACCTGCTGGTCAGCCTGGCGCGGGTCAAGCCCGGTGCGAATGTGTACTTCCACCGTCGAATCGAATTTGGTGGTGGATGTTTCGCGCGCCAGTTTCATGGCCTCTTGCGGCTCATAAAGCTGGTCGATGTTCACTTTGGCCGCGGCGGCCTTGTATTTTTTACCGTGTTTTGCCATTGGATCCTCCGTGGTGCAAGCGGGTCGCACAAGGCAACCCTCCCACAAAATTAATCAATCACATTCAAGCCCATACTGCGGGCTGTGCCTTCGACCTGTTTCATCGCGCCTTCAATATCAATGGCGTTCAGGTCCTTCATTTTCAATTCAGCGATCTCACGCACCTGCTTGCGCGTCACCTTGCCGACCTTATCCTTGTTCGGGACAGCCGAACCCTTCGGCACGCCCGCCGCCTTGCGGAGCAAAACCGCCGCGGGCGGGGTCTTCAGGATAAAGGTGAATGAGTTATCGGTGTAGACCGTGATCTCAGCCGGTAACACTTCACCTTGGCGGTTCGAAGTACGGGCATTGTACTCCTTACAGAAGGCCATGATGTTGATGCCGTGTCCTGCCAACGCAGGGCCGATCGGGGGCGCAGGGTTGGCCTTACCGGCCTCAATCTGCAGACGAACAATTGCTTTCAGTTTCTTTGCCATAGTGACTCCTATGTGGTTTTAGCGGGTCTTATGGGAGACCCTCCCACGTATCAGGCCTGACGTTCGGCCTGTTACCGTTTAATTTACGCTTTCTCCACCTGGAGAAAGTCCAGTTCGACGGGCGTCTCGCGCCCAAAGAAATTGACCATCACACGCACCTTGGTGCGCTCCATGTCAATCTCCGCCACGTTGCCACGGAAGTCGTTGAATGGCCCGTCAATGATGCGGACGCGCTCACCAACCTTATAAGTGACTTTGACTGTCGGCGCTTCTGCTTCCATGCGCTTGATGATCTGGTTCACTTCTTCGGGACGGAGCGGTGTGGGCGAGTTGCCCATGCCGACAAAACCCGTCACGCCCGGCGTGTTGCGCACCACGTACCAAGACTCTTCCGAGAGAGCCATGTTCACCAGCACATAGCCGGGGAAGATGTGACGTTCCACCGTGCGGCGTTTGCCATCACGGACTTCGATCTCTTCCTGCGTGGGGATGACAACATCAAAGATCCTGTCCTTCATACCCATCGTCTCGATGCGTTGCTCAAGATTATGGCGGACTTTGTTCTCGTAACCTGAATAGCAGTGGATAACGTACCAGGCCGGGCCACCATCCGCGGGCAGGTCTACGGGCGCGCCAAGCGTGGACGGGATAACGGGTTCGGCTACCGGGGCAGAATCTACCACCGACGGCGGATTCGATGTGACGCCCGTATCCGGCGAATCGGTCAGCACCGGTTCGTCCGGAGGGTTCACATACACCTCGTCCGGTTCGACCGGTTCCTGACTGAATTGCTTATCGGGATCCTGCACGTCCATCAAAACCTCGAATCCTGTCTAGGAGGCGGAGATCGCCAATTTGATCAGGTTCTCTCCGATGATATCTACAACAAACAGGTATATACCCATGACTGTCATCACAACAATGACAATGGCGCTTAGTTGAATGGCTTCACGACGGGTGGGCCAGTTCACTTTGCGAAGTTCTCCCACGGTCTCACGAAAGTAACGGGAGATCGCGTTTGGTTTTTTCTCGTCGGCCACGATTAACTCCTCTTGCTCATTTTGACGGCTAAAACGCCGCCAATGACGACGGCGTTGCCAATCAGGCAGGCCAGGCAGGACTTGAACCCACAACCGCTCGTTTTGGAGACGAGAGCTCTACCAATTGAGCTACTGGCCTAAATTAGTTGGGTAGTTTTGCAGTTGCGTAGTTACGTAATTCGGGTGAACTATGTAACACCAAACTACCCAACTATCAAACTACTTTGTTTCGCGGTGCAACGTGTGCTTGCGGCAACGCGGGCAGAATTTTTTGAACTCCAGCCGGTTGGGGTCGTTGCGGCGATTCTTTTCGGTCGTGTAATTGCGCTCCTTGCAGTCGCCACATTGCAACGTGATGACAGGGCGCACATCTTTCTTTTTCGAAGCCATCTCTTACCTTCTTACTCAATGATCTTGGTGATGACACCCGCGCCGACGGTCAGGCCGCCTTCGCGAATGGCGAACTTGGAGCCCTGCTCAAGAGCCACGGGCACGATCAAT
>QZIJ01000070.1 GCA_003598975.1 Anaerolineaceae bacterium | reverse complement strand
GCTCCTTGTCTGTGGCGACTTCGACACTCACCATCTTACAAGAAGCCCGTCTTTCTTTCAATTCACTTCCATACCCACCGCTTGTGTTACAGAGTCTTTCGGCGCCGATTTCTGAAAATTTCCCCGTTATAATCTCTAATATGTCATCGAATCGAATTTCATTCCTTCGCCTGCTCGCCATCCTCCTCTCCGCCGCGCTACTTGTCCAAGCCTGCATTGAACTCAACCGCGTCGCATGGGGAACAGGCATGTGGCTGGGCGAATACTCCCCCAAATGGGCGATTGGATTCTTTGGATTCATCCTCCTCTCTTTAGGACTCTTCGCTTCCATCCTGACTTTGCTCTGGTCGCCGCGTCGACTCGACCCCGCGCGGGACGCGTTGACTCGTCTGCGGGCGCGCCTCGGATTCCTCCGCTGGATCTTTGTCATCGCCTTCGCCCTCACGCCTGTTATTTTGTTTCAGTACACATCCTGGGGCGTGGTCTTCACGGGTTGGGGAATTCGCCTCCTTGTTTGGATTCTGTCCACGCTGGGGCTGGCGATCATGCTCGGTCGCGGCGACGCGCTCCTCGTCTGGAAAGACGCGCTGGCCGCGGCCCTCGTCAGCAGTGCGGTCGTCGGCGCGTCCATTCCGTTGGCGGGCGTCACCAGTTATCCGTTTTCGCTGGGCTGGTCGGAGGGCAACCGCCTGTGGGATTACTCCATCCTGTTTGGCCGCGAGCGATACATCTTCCCCGCCGATTCGCAACTCACGCCCTTCCTCGACGTGGGCCGTCAACTGGTCGGCGGCCTCCCGTTTTTGTATTCTGGCCTGACAATTTTTCAAGAGCGTCTCTGGCTCGGCTTGATGGGCATCCTGCCATACATCCTTGTCGGCCTCTGTGTCTTCTACCCGTGGGGCGGGATGGCATCCCGCCGTACATCCTGGATTCTCGCCGCCCTCTGGGGATTTCTTTTTCTGCGACAGGGACCAATCCACACGCCCCTGCTCATCAGCGCGGCGGTCGTCGCGCTTGCATGGCGACGTCCCCTCTGGCTTTCGCTTCCGCTCCTCGCCGCGGCAGGATACTTCGCCTCGGTCAGCCGCTTCACCTGGGCCTTCGCGCCCGCCATGTGGGCGGGAATGCTCTGGCTGGCCAGCGCGGGGCTTGACAATGGACGCCTCGCTGCGCGTGACTGGGGCCGTGCCATCCTCCTCGGTCTCGCGGGACTTTTTGGCGGACTCCTCCTCCCGCAACTGACCGGCCTGCTCGCAGGGACAGGGAATGCCTCGGTGACGCAGGTCGCCGAGTCGGTGGGACGGCAACCGCTCTTGTGGTATCGCCTGCTTCCGAACAGCACCTACAATTTGGGCATCATCGTCAACCTGATTCTCGCCATCACGCCGCTCGTCATCGTTTTGATCTTTGCATCTCGTCGCGGACTCTGGCAATTAAATCTCTGGCAGCGTCTTGCCATCCTCGGTGTGCTGTTCGCGTTCCTCGTGGTGGGACTGGTCGCGTCTACAAAGATTGGCGGCGGCGGCGACCTGCACAACATGGATATGTTCCTCATCGGCCTGTTGTTCTGCGCGGGGATGGTCTGGGAAAAATCGGGGCGCGCCTCCCCAGAGGGAACGCTGTGGCTGACAGACGAAGTCTCTCTCTCCGTTGGGATGCGGCTCGCGTTGATCGCTCTCGTCGCGCTCCCCGCCTATGGCACATTGATGCGCCTGCGCCCGCTCCTCTACGCCGACGATTTCATTCGTCTAAAAACTCTCACCGACATCGAAGATCCCTATGCCGATCCAAGAATCCTCGGCCTTCTCCCTCCCCGCAACAAAGTAGACAAAACTCTCGATCTTGTCCGTGAGTACGTATCCAACGCGCAAGCCAAAGGCGACGTTCTTTTCATGGATCAGCGTCAATTACTTACCTTCGGATACATCAAAGATGTCCCTCTCATTGCCGAATATGAAAAGAAATACCTCATGGACCAGGCTATGGGCGAGACTGCCGCGCAGACTTTCCCCGCTTTTTACCGCGACCTCGAAAAACGACGTTTTTCTCTCATCGTCAGCGAACCATTGAAACTTCCCATCAAAGACAGTAACTACGGATTCAGCGAGGAGAACAACGCCTGGGTCAAGTGGGTGGCCGCGCCGATCCTATGCTATTACGAACCAGCCTTCACGTTGGAGGAGCTCAGGCTTCAACTCCTCGTCCCGCTCGAAACCGTCTCACCCGATTGTGTGATGCCATTGCCATAGCCGTCATTGCGAGCGATGGTCGAGTAGCGTTCTTCTCGTATCGAGACCAGAGCGAAGCAATCTCCTCTATCGTGCATAGATTGCTTCGACGGAAGAACACCGTCTCGCAATGACGGAGTGAATAGGTGACTTTTGAATCTCAACTACCTCCTCCTCCGCTTCATTCGACATTTCCTCCCCGAATCCATCACGCGCTTCCTCCTCCGCCGCGGACTCATCATCCGCCCGGGCTTGGAGACGCGCGAACCCGCCTCCGCCGTGGAGCGTTATCAAGAAGCGCTCGTCAAACGCGGCGACTCGTTGACGGGCAAACGCGTCCTCGTCTTTGGCTACGGAGGCAACTTCGCGGTTGGCGCGGAACTCCTTCGAGCGGGAGTCCGCCGCGTCGTCCTGCTCGACCGATTCGCCCCGCCCGATGACCGTCGCAACCGCGCACTCGTCCGCGCCTATCCCGATTATTTCAGCCTGCGCGGCGAACAGGTGGTCACGAACGAAGCGTTCATCACCTTGATCCACGATGACGTGAAGAACGTCCGCGTGGAGAAATTCGATCTCGTGCTGAGCTCCTCCGTCTACGAACATCTCGATGACGTGGACGGATTGACCGCCGCACTGGCCGCGTTGACCGCGCCGAACGGAGTCCACATCCACTATGTGGATTTGCGCGACCACTATTTCAAACTGCCTTTCGAGATGCTGAAATTTTCCGAGCAGACGTGGAAGAGATGGCTCAACCCCACCAGCAACTTGAACCGATTCCGCCTGCGTGATTATCAGCGCGTGTTCGATGAATACTTTGCAAAGGTGGAAATCAATGTATTGGCGCGTGAGCCTGAGGCTTTTGCGCGCGTCCGAAGCAGAATCCGCCCCGAGTTTTTGACGGGAGACGAAGCGCACGATGTAGTGACGTTGATCGAGGTGGTGGCGGCAGTTCCCAAATAAAAAAAATCGGGTTTCTCACAAAGAAACCCGATTTTTTATTCTGCCTTTTAAGTGGCAAACGCCTGGGTGAGGGGGGCACCCAAGCGCTTGCCGTCGATATGTTACTATAACTTTTTGCAGAGCGCAAGACCCAATTTCAACTGGAACTAACAGAATTATAAGGTGTGCCCCGGGCGGGAATCGAACCCACATCTAAGCCTTAGGAGTGCCTTGTTCTATCCATTGAACTACCAGGGCGCAGAAATATTATAACGGAAATTCGCGGTGGCGGGATTCATTTTCCGCACGAGTGGCCGCTTCACTTTTTCTTCTGCGATTTCTGATACGCATCCCAGGCACGCGCCAACTTCAACAGGAGGGGGCCCAGCAGAAAAGCAATGATCAGGAACAGGATGACCAGTTCGCCCCAGCCAATGGCAAAGACCGGGCGGCACGCCAGCAGGCCGAGGGCGAGTCCCGCGGCGGTCACGCGGACGGGGAGGCGGACTCTGCTCATTCGGCCACCACTTCTTTGACGCGTCCCACCTGTCCGTCGGTGAGTCGCACCTTGATCCCGTGCGGATGCGTGGGCGATTTGGTCAGGATGTCCTTGACGATGCCTTTGGTCAGTTTGCCTGTGCGCTGGTCCTGCTTGAGGATGATCAGCACGGTCAGGCCAGGTTTGATTTGAGAGCGGGTTTGACCATTCATGGACGGTATTTTACTCTATCGGGTCATCGGGATGCTCGCTGTTCCACAGGGCAATGACCTCGGCAGACGATTTCCCAATATTGCGCCTGTTGCGAATCTTCCCACTGAACGAGCCATCGTTCAACGCCCGCTTCAACTCGCGGTCGAGACGGTGTGCCACATCGAATTCTCCCTGATAGTTGACGTTGGGCAGGTACGTCCCCAGCCCTTCGAGTTTGACGCCGCGCCCCTGACGGTGATAATGGATGACCGCCTGTTGTAAGCCTGTCAACACAGCGATGATGTCGGCGCGGCTCAGGGTGGAGTTATCCGCCATGTAATCAGCCACCTCGCGCCAATCGGCCGTATCCCCATATTCGATCTGCGGACGGTATTGGTTGAGTGCAGAGACAAGAGATGCCATGTGATTTCTCCTGTCTTGAGTATAAAACGGATGAGACAGGATGTAAATATCCTGTCAGGATATAATAGATATGATGACAGGATATATCAAATATGCTGACAGGATATTGACGAAAAGACAGGGAAAGTTTGGGAATTTGTCAGTATGTGTTGGCGATTAAGACGAGACAGTCCCCTTGAAGGGGACTGTCAAACGAGAATTGGCAATATTTCATCCAAACCCAAGATACACGTCAGAAAGGTTCAACCTGGGTAGGAGTATGTTCAGCCTGTTCAAGCCACCAAGTTAGAACCTCTCTTTGGGGTAATTTTACATCTAGTTTAAGTTGTTCATTCGTTGACTTAAGTAACTCAAGTAATTCAAGTTCTTCCTGTTTCCAATCCTTTAATTTTTTTAGAGAGACAATTCCAGATGCCTCTAAAAGAGCAACGGTGCTAATATCAACTCCGCTTATTCGTATGAGTTCAATTACGCGCGCCCAATAAAGCAATATGTCTTGACTAACCTTGGACTTTTGCGCTAAAACTTGCCGACTCTGGCGCTTGCTAGCCAGCCGCAGAAGATCATGCTCAGATGCAACGCCAGCTGAACCAAGCCTCCGAGCGGTCTCCTCGCCAAGTAAATTCATAAAAGATGTGATTTTCTGGCCAGAGACGGGTGTAGATTTTGCAACGGGTTTGTATTTCTTTTTTATCTTATTGAATTCTTTCTCTCTTTTTTCCGCCAAGGATTTAAGAGAAATATCATCTTCCGAATAGAAGACATAATCTGGTTCAATCAAAAAAGCATCTTCCAAAAGTTTTAGCGCCTGATCAAGAGCCCTGTCATCCAATTTTTTTAGATGCACAGCCATACACAAATGACAAGCCAGATTATAAAGTACACGCGGCGCAGTATAACCAGCAGTTAGGATATCCTTAAGAGGATCAGGGCTGGCGTCTCCTCTCTGCCACCAACGTACATCTTCCAAGGGAATGTGAATCATCAGCATGAACTCATCTGGAAAGAGGCTGCCGTTCTTTCGTTTTGCTTTTTTTGCGCCTTTCAGAGCATCGAACAAATATGATTCTGCCCTACTTAGGTGTTCTTTTTTCTCATCTTTAATATATGATTCGATTTCGATAACGCCTAAAGTGTAAGACGCGTTGATAAATGTCTGATCGGATTTTCGGGCAATCTTTCGAATTCGGTTGAATAGTTCTGTACCATCTTTTAGGAGAATTCCAAGGTTCAATAAAGCGACAAGGTTGTCTGGATCAGAGATCAATGCTCTTCGATACCCCTTTTCTACTTTTTGTCTCTCACACTTCCTTTTTTCCACGTCGTGAATGGTGGACAGTCTATTAAGCGCCACTGTTGTGCATCGTGTGGCGATCATACTGTCAACATTGCTTGTACCAAAAACCTCCCTTAGCGGCTGTCTCTTACCGTATACTTTCCAATAGCTCCAGATAGCAACTGGTTCAATCAATTCGATATATTCGTCAAACTTGGGTTTGGTATCAATTGGCGTGAAGTCGGGGTCGATATCTACTTTCCAAACAGTATAAGACCCTAAAAGATCGCTGGTGGGATTATGAATTAGTTTAACAGACAGGCCAGGACCTTTTACCTTCTCAAACTCCAAATTTCCCTTAACAGTAACGACGTTGGCGGGAATCAATTTTGTAAAAAACGCCCATAGGTCTTGAGCTTCCTTTGGCATGGAAGTGAAAGCTGGCAAGTCAGGCAGAGAGAGCGGTTGATCAATTACATCGGGATCAAGCCAGGGAGTAGTATCCAAAATTCGATAAAGAGACTGTTCAAATTCTGCATTCATGGCTTTATTTAAATCTGAACCCTGAGCAGTATCAAGTTTGACATCTATTGTGGTCAAATCAAAATCACTTATATCAAGGTGAAGCTTTCGCCTCTCTTTAAGCCAACCAATAATGACAATGACCAATATCAAAGCAAGGAGCCAAGGCAAGTAGTTAATAATTCCTCTCTTAATATTTAGCGATACCAGCCAAGGTTCCCCAGTAAATTGTCCAACTTCGGTTGAAGAAGGGTTTGTTGCCACGGCTACTGCCAATTGGGTCGCGGCAGCATCGTGAGCTCCGATCAATACTAATTGTTCAACAACATCATACGGATTGGGCGTTAAGGGCGTTGCACTCGGAATAGCAGTGGATGAAGGGCTGGGCGTAAGGGATGGAGAAGGAGTTGGAGTCAAGGTGCCCAGCAAAAACAGACCTTCTATAACGCATTTTGCTTGCGGGTTTGATAGTTTTACAGCCTCATAAGCCGCCCGTGCCAATTCTGTTTTCCCCTCTGCCATGTATTTTTCAGCATCCTCACAAGTCACTTGTGGTAAGGGAGATGCTGTTTCCGTAACAGGAACTTCGGTTTGCGCAAAAACCTTCTGAGAGACCCCAAACACTATTCCTAAAGATAATCCCAGAAACAAGAAAAAGGAGCAACTTTTTTTCATTTTGGCCTCCGCCATCAATCAATTGACAGGAAAGCATAATGCTACTGATATAGTATTACAAAAAAGGTGGAAATTCAAGATGGGATTTCCAATTTATCCCAACAACCCTCTCGCAAAATCGATCAACGACTGCACATCGCGGAAGTTGCTGACCATGCCCACCGAGATGCGCACCGCGCCGCTAGACTTACCGTCAATGCACAGGCGGAAATCGTCCACGGTCAGGCGCTCTTCGTGGCCAGGCTGGGCGAAACACACATCCAGTTCCACGCGTGAAATGCCGAGCGCCACCTCCCCCGCCCCAGGGTTGCAGAAACACCCCGTCCGCAGGGAGATGTTGGACTTGTTGGCCTCGCTCTCGATGAAGCGATGGTCTAAGGGATTGCCGTCCTTATCGAAGAAATTGAGCGTGACCGAGCCGCCTCTTTCCTCGGTGACGGTGGGTCCGTAAATGCGGACGAGGGGCGCGCCTGTCGAATGTTTCATCGCCGCGAGGTTCGTCAGCAGCCAGCCTGTCAACAAACCGACGCGTTCATGGATCAACTCATAGCCGATGGATTCGATGTGCTTGAGACCGATCTCCACCGCGGGGATGTTGAGATAGTCCAGTGTGCCATCCTCGAACGCGGCGGGACCATCGGCGAGGTAGAACTTGTCTCCCTGCACCGAGGCGACGGTGATCGTCCCGCCCGCGAACCAGGGACGGCGTAGTTTGCGGAGAGCCTCCTTGCGCGCGATCAACGCGCCGATGCCCGTCGGGTAACCGAACATCTTGTAGAAGGAAATCGGAACGAAATCGGGCTTCACGTCCGACAGGTTGAGCGGGTTGGTCGGGACGAACGCGGCGGCGTCGAGGAGCACGTCCCAGCCGTGGGCGTGCGCGGCCTCGATCCACGCGAGGGGATGCTGGACGCCCGAGAAGTTGGATTGGGCAGGGAACGCGAAAAGGTTGTACCCGCCCTTTTTGGTCCGCGCCAGTTCACGGTCAAGTTGCGAAGCGTCCACGCGCATGTCGGGCAGGGCAACGGGGATGTAGGTCACCTCGGCGCCGCGAGCGTGTGCAAATTCCCGAATCCCATTGACCGAGTTGTGGTTGTCGAAGGTCAGCAGGTAGCGCGAGTTGGAGTCGAAGGGATAAGACTCGCCGACGATCTTGAGCGCGCCGCTGGCGTTGGAAGTAAAGATGGCGATGTATTCCTCGGGGTCGGCGTGGAAGAAGCGCAGAATGTATTCGCGGGCATGTTCCACGAGTTCGGTGGAGGCCAGCGAGGCGGGGTTGGTGGAATGCGGGTTGCCAAAGACGTGTTCGCTGAGCAGGCGGTGATGACGCAAAATCTGCGATTCTGCGTAGAGGCCGCCGCCCGTGTAATCGAGATAAACCTGCCCATTCAAGTCGAGACGGGCATACTCGGTCAGGCGCAGGTGATCGAGCGCGTGCGTGCTGGGGTAGGTGGGATATGCTTTCAGGAAAGCAACAAGTTCGGGGTCACTGGACATGGGGAGGCTCCTGCTGTCAATTTAACCACAGACACCTGTACTTGAGCAGGTGCAAATGTAAACTCAGATGAACATGGATGAAAAAGATTCAGAAAGTGTCTGAAACAATGACGATCTTTCAACACAAAGTCACAAAGTCTCGAAGACTCAAAGGGGAAATCTTTGTGGCTTTGTGCCTTGGTGACTTTGTGTTGAGGTTTTCAGACACTCGTTACGAAATTTCCGTGATGATCGTCCGCCTGGCGCCTGCGGACAGGATGGCTTCGGCGACTTGCGCGGCTTTGTCCTTTTCGACGAGGGCGATCATGTTGCCGCCGCGTCCACCGCCTGACAACTTCGCCCCGCTCGCTCCCGACCTTCGAGCGGACTCGACCAACGAATCCAATTCTGGCGAGGAGACGGTCATCTCCTGCAGGAGGGCGTGGTTGGAATCCATCAGTGCACCCAACGCTCTCCATTCTCCATTCTCGATTTTCTCTTTTGCGTTCCGAACGATCACCCCAATCTCATCGAAAACCTTCTCCCATCTGACCTTGTCCGCTTCCCACAATTTGCGGACATCGCTCACGGATTCTTTCGTCAGCGCGGAGATGCCCGTGTCCGCGATGACGAGGGTGAATGGCGCGCCAACCTTGAAAGTCTCGATTGGCTGACCTTTGATGAAATAGACGGGTCTTGCGTAAGTCACGACGGTGTTGTCAATGCCTGAGGGTGTGCCGTGGTGGAGTTTCTCAATCTCGTATGCAAATGTGTTAACCTGTTCATCGGTCATCAGTTTATCGAGATGCGATGACAGAGCGCGCATCAAAGCAACGGTCACTGCCGCGCCTGAGCCGAGTCCCGAGGCGACGGGTATCGTCGAGGTGATGGAAATATCGAGGGAGGGGACGGGGGAAATGCCGAAAGCAAAGAAAAAATTATGAAGAACAGAAGCAATTGGATGGTCGGAGGGAAGCGAGGAGAGTTCGGCGTGGAGGTTGACGTCGGGGGCGTGGATCCAAATCCCTGGGCGGGAGGAGGCGGTCACGTCCACGTCCGCATGGATTTGCGTGACGGGGACAGCCAGCGCGGGGCGTCCGTACACGACGGCGTGTTCGCCAAAGAGGATGATCTTACCGGGGGCAGAGGCGGTTGCCATAGTGTGGGGCGGAATGCCATTCCGCCTTACGATAAATAGAAGATCGCCACGATCGCCAACCCAAACAGTGCGATGGCAATTTGCATCGGGCGGTCGGTGAGCAGCACTTCCTCGGGAGCACCCGCGTCGTGCGAGACTTGGATAATGTAAAGATAACGGAAGATGATGTAGGCCATGAACGGGATGGTCAGCATCATGGTGTGGTTTTCGGGCAGGTTGGGCGCAGAGAACGTGTAGAGGGAATAAGCAAGGATGGTAGCCGCAGAAACGATGGTGATGTACTGGTCAAGCAATGGCAGGGTGTAGCCTTCGAGCACCTTGCGATGCGAACCTGCGCCGTGCGCCAGCAGGCCGAGTTCGGCGCGGCGTTTGCCAAAGCCGAGATAGAGCGCACCAAGCGTGGTGACCACGTACAGCCACGGCGAGAAGCGTTCCACTTCGATGAGAGTCGTCCCCGCGTGGACGCGCAGGACGAATCCTGCCGCGAGGATGAGCACGTCCACGATGGGAACATGCTTGAGCCAGCGCGAGTAGGCCAGATTGATGAGGAAATAGATCGCCAACACGCCCGCGAAGGCTGGCGAAAGAATCCAACCCAGCGGAAGCGTGAGCGCAACCAGCAAAATGCCTGCCGTCCATGCCGCGCCCGTCGAGAGTTGTCCCGATGGCAGCGGGCGGTTTTTCTTTTCGGGATGCTGGCGGTCGGCTTCGATGTCGGCGAGATCGTTGAAGATGTACACCGCGCTGGAGATCAGGCAAAACAGGAAGAATCCCGCAACCGTCCGCGTGAGCGGCACGAGTTGGAGCAATTGCTTGTCGAAGACCAGCGCAAAAAACACAAAGCCGTTCTTCGTCCACTGGCGCGGGCGCATGGTTTTTAGTAGTGCGATAAACATAAGAGTATTTTACCCGACAGAAACCCGTTTTCTGGCAGAAAACGGGTTTCCTGTACCAAGCGTATAATAAGCCCATGTCGAAAGTTCGATTGGATGTTTTGTTGACCGAACGCGGACTGGCCGAATCGCGCGCCAAGGCGCAGGCGCTCATCATGGCGGGACAGGTGCGCGTCGACGGTCAGACTGCGCTCAAGGCGGGCGCGTCGGTCTCGACCGAATCCACGCTGACAGTGGACGCGGGTCCGCGCTTCGTCTCACGCGGCGGCGAAAAACTGGACGCAGCGCTGGAAGGATTCGGCATCTCCGTTGAAGGCCTCGTCTGCGCGGATGTGGGCGCTTCGACGGGCGGCTTCACCGATTGCCTGCTCCAGCGCGGCGCGGCCAAAGTCTACGCGATTGATGTGGGGAAAGGTATTCTGCACTGGAAGATGCGCACCGACTCCCGCGTGGTGGTGATGGAGGAGACGAACGCGCGCTTTGTGGAGTCTCTGCCAGAGGCTGTTTCGCTGGTGACGATTGACGCGTCGTTTATTTCGTTGAAGACGTTGTTGCCTGTTGTTAAATTGTGGTTTACCCCAACCCCCCTCGACCCTTCGGGGCACTCCCCCCATTTGCTTCGCAAATGGGGGGAGACGGAGGGGGGCGTCATCTCCCTCATCAAACCCCAATTTGAGGCAGGCAAAAAAGACGTGGCGCGTGGCGAGGGCGTAATCCGCGATCCCGCCGTCCACAAGCAGGTGTTGACCGATGTGCTGACATTCGCACAAGCAGACGGTTGGAGCGTGCGCGGGTTGATTCGTAGTCCGCTTTTGGGGCCGAAGGGGAATACAGAATTTTTGGCATGGCTGGGATTAAACGAAGCCAGCGCGGATATATCCGCGCTGGTGAACGCAATGATCGGTTAATCGTAATATTCAGGCTGATAGGGGGACAGGTGTTTTCTACCTTCATCTAGAATTTCATCAATTGACATGTCGGCATGGGCTTTGTCAGCGGGGTGGTAATGGATGTGGACGCGCAACACGTTTGGCAGGGTTTCGCAGATCAACTTTTCCACGTGGGTCGCAATCGCGTCGCCTTCGGTGACCGTCAGGAATCCATCAATGCCAATGGTCAGGTTGACGACGACGTGAGGACCGAAACGATGCGACTGAATTTCCTCGAGTTGGATGACTCCATCCACACCATGTAATTGAGTCGCAACCTGCTCGGCGATCTCGCGGCTGGGGACGGCGTCCATCAATTCAACGGAGGATTCGCGCAGGATGTAGACGCCTGTCCGCAAAATTAGAAGGGCCACCAACGCGCCCGCAAGCGGGTCCAGCCACGGGAGTCCGCGCTGACCGAAGAAGATGCCGATGGACGCGGCCGCGGCGGAGAAGATGTCGTTACGATGGTCGAAGGCCAGCGCGTCCACCACGGGGTTGCGCGTCTCGCGTCCCAGTCTGCGGACGTAATAGAAGAGAAAAATCTTGATGGCAACCGTCCCAAGCGCCACCCACAGTGCGAAGGGATGCGATCCAAGGGATGTGACCTTGCCGTCGGCCAGATCCCAAATCTTATCCACCGCGTCCCAGAAGACCGCGACCGCCGTCGCCACCACGAACGCGCCGACAGTCAACGAGGCGATGCTCTCCAGTTGGCGGTGTCCGTAGGGATGCTCGGTATCGGCAGGCTTGTTCGCCATGCGGACGAAGATGCTGGCAACGATGTAGTAGGCCACGTCGGAGGTAGAGTTGATGCCCTCGGCCAAAAGCGCGGGGCTGTGGCCCAACACACCGAAAATGGTTTTCACAGCGGAGAGGACGATGTTGATTCCCAATCCGAGGTTTACGGCCAGCAGGCTCTTGCGGTCTCGTTCGTGCGGCATGAGCCGATTGTATGGGTTGGAGGACACAGGGGGAAGGGACGAATGTCCTGATTTGGAGGTGAACGTTCCACAGTTTGTGTTCAACGCCGAATGTTTTCCTGAGAAAAACTCGGTTATACTTCGGGCGCTTACAAGGTGCTGCGCCTTTCTTTTCCCCACAAACACCGCGCCTTGCCTGCAATCTCTTTGATGTCTGAAAGTAATTTTCCCCAGAAAGCAGCATGACCACCCACATTCGCAACTTTTGCATCATTGCACACGTTGACCACGGCAAGTCCACGCTGGCCGATCGTCTCCTGCAACTCACGGGCACCATTTCGGACCGTGACATGACCGCGCAAGTGCTCGACACGATGGACCTCGAACGCGAGAAGGGCGTTACGATCAAAGCATCGGCTGTCCGCATGAACTACAAGGCGGGCGACGGCCGCGACTATGAGATGAACCTGATCGACACGCCCGGTCACGTGGACTTCGGCTACGAGGTTTCGCGCGCGCTGAACGCCTGCGAGGGCGCGGTGCTGGTTGTGGACGCCACACAAGGCATCGAAGCCCAGACGTTGGCGAACCTCTATCAGGCGCTCAACGCGGACCTGGTAGTGGTTCCCGTTATCAACAAAATTGATCTACCCTCGGCGCGTCCTGACGAAGTGGCCGAAGACGTGGGAAGCCTGCTCGGGGTCGCGCCCGAATCCGTCATCCAGATTTCCGCCAAAGAGGGGAAGAACGTCGAAGCGGTGCTGGAAGCCATCGTGGAGAAAGTCCCGCCGCCGAGCAACGAACCAGAGAAACCCCTGCGCGCGCTGATCTTCGATTCGCATTACGACCCATACAAAGGCGTCATCGCTTACGTGCGCGTCGTGGAGGGGATGGCACGCCAAAACGAGACGGTGCGGATGATGGCGACTAAGACGGACGTAAAGCCGATTGAAATTGGAATCTTTGCGCCTTCGATGAAACCCGTCAAAGAGTTGACGTCAGGTGAGGTGGGCTACATCGCTACGGGACTGAAAACCGTCCATGAGTGCCGCGTCGGGGATACGCTGACGCAGGCCGCGGGTCCCGCGAGTGAGGCGTTGCCAGGTTACCTGCATCCCAAGCCGATGGTTTTCGCGGGCATCTATCCCGTGGACGCGGATCAATACCCCGACCTGCGAGAATCACTCGACAAACTGCAACTCAATGACGCCTCTTTAACATTCGAACCTGAGACATCACAGGCGCTGGGGTTTGGATTCCGCGCGGGCTTCCTCGGTTTGTTCCACATGGAAATTATTCAGGAACGCATCGAGCGCGAATTCGATTTGGATGTGCTCTTCACCGCGCCGTCGGTGGAATACGAAGTTGTGACGCACACTGGTGAAATCGTCAAAGTGGATTCGCCCGCCGAACTCCCCGACGAGGGGTTGATCGCCGAAGTGCGCGAGCCGTGGATGAACATCGAGATTATCACGCCGACGGATTACTACGGCCCGATCATGGAACTGGTCACGAAACGCCGCGGCATCTACAAACAACAGGAATATCCCGCGCCGCACCGCGTCCAGCTTGATTTTCAAATTCCGCTGGCCGAACTGATCGTGGATTTCTTCGACGATTTGAAGTCGCGCACCAAGGGCTATGCTTCGCTCGATTATCAATTCGCGGAATATCGTCCCGACAAATTGCAAAAACTGGAGATCCTCGTCAACGGCGAACCCGTCGACGCGCTGGCGGCCATCGTCCACGAGCGCGACGCGTATCACAAGGGACAGCGTCTCATCACTAAGTTGAAGGAGATCATCCCGCGCCAGTTGTTTGATGTGGCTATCCAGGCCGCGGCGGGCGGACGCGTGATCTCGCGCGCCAACGTCAAGGCCACGCGCAAAGATGTTCTCGCCAAATGCTACGGCGGCGACATCACCCGCAAGAAGAAATTGCTCGAGAAACAAAAGAAGGGCAAACGACGTTTGAAGATGGTCGGCAACGTGGAAATCCCGCAGGAGGCGTTTATGGCAGTGTTGAGGTTGGAAGAGGAGTAAGGCGGGTTGCATAGTTTCGTAGTTTCGTAGTTACGTAGTTTTGTGGTTACGTAGTTGGTGTTCCGTGTGTACGTGTTTACCTGTCTACGTGTGTACCTGCATTGCAAGTATTGAGGAAAGATTGACCCCCAAGTTTCAGATTCCCCGCTGGCTCCCCGGCGCCCTCATCAGCATCGTACTGATCGGCGCCATTCTATATTTCGTTGACCTCAGTGAGATGGTGGACGCCGTCCGCCAGGCGAATTATGGTTTGCTGGCCATCTCGTTCGCCTTGTCATTCGTCTGGATGGCATTGCGCGCCAAAGTCTGGCAGACGCTTCTGCGCGACCGCCCCTCGTTTTTGGATACGTTCTTCGCGGAAGGCGAGGGCTACCTGCTCAACGCGCTCCTGCCCTTCCGCCTCGGCGAGTTGGGACGCGCCTTCCTCATCAGCCGCAAAGCGAAGATCCAGTTTGCCGAAGTCCTGCCTACCATTGTCATCGAGCGCGTCGTGGACCTCGGCATCACCGCCGCCATTCTACTCGCGTCCCTGCCCTTTGTGGTCGGCGCGCAGGGCTCGGAGCGGATCGGCTACATCGTCGGCGGGATCGTTCTCTTCGGTCTCGTGATGATGTATGTACTGGCGCGCAACAATCAGTGGGCGCTGGACTTGTTCCACAAACTGAGCGCACGCTGGCCATCCCTGCAACGCTTCGGCGGCGGATTTCTCGAATCGTTCTTCGCCGGTCTGGGCGTGCTCACCGAAGGCTGGCTCTTCCTGCGCTTCCTCTTTTGGATGGTTCTCAACTGGGCTGTCGCTGTGGCCGCGTACTACCTGATGATCCGCGCCTACTTCCCTGACGCCCAATTCATCTGGACGTTCTTCGCCCTCGGCGCGGTCGCCTTTGGCGGAGCGATTCCCGCCCTGCCCGGCGGGGTCGGCACAGCGGACGGCGCCATCACCGCCGCTTTGACTCTTCTGACCGGCGACGGGGCCACCGCCCTCGCCGTCGCGTTGACCGTGAGGCTGTACAACTACCTCAACAGCGGCGTGATCGGTTTCATCGGCCTCTCCCGCGAAGGCGAGACGCTCGGGGGCGTATATCGCGAGTTGATGGCGCTGCGGAAAAAAGAATCGTAGGGGCAGACCTGCGTTTCTGCCCAGGGTGGACACATAGGTCCGCCCCAACGTTGGTACGCCTCAACAAGTTACGGAGAATTTTTATGACGAAAAGTTACCTCATCACCGGCGGGGCCGGGTTTATCGGCTCGAATTACGTCCACCAACTTCTCTCGCGCGGCGAGAGCGTGACCATCCTCGACAATTTTTCGCGAGGCGGGGCGCCGCGTAATCTGGAATGGCTGGAGAAAACCTTCGGCAAGGATTCCTTCCGCGTGATTCGCGGGGACGTGCGCGACGCGTCGCTGGTGACCGAATCCGCTCGCGGGTCCGATGTGATCGTGCATTTGGCGGGACAGGTCGCGGTGACCACGTCGGTCGTCAATCCACGCGATGATTTCGAGAACAATGCCCTCGGCACGTTCAACGTGTTGGAAGGTGCGCGCTTGTCGGGCAGGAATCCGATCGTCATTTACGCGTCCACGAATAAAGTCTACGGCGGGATGGAGGATGTGGAGGTGGTGGAGGATGTCACGCGCTGGCATTACAAGGACCTGCCGTTCGGCGCGCCCGAAACCCAGCCGCTGGATTTCCACTCGCCGTACGGATGCTCGAAAGGCGCTGGCGATCAATACGCGCGCGACTATCATCGCATTTATGGGCTTCCGACTGTGGTCTTTCGTCAGTCGTGCATTTATGGGCCGAGGCAATTTGGTGTGGAAGACCAGGGCTGGGTGGCGTGGATGATGATCGCGGCCGAAACGGGCAAGCAGATCACCGTTTATGGCGATGGCAAGCAGGTGCGCGACGTGTTGCACGTGAGCGACCTGCTCAATGCCTATGATCTTGCCATCGAGAACATTGCCACCTGCACGGGACAGGTTTACAACATCGGCGGCGGGAGCAGTAACGTTCTTTCGATTTGGACAGAGTTCGGCCCGATGCTGGAACGCCTGCATGGAAAGCCCATCCCCGTGGCGCGTAGTGATTGGCGTCCCGGCGATCAACGCGTCTTTGTGGCCGACATCCGCAAGGCCGAGCGCGAACTGGGTTGGACGCCAAAGGTCAGTGCGGAGGAAGGCGTCGAGAAGTTGTTCGAGTGGGTGCGGGGAAATAAGAATCTGTTCTAGAAAAAGACTTCCGAAGTCTGAGAGACTTCGGAAGTCTTTTATTGCGCTTGATGATGAGCGCGCTTTTCGCGATACATGTCATCGTCGGCGGCGCGCATGATGGACGTAAGGTCGCTTCCTTTTTGACCGGTGGAGACGCCAAGCGAAATAGCAAGCACTGGATCACCATAGTATTTGTTGTTGAGACCGACCAGAGTCTGGACGCGTTCCAGCGACTCTTTGGCAGTTGCCACCTCGGTGAGCGGCATGATGACCGCAAATTCGTCCCCGCCGATGCGCGCGATCACATCCTCCTGCCGAAATCCAGCCTTGAGCACCTCGGCCGCGCGGCGGATGAGTTTGTCGCCCGCCTGATGCCCAAAATTATCATTCACATCCTTCAACCCATCGAGGTCGGCGATGATGATGCTGATGGGATATTGACGCCCGCCGCCGAGACGCTTTATCTCTTCTTCGTAATAGACGCGGTTGTAGAGGCCAGTCATTACATCGTGGGTGCCGAGGTAGCGCAGGTATTCCTCCGCCTTGCGCCGCGCGGTGACATCCTCCAGCGCCACGAGGACGCGGCTGAGGGTCCGCTCATAGCCGGGGAAAACGGACAGGTACAGGTGGACATTAAGTGGTTCGCCGTCGAGCGTGTAATTGACGCCCTCCGCCTCGTGGGACAGTTTTCCACTCCACAAGTCCACCAGTTCCTTTTGGAAGTGGGCGCGCATCTCGTCACGAAAAACCCTGCCGAGTGATCGAATCAACTCATCCTTGGATTTCGCCCCAAACATTTCCAGCGTCTTGCGATTCACATCCAGCACATGGATCATGCCCATGCAACGCGTCACGGCCTCGGGATGCGCCAGCAGGTATTCCTTGAGGTCTTCAACGCCCTCGTTGCGCAGGCTGGTGAAGAAATCCTGGATCTGGCTGTAATCCTCCTCCCAGAGGGAAATGGGGGAATTCTCGAACATGCCGCGCAGACGGTTTTCACTGGCGGTCAGTTCGCGTTCGGCCTGCTTGCGGGCGGTGATATCCTCGATGCTGACGAGCACCTGCTTCCAGGTCTCCTCCGAGCCGGGCAGGATGCGCCATGAGAGCAGGATGTCGAGCGGTTCTCCCGTCAGCGTGTAGTTGACTCCTTCGCCGCGCCACGCCAAACGTCCAGCCCAGAGCGTGAGCAATTCGTCCCGAAAGTGGACGCGCATCTCGTCCCGAAAAAGTCTATCGAGACTGGCAAGCATCTCCTCTTCAGTCTGCACGCCATACATGGTGAGAGTCTGCTGGTTGATGCGTGTGACTTTGATGAGGGCGATGGACTCTGCGATGAGTTCGGAATGCTCGTCGAGGTGGCGGCTCAGATCGCGGACCCCCTGCTTGCGGAGGCCGTCGAAGCGTTTTTTGATGACGCTGAAATCCTGCTCCATGAGCGAGATGGGCGCGTGTTCGAATAACATGTGGTAGTGCCTTTCACTTTTGGCCTTTGGCATATGGCCTCCAACTGACAAATTCATGACTCGGAAAACAACAAGGCGGGACTTTCTCCCGCCTTGCAGTTTAATGCAAAACCCGACTTGTTTCATTTCACCTTGCTGACAACTCTCCCAGTATGCAAAGTCGCTTGCTATCTCACTATTCCAAAGAAAACCATGGTCGTCAGGTCACTGCTGACATACGCTTCCTGCGTCAATTTGGTGGTGGGAGAAAAGCCATTATTCAAATACAGGCAATACTTTCCAGGTTTCAGGTTTTTAAATTCATGCACACCACTTGCATCCGTATCCACAAAAGAAGGTGTACTGGTCGGCGGGCACGAAATTTCCTGCGCTATTCCAACGATGGCCTGAGCCTGAACCCCCGCTTCGCCGTCATCCATGACACCATTCTTGTTATCATCAAAAAAGAAAACAGCCCTGATCTGCCCCGGAGTCCCATTGTCCACATAGGTTGGCTGTTCTTGACAGGCCGTCAGCAGGACAATCAACAAAACAAATACCAGTAAACGTTTCATCATATTCTCCTTTTTTTCTCGTTTTGCCATTCTGAAATCACGTCATTCCTTCAATAAAAAATCTCCACCGTGCAACAAGCCATCCAGAATCACATTTACTACGTCCGATTCCAGCAACTCATCCAGCCCAAACGTTTTCAGGCGCGTCTGCGTCGTCCGCACAGAAGGCTCCAGAAAATCGCCAAACGGCAGAGATGTGCGGAACAACTGATAATATAAAAAGCGGCGGGCGTTGCGTTTGAACTCGGGCGGCACAGCAATTTTCTCCGCCTCCAAAAACTCTTTCATCTTTTTCCTTACTTCATCCACCGTCTGCGGGAAGAACACGGTCGGATATTGCGTGAAGCGCGCCCGCCCCGCGCATAACACCGCCGCGCCCATGATCGACGCCTCCAACCCGATGGTTGAGTTATAGACCATGACGAATTTGGACCGCTGGATCAACTCGTAGGAACTGAGTGTCTCCTTCGGGCCGATGAAAACCACGTTCGCCTCTTTCTGGACATCGCGGCTGGTTACCCAACCCTCGACGGTTTCGCGGCTCGCCTTGCGGACGCGCGTCTCATCGGGGTGTGCGCGGATGACGAACAGAGTCTCGGGATGCGCGTGGATGACATCCAAGGCCATGTCCAGCCAGTCGAACATGTCTTCAAAGACGGTGTTGGCGTGCGGCTGACTCGTGTCGAAGATGACGTTGGTAAAAATAGGGACGATCTGTTTGAAGCCCGCGGCCTTTTTCAAAAACGCCTCATCCAGCCCTTTCATGTCCGCCCAGAATTTGATTCCAGCCATCGTGAAATCGCCCTGGAAGCGTCTGGCGAGATAGGCGTCCAGTCTGGCGTTTTGCTCGTCGGTCAATTCGAATTCATCGGGAATGTGGATCGGGTACGCGGTGGCCTCGCCCTCGGTAAAAAAGGCGGAGGCGGGTTGCAGTCCCACTTCGTGGGTGATGACGCGGATGCCGCGTCGCTGGGCGATGAAGCGCGCGGTCGCTTCGGGGAAGAACTGCCCGTTGAACAGCACAACCGCCCGCGGGTGAATCCGATCGAGGAAGTCGCTGAAGGTGCGCGCCACATTCCAGGCGGAGAGGATGTACTCGCGCAAGAGGTAGCGCGTCGGCTCGTCATCCACCAGGTGATGGATGCGTAGGATCCATCGCAGACCAGGCAGGCATAGCGCACCGAGCGGAATGGATTCGTGCTCGAAGGTCATCAACTCGGCGAGGGTAAGTTGCGATACGCGAGTTATGAGTTGCGGATCGCGTTGGAAATCGAACCAACGAACGCTGGTTGTTGAAAGGTTGGAAGGTTGGAAGGTTGGAAGGCCCGCGTATAGCGTCCGCGATTGATATAGGCACGAACTGCACGGCATGGCCTTGTGTGGATCGTCGCGATTGGTGCCGAGAACGCATTTGCTCATGCCCGCGTGGCAGGCGAAATACGCGACGGGAATCCCTTTAAGGCGCAAGGCCCACGATGCCAGCAGGTGAAATCCGCTGTTCCACGAGAGATCGTCAATGCCTGTGGAGGCCTTGAAAAAGATGATGGGCTGTCCCGCGACAGGAGGCGAGAGGCGGGCAACGCGTCTCGCGACGCGGGCGACCTTGAGATTGTTCCATCTGCGGACGAGTCCGCGCTGGATACGTTGGGTGTAAAAATTCTTAAGAGTCATAGGCGGGTGGATTGTAACAGAGAGAAAACGGATTGTAATATTGAGGCTGGTGGAAGTCAAAACCCCAGAAAACGCACAGGGCAGGGATTTTCCCTGCCCTGTGCGTTTTTGATTTGTGCCACCCTTATTGTGACAACGTGTACGTCACGCCGTTGAAATCCGTGTAGCGGCCCGTGCAGCCTTTATCGTCATCGGGATTGCCAGCATAGTGGAAGGTCAGGTTTGTGCCGTCGAAGATGTAGGTGAAGGCTATGTCCGTGTCACAACCGCCGTCGTTGGATGTTTCGGTGAAGATGTTTCCATCCACGGTGTAGGTCGCGCGGACAAAGGTATTGTCGCCTTCAAACACGGAGAACGTCCCATCGTCATTGAACAGGAGGCCGTGAGTACCAATTCGCCTTTGCCTCCTCCAAACTACGACTCTTATCAAATGAACTTGTCTATTTTGCATCAGCGGCTTGATCCAGGAAAATTTGACTTTGCCTGGACAGGAGGCCGCGCCATGACACTTGATGAAGCAGTCGCGTACGCGTTGGAAGAAATTCTCTAACACTCCTCTTATCCCCTTTCACTTGACCAAAACTCAACTCGCATATAAAGTTAAGCGCTCTTAACTAAAAAGAAGGCTTAACTATGACTGATTCCCTCCAAATTTCCAAATCCCTGCGCGAATGGGTGGAAACCACCACTCATCGCACCATGCGTGACCAGGTGCGCTACGTCAAGTCGCTTGGATTCTCCATGCCGCAATTCTTCATATTGATGCAGGTCTACTACAAAAAGCAATGCGGCATCTCCGACTTGAGCGAGCACATGGAGATCACCGCCGCGGCCGCCAGCCAGACAGTGGAAAAACTTGTGCAGAGCGGATTGCTTGACCGCGCCGAAGACCCAAATGATCGCCGCGCCAAGCAGGTGACGCTCTCCGCCAAAGGCCGCGACCTGATTGAGAGAAGTATCGCTGAACGTTTTCGCTGGGTAGATAAACTCACTGCCAGCCTGAGCACGGACAAGCAGAAAAAGGTCAGTGAAGCGCTGGACATCCTGACGGAAGCCGCGCGCACATTGGAAATCGAAAATCAAACACCGTAAATCGAAAGGTACTCCATGCAAGCAACCATGACCCGTTCTGCAACCCGCGGACGCAAAGGCCAGCGCTCCTCCTTCAAGGGCATTGGCCGCGCCATCAAGTATCTAACTCACTACAAGCGTCAGGCTCTTTTACCGTATATCTTTCTCCTCATCGCCACGCTCTCCCAACTAGCCGTGCCGCGCATGATCCGCAACGTGATAGATGCGGTGACCAGCGGCTATCTCGCCGACCAGATTCTGGCCGCGTTGGCGCAGATCCCCGCGCAGTTCGTAGACGCGTCCCTGCCGAAGATTCTCGAAGCCACGGGGAGAGACACCTCATTAACGCTTGATCAACTTACAGTCCAGCTCGAAGCGGACGTGGCGAACGCGCCGCAGGCATTGACCGTCGCCCTCGTCTCCATCGTCATCTTTGCCGTCCTGCGCGGAGTCTTCTCCTTCCTGCAAGCCTTTTGGGCGGAGAAAAATTCGCAGGCGGTCGCGTACGATTTGCGAAATGACCTGTACGCAAAGATTCAAAATTTATCGTTTTCATATCACGACAAAAACCAAACAGGCCAGTTGATGATCCGTGCCACTGACGACGTGGAGAAAGTGCGGCTCTTTATCGGGCAAGGTTTGCTCCAACTCGTGGGCGCGGTAATTCTGCTGTCTGGCACGGTCATCATCCTGTTCTCGTCCAACGCGGCGCTGGCGTGGACGGCCATGCCGATTTTGCCGCTTGCGATCGTGCTGTTCGCGGTGTTTGCTGGCCTGGCGCAACCGATGTTCGCGAAGGTGCAACAAAAACTTTCGGCGCTGAACACCGTGTTGCAGGAAAACCTGGCGGGCATCAAAGTGATCAAGGCCTTCACGCGCGAGAAGGAACAGCAGAAAAAATTCCACTCCGCCGCGGACGCCACCATGCAACAGGCCATCGCGGTCAATCGTTTGTTCACGTTCCTGTTCCCGCTGGTCTTCATGATCGCCAACCTCGGTCAGGCCGCCATTTTATATGTGGGCGGCAAGCAGATCATCGTTGGCACGTTGACGCTCGGCGCGTGGCAGGAATTTTCGATGTATCTGATGTACCTGTTCTTCCCCATCATGATGTTCGGCATGATCGTGACTCAAATGGGACAGGCCGCCGCCTCCGCTGACCGCATCTTTGAAATCCTGGATGCGAAGTCCGACATCGTGGACAAGCCGAACGCCATCAAACTGCCGCAGGTGAAGGGCGAAGTGAAATTCGAAAACGTCACCTTCCGCTATTTTGGCGGCGGCGATCCCGTGCTGAAAAATGTGACCTTCGAGGCCAAACCCGGCGAAGCAATTGCCCTGCTCGGCGCGACGGGTTCGGGCAAGACCACCATCATTAATATGCTGCCGCGCTTCTACGATCCGAGCGAAGGCAGAATCACTATTGACGGTCTCGACCTGCGAGACATCACGCTCGACTCGCTCCGTTCGCAAATCGGCATCGTGTTGCAGGAAACGACTCTCTTCAGTGGTTCGATCCGCGACAACATTGCCTTCGGCAAACCCGACGCCACGCTTGAAGAAATCCAAAAAGCCGCGCAGGCCGCGGCCGCGCACGACTTCATCATGTCCTTCCCCGAGGGCTACGACACGCACGTCGGCGAACGCGGCACAACCCTGAGCGGTGGACAGAAACAACGCGTCGCCATCGCCCGCGCGCTCTTGCTCGACCCGCGCATTCTCATCCTCGACGACTCGACCTCCTCGGTTGACCTCACCACCGAAGCGCAGATCCAGTCCGCGCTCGATACGTTGATGAAAGGCCGCACCTCCTTCGTCATCGCTCAACGCATCAGCACCGTCATCAACGCCGATAAGATTCTCGTGTTGGAAAAAGGCGAGGTCGTGGCGCAAGGCAAACACGCGGACTTAATGGAAAACGAACCAATCTATGCGGAAATTTATAATTCGCAATTACTGCCCGAAGGGAAGGTGACGCAATGATGCACGGACCCAGCCGCGCAGGCGGCTTCCTCAATCAAGAAACCCTCAAGCCGCGCAACCTGGGCGAAACACTCGCCCGCCTCGGCTCTTATTTTGGCCGCTTCTGGTACATGATCATCGTGGCCGTCATCTTCGTCGTCATCTCCACCTGGACTCAAGTGACCTCCCCTGAATTATCGGGACAGGCCACCGACTGTTTCCTCGTCCCCGTGGGACAATCTGTCATGGGAAGTTTCGGTTCAGTCGGGACTGGAGGCGGGTCGCCATCCGAAACGCAGACTTCCAGCTGTTGGCTCGCGACAACCGACCCGTCCTCCCTGACGCTCTCGCGTCAGATCGTGCACAAGGCCTTTTACATGGGCGGGTACGAAATGCCCGATCCCGCGGCTTCGACCAATGAAGACCGCATCGCGGGACTCGCCCGCCTGATCGGCATCGTCATCGCGTTGTACGTGGTGGGCGCCATCCTGACGGGCGCGACCTTCTTCACCATGGCGTGGACAGGCCAGCACGTTCTGCGCGTTTTGCGCGTGGAAGTGTTCGGCAAACTGCACCAGCTCTCGCTCAGTTACTACGCCGAGCACGAGGCAGGCGACCTGATGAGTCGCATCACGAACGATACCTCCGCCATCGAACAGGCTTTTTCGTTCGCGCTGGTCAACGTGTTCAGCGGCATCCTGTTGCTGGTGTGGGTGGCCTACAACATGCTCACCAACAACCTGCCGTTCGCATTGCTCTCGCTGGCGGTCTCGCCATTGATGTTCATCGCCACGGTCTACTTCTCGGGCGAGGCGCGCAAGGCCTTCCGCAAGAGCCGCGAAAAGATCGGGGACGTCAACGCCGAGTTGCAGGAATCTATTTCCGCAGTACGCGAAGTGCAGGCCTTCAACCGCGCCGATGAAAACATCGAGCAGTTCAAGGAAGTCAACGCCGCGAACCGCGATGCCAACGTGCGCGCGGTCGCGTACACCTCCGCGCTGGCGCCCACGCTGGAAGCATTTTCCTACGTCGGTCTCGCCATCGTCGCGGGCGTCGGCGGATGGTATCTGTTGAAGGGGCAGACCCTCTTCGGCACCACCGTCACGCTCGGACTGGTTGTCATGTTCCTGATGTACGTCCAGCGCTTCAACCAACCCATCCAACAAATCGCCGTTTTGTGGACGAACATCCAGAACGCGGTCGCAGGTGCGGAACGCATCTTCACCATCCTCGACGAAAAACCCGCCGTCACCGACAAGCCCGACGCGCGCGAAATGCCCGCCATCAAAGGCCGCGTGGAATTCAACGAAGTCTCGCACGAATACGAGAAGGGCGTCCCCGTGCTGGACAAAGTCTCCTTCACCGCCGAGCCTGGGCAAACCATCGCCATCGTCGGGCCAACGGGCGCGGGCAAGACCACCATCATCAACCTCCTGCCGCGTTTCTACGACGTGACTCACGGCTCGATCAAAATTGACGGCATTGACGTGCGCGATGTCACCGCCGAATCTGTCCGCAAGCAGGTGGGCATCGTTTTGCAGGATACCTTCCTGTTCAGCGCCTCCGTCATGGACAACGTCCGCTTCGGGCGACCGTCCGCGACCGACGAGGAAGTTCTTGCGGCCATCAAACTCGCCAACGCCGATTCGTTCATCGAACGACTCCCCGAAAAATACCAGACCGTCCTCGGCGAACGCGGCTCGGGTCTTTCTCAGGGACAGCGGCAACTGCTCTCCATTGCCCGCGCCGCTCTAGCCGACCCGCGCGTCCTCATTTTGGACGAAGCCACCTCCTCGGTCGACACGCGCACCGAGCGTCTCATCCAAAAAGCGTTCGATCAACTGCTGACGGGACGCACCTCCTTCGTCATCGCGCATCGCCTGTCCACCATCCGCCACGCCGACATGATCCTCGTCCTCAATAAGGGTCACATCATCGAGCGCGGCAAGCACGATGACCTGCTCGCCAAGCGCGGCTTCTATTACGATCTGTACATGAGCCAGTTTAAGAAGCAGGAGGAAGTGGAAGCGGCTCTCTCATAAATACCCGTAGGGGCGACGTAAAGTCGCCCCTACTTTTTTTGAATACAATCCCATCATGTCCATCCACGCCACCCTCCACCGCGCGGACGGGATCAATATCCACGGCAAAACCGTCCACCGAACTGAAATCTACTTTCGACGCTATTTATCGCTTCGCAGTTTCTCCCGCTCCTGATCCCATAACTTTGTAAATCGCTCAAATACATCCGAAATAATTTCCAACTCTTCCTCTGAGTAACTGGAGATCAATTCATCCTGCGCCCGTCTTGCCGACTCAAACCATGACGCCATTTTTTCCGCGCTCGATGTTTCAGGAGCGATCAGAGAGCCGCGGCGGTCATTGGGATTGGGTCGGCGTTCGATCAAGCCAGCCTTTTCGAGGCGGTCGAGCATGGCGGTGGTCGCGCCCGAAGTGAGACCCGTATGCCTGGCAAGCTCAGTCGGCGTGGCAGTGCCTTTGAGGAATAGAAGTCTCATGCATTCCATGTCGGTTACGTTGAGTCCCGCCCATTCGCTCATGGCATTTCGGAATAACGTCAAGTGAACGCCATAATCCCTGACCGCCATCAGGGCTCGTTTCTTCAAGTCTGTCTTTGTGGAGTTTGTCATAGAAGAACCCTTGACACTGTCTTTATTTTGAAGTATCTTTATTATAAAGATAAACTTGGTTATATGCAAGGTATCAAAATAACCCCAATTTAGATAAGGAGATTATCATGAGCCCCAAGAAAGTTACGAAGAAGTCCGCCGCGACCAGCAAGGCATCCACGGGATTATCGGCCGAAGAAATTGCGGCCATGAAGGAGACGATCAAAGAGAGGAAGATGGCTGCGAACAAGGAAGAGGCGGAAAAAGCCGTGTTTGAAGCGATCGCAAAGATGAAGGAGCCTGACCGCTCCATGGCGAAGCGGCTGCATGAGATCATCACCGCCGCCGCGCCGAGTCTCATGCCGAAAACCTGGTACGGAATGCCCGCGTATGCCAACAAGGATGGTAAAGTCATCTGCTTCTTCCAGGCGGCGAGTAAGTTCAACACAAGGTATGCCACGTTCGGCTTCCAGCATGATGCGAATCTCGACGAAGGCAACATGTGGGCCGCCTCCTTCGCGCTGGTGAAGTTGACTCCTGCCGAGGAGGCAAAGATCGTCGCACTCGTGAAGAAAGCGGTGCGTTGAACATGGCGGGAAGCTTTCATGCTCGAACACCTGCAAAACAATTAGCCCCTCTCCAATTGAACTGCACCCCATAGACGAGACAAGAAAGAAAAGCCCCCGAGTGGTTCATGTGGACAGACACCTGGTTTCAAAAGGTGTCTGTCCTGTTTTCAATT
>QZIJ01000007.1 GCA_003598975.1 Anaerolineaceae bacterium | reverse complement strand
AGGAACTCGACCACTTCCTTGAGTTCCTCCTTGGATTCCTCCACGCCCGCCACATCGGCAAACGTGACGGTGGGATGGTCGCCGCTGAACATGCGGGCGCGGCTCTTGCCAAACGACATGGCCGCGTTGTTCGATCCCTGCGCTTGACGGAAGATGAACCACATCACACCCACCATCAACAAGACTGGCAGGACATATGCCATCGCGCCCAGGATGCCCGCCCACTGCGAGGGAGCCTTGGACTCGATCTTTATATTGTCGGGGCTGAGTTTTTCAGGCGAGACGCCAAGATCAAGTAATTGCTGAACAAGGGTGGATTCTGGTTCTTTCTGCGATGCTTTTTCGTTTTCCGCGGCGGCCTCGCTTCCGCTTTTGTAAAGCACTACAAGACCATCGTTTTCACCAATGGTAATCTTTTCCACTTCGCCGTTTTGAACGGCCTGCGCGACCTCGTTGATGGTCAATGGCGGTTCGTTGATGCCGCCTTCCCTCTGGAAAAACGTGTAAATCATGGCCACGATCGCCACCACGAGGATAAATGTGACTAGAAACGATTGACTACGTTGTTGATTCAAAGGAGCCTCCAAATACAAATGCCATTATACCAACCGCATCAAAATAAAAGCGGTTTCGAGCAATTTCTTATACAATTCTCTAATATAATACCCACGGTCACAAATTGCGCTTTCCGCCTTCTGAAAAAGCGCAATTTGTGACCGAGTGCAGTATAAATTCCCGTCAAAAGCAATCAGGCTTGTCATTCAATCGACAGTTCCACGGGGCAATGGTCGGAGCCTTGCACATCCTCGTGAACAACAACATCCTTCACGCGCGGAAAGAGTTTTTCGGAGACGAGGAAGTAGTCCAGACGCCAGCCGATGCCGCGGGCGCGGGCCGCGAAGCGATACGTCCACCAGGTATATTGGATTTTGTCTGGATAGAGTCGGCGGTAGGCGTCCACAAAGCCGTGATCGAGAAATTTCTGCACCCATTCGCGTTCCTCGGGCAGGAAACCCGAGGTGGTTTCGTTCTCCTTGGGATTTTTCAGGTCAATCGGCATGTGGGCGGTGTTGAAATCGCCGGTGATGACGATGTTTTCGCCGCGCGCGTGCAACTCGTCGCAAATTTCGAGCAGGCGCGCGTAGAAATCCAGTTTGTAGTCCACGCGCTCCTGGCCGCGCTGTCCGTTGGGAAAATAAATATTGAAGAGGAGGAAGTTCGGGTGGCGGGTGCGGATGACGCGTCCCTCGATGTCGAAGCGCGGGGCCGACAGACCCAGCGTCACGTCGAGAGGCGAAGCGGCGGCGAATGTGGCAACTCCGCTGTAGCCGGGACGTTCGGCCGGATTCCAGACGACTTCGTAGCCGTCGCGCACCTGCTGTTCTTCCTTCAACTGGTCAGGCCGTGCCTTGATCTCTTGCAAGCAGAGCACATCGGGTTGTTGGGCAAACGCCCAATCCAGAGCGTTCTTTCCAAGCGCGGCGCGGATTCCATTAACATTCCAGGTAATGATTTTCATCGGTCATTCGCTTTTCATGGTAAACTTATTTCGGCAGGTTATCATGAGCAATAAATCTGTAAAATTCATTCTTTGCATCGAAGACGAACCAGAGATGATCGATTTGATTCGCCTTATTCTGGAACGCCGCGGGTTCAATGTGCAGGGGGCGGCGGGCGGAACCGAGGGAATCAAAAAGGTGCGCGAACTTCATCCCGATCTGGTGTTGCTGGATTTGATGATGCCCGATCTGGACGGCTGGGAAGTATACCAGCAAATGAAAGCCGACGAAGCGACACGCGACATCCCGGTCATTGTGGTCACCGCAAAAGCGCAGAGCATTGATAAAGTGCTCGGCCTGCACATCGCCAAGGTGGACGATTACATCGCCAAGCCGTTCAGCCCGCAGGAACTTCTTACCAGCGTCGAAAAAATTTTTAGCCGACAGGGTTGAGCGCGCCAGGTCTTTTCGGGGCGTCCCTCTCACGATGGCAGGGTCGCCCTTTTTTCATACTATGACAACGCACCACATCGTTTTCGTACAGACTCAAAACGGGATGAGCGACCCACCGCGCGCGGCGTGGTGCGAATCCTTTCTTTGCCGATTGCGCGGACTCACCTTCCGCCGCCCGATCACGCTTGACGAAGGCCTGCTTCTCGTCTTCGGACGCGACAGCCGCGTCGACTCGTCCATCCATATGCTCGGTGTGAGTTTCGATTTGGCCGTGTTCTGGATCAACAGTGAAATGCGGGTGGTGGATAAAGTGGTGGCGGGCGCGTGGAAACCAGCCTACTTCCCCAAATCACCCGCCCGTTATGTGCTGGAAGTCCACGCCAGTCGGATCAATGATTTCGAGATCGGACAGACCGTCCAATTCCAAGATGCGTAAAAGTATTCTTATCCTTCTCATCGTGCTCACCTTGCTTACGCCCCACCCCGTTGGCGCGCAGGCCAGCGGACCGGTGTACATCGTCCAATCGGGAGACACCCTCTGGTCCATCGCGTCGCGCTTCGGCGTCACCGTTGACGAGTTGATCGCCGCGAACAGCCTCCCCAGCGAGAATCTGCAGGTGGGCCAGCAACTCGTCATCCCCGGCTATGAAGGGTTGACGGGTTTCCTCAACACGGAAGTGGTCGGCTTTGGCGATTCCCTGCGCGGACTTGCACGGCGGAATCAGGTTGATATTCCCCTTCTGCAACGGTTGAATCGCATCATCAGCCCATCGGAATTATATGTAGGCGTGAGTCTCATCGTCCCACAGCAGGACGGCGTGACCAAACTCACCGCCTCCGCCGCGCCCGCTTCGGGCGAGACCCTGCTCGAGTTGGCCGTCCGCCAAAACAGCGATCCGTGGACGCTTTCCGCGCTCAACAACCTCAGCGGCACATGGGACGCATTGCCCGGCGAAAGTCTCTATTTCCCCGGCGAGGCGAACAACCAGACCGCCAGCGGGTTGCCATCCGCTTTCATCAGCGCGGAAGTCAAGTCTCTGCCGCTGAAACAGGGCGGCACCGCCGAGATCATTGCCCGCGCGGCTGAGGGGGTCACCCTGGGTGGTTTCCTCGTGGATCGGTCCTTGAATTTCTTCGATATGGGTGATGGAAGACAGGTTACATTGCAAGGCGTCCATGCCCTGCTGGAGCCCGGTGTTTACCCGCTCCATCTGGATGCCACTCTTCCAGACGGGAGTATTCAATCGTATGAACAAATGGTACTGGTGATTTCAGGCGAATATCCACTCTACTCCCTCACTGTCAACGATGTCACCACCCTCGACCCGGCAGTGATGGAACCAGAGAATCAAAAAATTCTCGCCGTGGTCTCGCCCGTTAATCCCCAAAAATACTGGCAGGAACCATTCCGCATTCCCGTGGACAAACAATACGGAATTACCGCCTGGTTTGGAGACCGCCGTTCGTATAATGGCGGAACGTACACGAGTTTCCATTCGGGAGTTGATTACGGCGTCTATTCCACGGAAAAGCCGTTCGATATCTACGCGCCCGCGGCGGGCGTGGTGGTCTTCAGCGAAAAACTGACCGTCCGCGGGAATGCCACCATCCTTGACCACGGCTGGGGAATTTACAGCGGCTTCTGGCATCAGGAGGAAGTCTACGTTTCGGTCGGGGACCTGGTGACGGCCGGCCAATTGATTGGCAAGATCGGCTCGACGGGCCGCGTCACCGGGCCGCACCTGCATTGGGAACTCTGGGTCAATGGCATCCAGGTGGACCCGCTCGACTGGCTGGATGTGTTGATTCCCTGAACGCCGAAAAGGAATTTCGAGGCAAGCATGGCAAATCCTACATTGATCAATTTCCTGAAGCAAAGCGATATCTTCTACAAATTTACCGCCACGCAACTGGAACTGGTAACCAATCTGTGCCAGGAGATCGTCTTCCAGGATGGGGAAACCATTTTCCGCGAGAACAGCGAGGGCAAGGAACTCTATGTCATCGCACAAGGAGAGGTGGATATCCTCATTAACCCCGCCCTGGTCGGGGGTCCCGCGAGCGGCGAGCAAAAAGAGACGCGCATCGCCACCCTGCGGCGCGGCCAGTCCTTCGGCGAGGTCGCGCTCGTGGACGAGGGTCTGCGCTCCGCCACCGCCCGCGCCGCACAAAAGGATACGCGTCTGCTCGTGATCCCGCGCGATAAGATCATCATGTTATGTGAAACCTACCCCCAACTAGGATATCGCCTGATGAATAATCTTGCCGCGGATCTGGCGATGAAAATCCGCAATACCGACCTGCGCATTCGCGAACAATTGTTGTACAAACCAGCCTCAAGGTAAAAATTTAATAAAAAAACCTCTTGACCTGAAACCTAATTTACTGTAGGATTAGACGATAATTGTCAGACATTCCAGCAATATGGGTAATAAATAGCCGTGAGAATTTGCATCGCGCACATTTCTCCGGCTTTCTTTAAAACCCGTTGCCAAAGGAGGTGATGCCGACAACACCGCGCTTTGTCAGCCAATCGTGTCCGACCCAAACATGGGTCACTCCGATCCACCTAAAACTTCCAGAGGAGGAAGAAGAATGTCTAAACGTTTGTTCGCTGTGTTGTCCGTCCTGGTGCTGGCCAGCATGTTGTTTGCGGCTTGCGCCCCCAAGGCCACCGAGGCCCCGGTTCCCGCAACCGAAGCACCTGAGGCAACCGAAGCCCCGGAAGCCACTGAAGCCCCGGCCA
Source organism: Anaerolineaceae bacterium (assembly GCA_003598975.1). Lineage (GTDB taxonomy): Bacteria > Chloroflexota > Anaerolineae > Anaerolineales > Villigracilaceae > Denitrolinea. Next base: position 21,957 of record QZIJ01000007.1, on the reverse strand, counting down.
TGTACGAATGCACCGATCCGCTCGGCTGCGTGAAGATCGCCTCCGATGAACCCCTGCACATTGCCTACTGGGGCGTTCTCTCCGGCGCTGATGGCTCGCTCGGTGAAGACTCCAAGCGCGGCGTTGAAATCGCGATTGATGACAAGGGCGGAAAACTGCTCGGTCACGACATCCTGCTGACCACCGAAGACGCGTTATGCACCCCCGAAGGTGGCGCGACCGCCGCTTCCAAACTCGCGACCGACACCTCGATCGTGGCCCTGGTCGGTTCCTCGTGCTCGGATGAGACCGTTGGCGGTGTCGCCACTCTCACCAACGCCGGCCTGACCACCGTCTCCCCGTCCAACACCCGCCCGAGTTTGTCCGCCCCCGATCGCGGCCCCGACTATGACGGTTACCTGCGCACCGCCCACAGCGATGCCTTCCAGGGTAAGGCCGTAGCCGAGTTCGCGTATAACTTCCTCGGTGTCCGCAAAGCCGCCACCATCCACGATGGTTCCGCTTATGCCCAGGCCCTCCAGCAGGTCTTCGCTGACAACTTTGTCGCCCTCGGTGGCGAGATCGTTGCCCAGGAAGCCGTTGCCAAGGATGCCACAGACATGAAACCCGTGCTGACCACCATCGCATCCAAGGGTCCTGAATTCCTGTACTACCCGGTTTTCGTGGCCGTTGGTGGTTACATCACCGCCCAGGTTCGCGACGTTGCTGGCCTCGAAGAGGTCAAACTGGCTGGCTCTGATGGTATCTTCACTGCCGACTTCCTGAAGGCATCCGGTCCGAACGTTAAGGGCGTGTATCTCTCCAGCCCGGACTTCAGCGCCTTCACCGGTGACTACGCCGGCTTCATCACCAAACACCAGGCCAAGTACGGCGGCTCGACGCTCTCCACCTTCCATGCGCACGCCTACGATGCCGCGAACATCATCTTCGCCGCCATCGAGAAGGTCGCGGTCGTGGAAGCCGATGGCACCATCTATATCCCGCGCACTGCCCTGCGCGAGGCCATTTACGCTACCGTTGACTTCGCAGGCATCACTGGCAACCTGTCCTGCTCCGCCAGTGGCGACTGCGGCGCACCCGTGATTGCCATGTACGAAGTCATGAACGATGACCCGGCCTCCTGGAATCCTGCGGATGCGGCCAACCCGAATCCCAAGAAAGTCTGGCCGTAAACCTGTAAGTTTCGTTTTTCAATGGTGGGACAGGCAATGCCTGTCCCACCATTCCAAAACCCATAGAATAAATATGAGGAGACTGCCATGCGCACGAGTTTCGGCGAACGCATGCTGGACTTAATTGTCAGTGGTTTTTTATGGGGAATCCGCATTTTGATTGTTTCGGTCATCGTGATCGGAACCATCGGCACCTTGCGTACAGGTCAATACACCAGCGAGCAATGGATTGACTTCGTAGTTTTTGGTGTTGCCCAGGGTTCCATTTATGCCTTGATCGCGCTCGGATACACGATGGTCTATGGCATTCTCCGCATGATCAACTTCGCCCACGGCGATATCTTCATGACGGGAGCATTTGGCGCCTACTTTATTGCAACCTGGCTGACAAATACTGGCTTTGTTGATGCCAACCCCGTTCTGGGACTTTTAATCCCCATCCTGTTTGCTATGGGCATAGCGGCGGCGATAGCAATGCTTGTGGAACGGATCGCATATCGCCCCCTGCGAGGCGCGCCGCGCCTCGTTCCCCTGATCAGCGCCATTGGCGCATCCTTCTTTCTGGAATACGCATTCCGCGGCTTTTTTGGCCCTGGAAAATATGCTTACCCTCCCATCAAGGCTCTTGAGGGTAGCTGGGAAATTTTTGGCATCGGTATTCTAAAAGTCCAGATTGTGGTCACCATCGCCGCCTTCATCATGATGGCCATCCTGTATTTCATTGTTATGTTCACCAAAGTCGGCAAAGCCATGCGCGCCGTCTCGGAAAACAAGGATACCGCCGCCTTAATGGGCATTGACGTTAATCGCATCATCGTTTCCACATTTGCCCTCGGCGCGGCCATGGCGGGAGCGGCCGGCGTGTTGTTCTCCCTTGTTTATCGCCAAATTGATTTCTTCATGGGTTTCACACCAGGCATCAAAGCCTTTACAGCGGCGGTACTTGGAGGCATCGGCAACATTCCCGGCGCGATGGTCGGCGGACTGGTGCTGGGTGTCTTTGAATCCATTGGCCCATCCCTATTCCTCGAAGGATTGGGCATCACCCGTCCCTATCAGCTCAAAGATGCCATCGCCTATACCATGCTGGTCATGATCCTGCTCTTCCGACCCTCTGGCATCCTCGGTGAACGCCTGACGACAAAGAAAGCCTAGGGTGAACACCATGAAAAAAGAAAATTTCCTTTGGAACTCTATAAAGACCGGCATGCTGGGCGGCTCCATTGCCCTTTTCATCTGCCTCATTGGCATGACGGAAGTGTTCAGCAAACGCGACGTTATCGAGAAGGTGATCACCCTCGGGCAATTCGTTCTGCTCGCCACCAGCGTTATGACAGGCCTCATCGCATCGCGTCAGACCTCGCAACTGGTCGGCGAAAACAGATCACTCCACCGTCTGACGGCTGGTCTTGTGGCCGGCCTCATGACGGGCGTCGTGCTGGCCCTCTTCGTCCTGGCTGGCGATAAAGTCAACATTCGCGCAGTCTTTCTCAATGCAACCCCTGGTCTGTACAATATCCTTACCTTCGAGAAAGGCGTGAGTGGTGTCTGGGTTCTGCCAGTCATCAGCGCGGTCTCCGGGCTTATCGGAGCGGCCTTCCTGCTCCTCCCGCAAGCCGCCCAAAAACCCCTCACACAGGCCACACTTTTCCTGTTCTTCATGGCACTGTTCTCGGGCTTGTTCCGCGTGGTGTTGATCAACCAGGGCACAAACTGGGAGAAAATCGCAAAATATCTCTATGGCCAGACCGGCGTGACTTCGGAAGGCGCGCTCATTTTCTTCTTCGCCGTTGTGATCATATCTGTGCTCTGGTCGTGGCGCGGCCAATCAGTCAAAACCAGCGTCGCCCACCTCCCCAAAGGCGGAAAACTCACCCTGCGCTTACTGGCATTCGCCGCGATCGGGTACGTGGCGCTCGGCCTGCCTCAGGTTTCGGGACCGTTTATTGCGCAAGTCATCGTGACCGTGGCGCTGTTCATCCTCATGGGCTTGGGGCTTAACATCACCCTCGGCTTTGCAGGTCTGCTTGACCTTGGCTTCGTGGCCTTCTACGCCATCGGAGCGTACACGGTCGGCCTGCTGACATCCTATGGTCCCTTCGGCCTGCAACACATCTCGTTTTGGGCGGCTGTGCCGATCGCCGTCCTTGTGGCAATGGCCGCGGGATTTGTGCTCGGCCTCCCCGTCTTGGGCGTGCGCGGTGACTATCTGGCCATCGCCACCCTCGGCTTCGGTGAGATCGTCCGCCTGCTGGCTGGTTCCGATTTCCTCGCCAAATATTTTGGCGGCCCGCAAGGCGTTATCGGCATCCAAAAACCCTGTCTTGGGGTGCTGGAACCATTCGTCAAAATAGATGTCCCCCGCGTTTGCAATGGCATCGAACTTGGCAAACCACAGGATATCTATTACGTTGCCGTAGCCGCGGCCTTATTGATCGCCTTCGTCGCGTGGCGATTGCGCGAATCTCGACTCGGCCGCGCATGGATGGCCATCCGCGAGGACGAGGATGTGGCCGAAGCGCTGGGCGTCAACCTCATCCAGACCAAATTGCTGGCCTACATGCTCGGTGCGGCCATGGCTGGATTGGGAGGCGCGATCTTCGCTACCCTGATCGGCTCCATCTTTGCCAGCAGTATGCAACTAATCGTGTCCATTAATGTGGTGTCCCTCATCATCGTGGGAGGCATGGGGAGCATCCCCGGCGTAATCGTGGGAGCCATTGCCCTGATCGGTCTGCCCGAACTCCTGCGCGAAGTCTCCGAATTCCGCTATTTGTTGTATGGCATGACATTGATCATCATGATGCTGTCCAAACCAGAAGGCCTGTGGCCATCCCAGGCCGCAAAGCGGGAACTGCATCATGTTGAAGCCAGCACAGAAGCCGAGTTATAAAGAGGTCACCATGGCACCCATACTTACCGCAAAAAAAGTGACCAAACGCTTCGGTGGCCTCGTGGCCGTCAACACCGTAGACTTTGAAATCCCCGACAAGTCCATCGTTTCCATCATCGGTCCTAACGGCGCAGGCAAAACCACCTTCTTCAACTGTATCACTGGCTTCGGCAAGGCGGATGAGGGCGAGATCGCCTTCGAAGGCATGCCCATCCAGCGTCTCCGCCCAGACCAGATTTCGCGTCTCGGCATCTCGCGTACCTACCAGAACATCCGCCTCTTTGCCGAAATGACCGCCCTTGAAAACATTCTGGTTGGTCAGCATATCTTCCTCAATTCAAGCTGGCTCAGCGCCGTCCTGGGCACACCTCGCGTACGAAAAGAGGAAAAGATGGCCCTCGACGAAGCACAGAGGCTGTTGGACTTTGTGGGCTTGAAAGGTCAAGGCGATTTATTGGCGCGCAACCTGCCCTACGGTGCGCAACGCCGTCTCGAGATCGCCCGTGCCCTTGCCACCAAACCCAAACTCCTCCTGCTCGATGAGCCATCCGCAGGCATGAACCCCCGCGAAAGCGAAGATCTGACCGCCTTCATCCGTCGCTTGCGCGACGAAATCGGCATCACCATCCTGCTCATCGAGCACCACATGCGCGTGGTAATGGGCATCTCCGAACAGATCACTGTTCTCGACTACGGTGAAAAGATCGCCGAAGGCACGCCGAAAGAGATCCAGAGTAACCCGCGCGTGATCGAAGCCTACCTCGGACGCGGCGCCGCGACGGAAGGCATGGCCACGGCTCACGAGCGTCATTCAAAGAAGGCAGGGTAGCAGAGATGTCCATGCTCACTGTTGAAAACGCACATACCTACTACGGCAACATCCACGCCCTCAAAGGCATCAACATCACCATTGAAAAAGGCGAGATCGTCACCCTCATCGGCGGAAATGGCGCCGGTAAGACCACTACCCTGCGGACCATCTCTGGCCTGCTCAAACCGCGTGAAGGCGACATCACTTATGAAGACGAGAGCCTCCTGAAATACAAGGCACACGAGATCGTCTACAAGGGCATCTCCATGGTCCCCGAGGGACGCGGCGTCTTCGCCCGCCTAACCGTGACAGAAAACCTGGAAATGGGCGCCTACAGCCTCTCCAACAAGCAGGATATGGGAAACAACATGGAGCGGGTATTCAACCTGTTCCCGCGCCTGAAAGAACGCCGCTCCCAATTGGCGGGGACGCTCTCAGGTGGTGAACAGCAGATGCTTGCCACCGGGCGCGCCCTCATGGCCGACCCCCGCCTCCTGTTGATGGACGAACCCTCCATGGGTCTTGCTCCCGTCCTTGTGGAACTGATCTTCGAGACTATCGAACAGATCAACAAGACAGGCGTTACCATCCTGCTGGTGGAGCAGAACGCCCTCATGGCGCTTTCCATCGCTCACCGCGGCTACGTTCTGCAAACAGGCGAGATCGTCATCAGCGATACCGCCCAAAATCTCAAGGACAATCCGACGGTCCAAAAAGCATACCTCGGCATGGAATAGGCCAGGAAACCGCATCCCAAACGCAGAGGACTCCCGGCCTCTGCGTTTTTGTTGTCAGGAGAGACAATGCTGATACTGACAGCCGACGATGTTCGCAAAGCCCTTCCGATGAACGAAGCCATCGAGGCGATGAAAAGCGCCTACGCCTCCCTCTCCGACGGGAGGGCGGCCGCGCCGCTTCGGACGCGTCTCCCCGTCCCACCGCACGAGGGGTTGACTCTCTTCATGCCCGCCTACGTTCAGGCAGACACCGACGAAGCGCTGGCCATCAAGATCGTCTCGATCTTTCCCGAAAATTCAAAACGCGGACTGGCCCTCATCCAGGCCGCGGTACTCGTCCTCGAGGCAGACACGGGACGTGCGCTCGCCCTGCTCGAAGGCAGTTCGCTGACGGCCATCCGCACAGGCGCGGGGAGCGGCGCGGCCATTGACCTGCTGGCGCGCAAAGACAGCAAAACGGTTGCCATCTTCGGGGCGGGAGCGCAGGGACGCACCCAAGTGGAGGCGGCCTGCACCGTCCGAAAGATCGAACGCGTCTGGGTGTATGATACGAACATGGAATTGGCGCAGAAATTTGCCACGGAGATGGCGGGACGTGGCCCCGTCCCGAAGAATCTGCGCGTGGCGGAGAACCCCGCGCAGGCGGCACGCGAAGCGGATATCGTCTGCACGGCGACCACGTCCACCAGTCCCGTCTTCGCGGATGCGAATCTGAAATCGGGCGCGCACGTCAGCGCCATCGGTTCGTACACGCCAGAGATGCAGGAAGTGCCCGCCGAGACCGTTGCCCGCGCCCGCGTTGTGGTGGACTCGATCTCCGCCACCCTCGCCGAAACAGGTGACCTCGTCAGACCGCTCCAGGCAGGGCTGATCAGCGAGAATCACATTTACGCGGAGTTGGGCGAGATCGTGCTTGGGCGAAAAGCGGGCAGGGAATCGGAAAGCGAGATCACCTATTTCAAATCCGTTGGTATCGCCGTGCAGGATGCCATGGCCGCACAACTGGCCCTGAAGAACGCGCAAAAAATGGGATTGGGAACCAACGTGGATTTCTAAGAGGAAACATGGAACTACCAAAGACTGCAGACATTGTCATCATCGGGGGCGGCGTGATGGGCACCAGCGCTCTCTATCACCTCGCCTCACGCGGGACGAAGAACGTGGTCCTGCTCGAGAAGGAGGAATTCTTCGGGACGGGCGCCACGGGACGCTGCGCGGGCGGCGTGCGCTATCAATTCTCCACGGAGATCAATGTACGTCTCTCACTGGAAAGCCTGCCGATGATCGAACGGTTCAAAGATGAGATCGGGCAGAACGTGAATTATCGCCAATGCGGTTATCTCCTCGTGGCGACGAATGAAAAAGACAAGGCCGCGTTCGAGCATAACGTGAAATTACAGAACAGACTGGGGGTGCAAACACAATTGTTAAGCGGAGACGAAGTGCGGGCGCGGATGCCGCAGATGAAGTTCGCCGACGCGCTGGCAGGCACATTCAACCAGAAGGACGGGCTGGTAGACCCCAACAGTGTGGTGATGGGTTACATTAGCGCCGCACAAAAATTGGGAGCGAAAGCCATCCCCAGCGCGGAGGTGATGGGGATACGCGTCAGCGGAGGAAAGGTGGAAGAGGTGGAGACCGCCGCGGGGTCCATCAAGACGCGGGCGGTCATCAACGCCGCGGGGCCGTGGGCGGGAGTCGTCGGCCAGATGGCGGGAGTCCATATTCCCATCACACCCGTCCGCAGACAGATGTTCACCACCACCGCCATGCCAGAGATCCCCGCGGATTTTCCGTTCGTCATTGACTTTGCCCAATCGTTGTATTTCCATCGCGAGGGCGATGGCCTGCTGGTTGGCATGTCCAACCCAAACGAAAAGCCTGGCTTCGACCAGAACGTGGACGAGGATTTCGAACTGACGAACATGGAGGCGGCCGCGGCGCGCCTGCCGATGCTGGAGCGGGCGGGGCGCGTCTCGCACTGGGCGGGACTCTACGAGGTGACGCCCGACGCGCATCCCATTTTCGGGAAGACTCCCGTGGACGGTTTTACTGTGGTGGCGGGTTTCTCGGGACACGGTTTCATGCACGGACCCGTTGCTGGAAAATTGATGACCGAGTTTATTCTGGACGGTACGTTCAAGACAGTAGATGTTTCGGCTCTCGATCTTGCAAGGTTTGAGGAAGACAGGTTGATTCAAGAGTACAATGTCGTGTAATAAGGAGTGAAGCATGAAACGCATTGCCCTGCTTGCCTTGCTGGTCAGCCTGCTATTATCTTCCTGTGGACAAAAATTTGACTGCTCCGACGCGCGCACTTGTGTGACGATCGGTTCAGGGGAACCCATCGTCATTGCCGTAGAATTGACCTTGAGCGGTCCCGACGCGCCCTACGGGATCGATGCCCTGCGCGGCGTGGAACTCGCCATCGCGGATCACGGCGGGAAAGTGTTGAATCACCCTGTCGTACTCGTGCAGGAGGATGACTTGTGCTCTGCGGAGGGCGGTCAGGCCGCGGCGGAACGTTTGGCGCAAAACCCCGATGTGCTGGGGGTGATCGGGGCAACCTGCTCGAGCGCCTCCGAAACAGCCGCAAAAGTCCTGACCGATGCGGGGCTGGTGATGATCTCCCCGTCCAGTTCGGCGGCTTCGCTCACTTCCGAGGAGAGTCACCAGGCGGGCTTCCTGCGGACGATCCAGAATGACAAGAGCCAGGCGAAAATGGTGGCGGAATTCGCCTATATCGCCCTCGGCGCACGTACCATGGCGGCCATCCACGATGGCACGCCCTATTCGGAAGAGTTGCAAAGGGAGGCCTGCGCCGTTTTCAGCGCATTGGGCGGCAAATGTGTGGCGAGTTACCATCTCGAAAGCGGGACCAACCCGCAGGGCGCCCTAAATCATATTCTGCTCTTCAACCCTGAAGTTTTGTACTATCCGCTCTATACCGTTGACGGGGTTGCTATAACAAAGCAGGCCGCCGCGGCGGGGCTTGAAAACGCCGCGCTAATCAGTTCGGATGGACTCCTCAGCAGTGATTTTGTGTCCCAAACAACGGGCTTTTCACAAGGCATGTACATTTCTGGCCCTTCGGTGATCAAGATCGAGCCATCCTTTTACGAAAAGTACGAAGCCCGTTATGGCGAAAAACCGATTGCCGTCTATGCCGCGCAGGCCTACGATGCGGCCATGATGCTCTTCCGAGCCATCGAAGCATCGGCCAAAACCACAGGCAGGGATATTTACATTACGCGCCAGACACTGCTGGCCGCGTTGTATTCGACCAAAGGTTATCAGGGATTAAGCGGTACGCTCACCTGTTCCTCACTCGGTGACTGCGCCACACCGAATGTCGTCATTTACCAAGTCCACGGGTTGGATTTTGCACCCATTTATCCGTAACGATCATGCCCTCTGCTGAAATCATCACCATCGGCACCGAGATATTGCTCGGTGAAATTGTGGATACCAATACCCGCTTCCTGGCGCGCGCGCTGCGCGGTCTGGGCGTGGACCTTTTCCGCACCATCACCATCGGGGACAACGTGCAGCGCATCGCGGAGGCCATTCAGGATTCCCTGTGCCGCGCGGATATCGTCATCACCACGGGCGGACTCGGCCCCACCGTGGACGACCCGACGCGCGAGGCAGTCGCCCGTGCCGCAGGCGTGGAGACCGAATTTTGCGAAGAACTCTGGGAGCAGGTGAAAGCCGTCATTGCGCGCTATGGCCGCACGCCCGGCGAAAACCAGAAACGGCAGGCGGTCGTACCGCGCGGCGCCATCGCCATTCAAAACCCCGTCGGCACGGCGCCCGCTTTCATTGTGGAGTCCCCCCTCCGTCTTCTCCCAAATTCTACGGATTTGGGAGAAGTGTCTCGAAGGGACGAGGGGGGTCAAGCCATCATCTCCCTGCCCGGCGTGCCGCAGGAGATGGAGTATCTTTTCCACAATTCGGTTGTCCCCTACCTGCAAAAACATTTCGATCTGCGCGATATCATCAAAGTCCGCCTGCTGCACACCTCGGGTCTTGGCGAGGGCATGATTGATGAAAAAATTGGCGAACTCGAAACCCTCACCAACCCCACCGTCGGTCTGGCCGCGCATGCGGGCGTGGTAGACGTCCGCATCACGGCCAAAGCCCAAAGCGAGGCCGAGGCGGATCGTCTCATCGCGGAAGTTGAGACCGTCGTTCGCGAACGGCTGGGGAACGCCGTCTTCGGTGTGGATGAAGATACGCTGGAGAAAGTCTCATTCGACGCGGCCGCGTCGCGCGGATGGAATCTCGCGGCGCTCGAATCAGGCCTGGACGGACGGCTGGCGCGCGCACTATCGGCCGCCCAGCCCCCCAACCTGCTGACGGTCGAATCGGCGGCGCTCCAGCCTGGCGAGTTGGCCGCGCGCACGCGCCAGGTCCGCGAGAGAAGCGGTGCAAAAGCCGCGCTCGGCGTGGCGTTGTTCCGCCGCGAATCCGAACAGGTCATCGAACTCTACCTCATCCTTCCCGACGATGAAAAGTCGCGTCGGCTCACTTACGGCGGCCCGCCGAACTATTCGCCGCGCTGGGCGGTCAACATGGCCTTGAACTGGCTGAGACTCGCCGCCGAGGGGAACAAGTAATGCCGCGCCGACGCGCCTCGCAAATCGTCGCGGTCATCTGGGGAGTCAATATCGTCAGTCTGTTGGCCGTATTGGGTATCGTGCTTTTCCGCGCCAGTCAAAGGACGGTACAGGCCGCGGACGTCCCGACACCCGTCGAGATGCCCGGTGTCGATCTGATCTACACCGCGCCGCCAACTCTCTATTACCTGCCGACCATCACGCGCAACCCGCTCGCAACTCCCATCGAAGGAGTCACGCCCACGCCTTTTCTACTCGCGTCGGGACGGCGCGCTACCATCATCGGGCTGTCTGTTTCGGGACGTCCCATCGAGGTGTTCACGTTTGGGAAGGGAGAACGCCAGCGCATGATCGTGGCAGGCATTCATGGCGGGTATGAATGGAACACCATCGCCCTCGCCGACGAACTGATCACGTATCTCGACGCGCATCCCGAGGAGATTCCCGACGATCTGACGCTTTACATCCTGCGCAATCTGAATCCCGATGGCGATGCGCGCGGCCACGATAGAAACGGCCGCGCCAACGACCGCGGCGTGGATTTGAACCGCAATTTCCCCGTTAATTGGCAGGCGGACTGGGATCGAAACGGCTGTTGGAAGGATCCCCCCGTCACTGGCGGCGAATCGCCCGGCTCAGAATCGGAAACGCGCGCGCTGATGAAATTCATCGAAAGACATCAGATCGACGCGCTCATCAGTTATCACAGCGCCGCGTTGGGAGTCTTCCCCGGCGGCACGCCATGGGACAAAGATTCCATTCGGCTGGCAAAGGAAATCGCAAAAATCACCACCTATCCTTATCCGCCCCTCGATACGGGTTGTCTGTATACCGGCACGCTGGCCGATTTCGCCGTCTCCATGGGCGCGGCCGCAGTGGACCTGGAACTGAGCAATCACCGCGACACTGATTTCGAAATGAATCTCGGGGTGCTGCAAATGTTCATGAACTGGGAACGATAGAACAAAAAAAAGCAGGTTTCTTCACGAAACCTGCTTTTTGTATTACTCTTTCGATTGTGGGGATTGTGGCGGTTCCTCGGATTGTTCATCCTTTTTACCGCCAATGCCATCGCGGAAATTCTTGATGCCCTGGCCAAGTTCACCGGCGATCTTGCCGATGCGCCCCGGGCCAAAGAGAATCAGAACGATGACGAGCAGAATCAGGATTTCTGGTAAGCCAAAGCTTCTAAACATATCAACTCCTTGCTTGATGTTATGGCCAAATGTACCACATTCGGAGAGTTCTGACTATGAAACGGAACCCCGTTTTCCTTGCGGAAAACGGGGTTCTCTCGATCTACGCGCGCCGTCCCCAGATAAGACCTTCGAGGAAGCGCTCGATACGATGCAGGATCGAGCGGACGCGTCCCCACAAGCGGTAACGTCCCATATTGACCTTGCGCGGGGAGGGTAATGGACCCATCCACTCGGCGACGAGCGCGCCCCAGGTGAGTCCCGCGCCGAAACCGACGAAGACAACTTTATCCCCAGCCTGGAGGCGTCCCTTTTCGACCGCTTCCACGGTGGCAATCGGGATGGATGCGGTGGATGTGTTCCCATACCGTTCCACGTTGATGACAAAGCGATCGATCGGGAGTTTGAGCCCGCGCGCCGCCGCGTCTATGATGCGGAAATTCGCCTGGTGCGGGATGATGACTTTTAAATCATCTTTGGTCAATCCTGCGGCTTTCAACGCCTCCTCAGTGGACTGCACCATTACCTTGGTGGCAAAGCGGAAGACTTCCCTGCCATCCATGTAAATGTAATGCTGGCCTTCGCGAATGGTGGCCTCGGTGGCGGGATGGCGACTCCCACCCGCGGGCAGGGTGAGCAAGTCGCCACCCGAGCCGTCGGAATGCATCACAGCCGAGAGAATGCCGCCAGGTTTTTCACTGGCCTGCAGGACAAACGCGCCTGCACCGTCGCCGAAGAGGATGCAGGTGTTGCGATCCTCCCAATTGACGAAACGCGAGAGCGTCTCTGTGCCGATGACCAGTGCGTTCTTGATGGCCCCGCTCCGAATGGACTGTGCAGCCATATTTATCGCATAAATAAATCCAGTGCAGGCGGCCAGCAGGTCAAACGCACCCGCCTTGGTCGCACCAAGTTGATCTTGAATGAGACAGGCCGTGGCGGGAAAAAGGTGTTCAGGAGTGGAAGTGGAGCAGATGATGAGATCAAGGTCGGTGGGCTTGAGATTCGCCACCGACAAGGCTTTGAGCGCGGCGCTCGTCCCAAGCGTGGATGGGAAATCGGTCGCGCGCGCGATGCGCCGTTCGCGAATCCCCGTCCGCTCGCGAATCCAGGCATCGTTGGTGTCAACGATCTTGGCAAGGTCGTCATTGGTCAACACAGGCTCGGGGACAGACATCCCCCAGCCAGTGATGTGGGCATAAGGCATGGATACCTCAGGGTTTCTTGCCACAAATTTCACGAATTATCACGAGCTCTTGAAAATTCGCGCACATTCGCGCAATTCGTGGCAGAATTTTTTACTCGATTCGACTCAGGATCAAAGTCGCGTTGTGTCCGCCAAAACCAAACGAATTGGACATGACATGCTTCGGCTGGGCGGGACGCGCTTGGTTGGGGACGTAATTCAAATCGCAGGCGGGATCGGGCGTCTCATAATTGATGGTAGGCGGCAGGATGTTCTCACAGATGACCTGCGTACACACCACCGCCTCCAGTGTGCCAGACGCGCCGAGCAGATGTCCCGTCATGGATTTGGTGGACGAGACGGGTATTTTATAAGCCTGTTCGCCGAAGACAGTCTTGATGGCGGCAGTTTCGCCCTTGTCGTTCAACGTGGTGGATGTTCCATGCGCATTGATGTAACCGATGTCGGTCACGCCAAGTCCCGCGTTTTCCAACGCGAGCCGCATGGACAAGGCCGCGCCCGCGCCATCTTCGGCGGGAGCCGAGATGTGATGCGCGTCATCCGAGGTGCCATAACCACTAAACTCGCAAAGAATGTCCGCGCCGCGCGTCTGGGCATGTTCGAGCGACTCAAGAATCAGGATCGCGCCGCCCTCCCCCATCAGGAATCCATCGCGATTTTTATCGAAGGGACGTGAAGCGCGCACAGGATCGTCGTTGCGCGTGGACAGTGCTCCCATCACGTTCATCCCCGCCATCGCAATCGGCACGATGGCCGCCTCGGCCGCGCCCGCGATCATCACATCGGCCGCGCCGCGTCGAATCATTTCGGCGGCCTCCCCGACAGCATTTGTCCCCGTGGCACAGGCGGTGGCAAGCGACATGTTCGGGCCGCGTGCGCCGACGCGGATGGCGATCATCCCTGCCGCGCTGTCCGAGATCATCATCGGGATCAGGAACGGGCTGACGCGGTCAGGACCGCGCTCGCGCAGGGTCTCTGTTTCCTCCAGCAAAGTGATGATGCCGCCAATCCCTGAACCGATCAAAACGCCCACACGGTCGCGGTTGGACTCGTCAATGCTGAATTGGGCCTGTGCGAGCGCCTCGAGCGTGGCCGCAGTGGCAAATTGAGCAAAGCGATCCATCTTGCGCGCCTCACGCGCGCCAAACATCGCCGCACCATCGAAGCCTTTCACTTCGGCAGCAAATCTGGTCTTATGACGGCTGGCGTCAAAATGAGTGATCGGCGCCGCACCTGACTTGCCTGCGATCAGGGCGCTCCACGTTTCTGCAACAGTATTTCCAACGGGACTGACACAGCCCAACCCCGTCACAACCACGCGTTTTCTCATAATACTCCTCGATAAAAAAGTAGAACAAGTTGGCAACTCGTTCTACAGGATTCAGGATGCTATAACACAACGACGTGAAATGCGATACGCAGTTGGATTAATGGACTATGAGTGGAGATTCTTCCACACCTGCTGGATATGCAGACGGTCGTGCTCGGCGTTGAATCCGACCAACTCCCGCAATGTGGTCGGGCCGAAGATGGCGTGCCGCGCCTTTCTGGACCATTGGGCGGGCGCGAGGTTCCCGAGCATTTCCAGCGTCTGAATCCGCGCTGTGGTGAAATCGCGCAAAGCAGACAAGCCGTCTTGCTTGTTATATTCGCGTGTCTTCGCCCACTCGTCGGGGAGTTGCGCAGGGATGAACGGTTCATCTTCGTTGAGAATGGTCTGGATGCGGGGAATGTCCACTTCCTGCTCCACATCACGCATGTGACAGAGAATCTCGGTGACTGACCACTCATCTGCGGAGGGACGCGACGTTAGCGCTTCTGACGCGAGAAGACTCGTCAGCGCGGCGGGGGTGGATCGCAAAATAGCGAGCAGAGAGGCCGAAGAGGAATAGGACGGCATGAGCGTCGCGGGATCCGTCTGCTCAAGCCAGGCGCGCAGTTCGGCGAGACGGCCGCGGCCCGTGGCATTGAATCCGTTTGCGGACGGAGTCACGTCCACAGCGTGGTAGGTGGCGAGTCCGAGAGTCGAAGCGGGAATCAAATCCTGCTCTACATCGTTGCCAACCATGAGGATGGGTTCATCAGGCCAGCCGAGGCGCGCGAGGACTTCAGCAAAATACGCGACGTGCGGCTTGGTGAAATGAAAATCGTCGTAGGTGGAGATGAGTGCAAAGGGATATTTTTCGGGCGGCAAACCAGCCCAGCGCAGGCGATGATAGGTGGCCTTGCGCGGAAAATAGGGGCTGGTGGCGATGACGACGCGATGTCCCGCGCCGAACGCCCACTCGATAAATTCCACCACACCAGGGATGGGCTTGGTCACTTCACGGATGGTGGGAAAAACGTTATCGTAAAAATCTTCGATGACAGGCGCAATGGATTCGCGATCCACATCGAAATGCGGATAGAAATTTCCATCAAAGACTTCGCGCAACGTGTGCGAAGGGTCTTCACTCGCCATCATTTGCCGCGTACCGAGCATCAGGTATTTGAGCAAAGTTTCAGGCGGGACATGCGGCGCGAGATGCGCGGCCAGTTTTTGAAAATAGGTCTGCACGAACGCGGTGAGGTTGGTATCGAGCAGTGTTTCGTCGAGGTCGAAGAGGAGGGTGATGGTCATGGAGTTCCTGTACGCTGATTGGATTTCACGGATTTTCACGGATGATCTTGATTTTTTGTGCGATTTGGCGGTCCACTTTTCCCATGGGGTAGTCATCGAGTTCGGAAGTCTTCAGCCACTTTGTTTCCTGCCGCGAATTTTCGCGAATTGGTTTTAACAATTTGCAACGAAACGCGTGGACGGTAACACGGAAGTGGGTGTAGGCGTGATTAACGACTCCCAGCGCTTCGCCCGCGCAGACATCGAGGCTGTATCCTGATTTAATGGCTTTGGGCAACCCCCGCGCGGGATTCGCTTCGACGCGCCCATTCGGGAATTCCCACATGCCACCGAGCAGGCCGCGCGAGGGACGTTTCGCCAGCAGGACGCGTCCGTGTTGAAGAATCACCGCCGCGACGTGGATGTGATGAGGAACCTCGGCTTTTGGCTTCAGCACAGGACGCGCTTCCTGCACGCCAAGTTCGCGCGCCTGGCAATTTTTTTCGAGCGGACAGTTTTCGCAATGCGGGTTCTTCGGCAGGCAAATGGTCGCGCCCAGGTCCATGAGGGCCTGGTTGTAATCGCCCGCCTTGCCTTTTGGCAGATTGTCTGCGGCCAGGCTCCAGAGGAGTTTTTCGCCCTCGGTCGAGTCGGCGGGGATGTCCACATTGAACAAACGCGCGTATACGCGGCGGATGTTGCCGTCGAGAGTCGGCTCATCGAGGCCAAACGCCATCGAAGCGATGGCCGCGGCGGTGTAGCGTCCGATGCCTGGGAGTTTGCGGAGCGCGTCCACGGAGTGCGGGAGTTGCCCGTCAAATTCGCCCACGATGACTTGCGCGGCTTTATGCAGGTTGCGGGCGCGGGAGTAGTAGCCGAGTCCCTCCCAGAGATTCAACACATCCTGTTCGGAGGCTTCCGCCAAGTGACGCACGGATGGGAAGCGATCCATCCAGCGCTCGAAGTACGGGATGACCGCCTCGACGCGCGTCTGCTGGAGCATGATCTCTGAGACCCAGACTGCGTACGCGTCGGGATGTCCACGCCAGGGGAGGGTGCGTCCATGACGGCGATACCAGCGGAGGAGTTTGGGTGAAATGGGAATCATTGAGGGGGAGGATGGAGAATGGCTACGGAGTTTCACAAGAGGCATCAAGCGAGCCGTTCATGAATATTTCTCCCGTCGCTGGAAAGAGAACAAAGCGGGCCTCAAGGTAAGTATCGCCCCAGCAACCCACAACGACTGCGTCGACGGCATGTGGGAAAGGACGCGAGCCTCTCATAGGCAGGATAATTTGCTCAATGTAGCTGTCCTTGAGCAAGAGAAAGCCCATGCGTGGAAAATCGCGCGGGGCAAAGGCGGGCGCGGGATTGGTGGAGGCAAGTCCGTCATTTCTGGAGAAATAACGAGGATAGAAGACGCGTCCCGTCAACAGGCGTGCGCGCGGCTGACCAAGGAACTTCATCACCTGTGCCTCGTCCACTCCGCCCGCGGGGAAGCAATCGAGGATCGGGTCCGCGCAAAGAATGGGCTTCTGCGGGATGTTGGATTCCGCGATCAACGGGAGACTGCCGAGGAAGAGGAAAAGAAAGATGAAAGATGAAAGATGAAAGATGAAAGATTTTGGCGAGTAATGAGTGGCGAACGATGCGTTAACCTGTTTACCTGTATCCGTGTCTACTTGTGCACTCCTTCCAAGCAATGCAGCCACGATCAAAAACAACTCTGCCATGCCAAGCGCAAAATAGAAATAACCAACCCAGTCCACGGGAAAGATGTATCGCCAGCCAGAATAACGCGCCAGGCTGGTGGAAAAATTGTAGAAAATGAAAAAGGCCAGAGGAAGCAGTGAGGCCCAGCGCAGGCGTTTCCAGGCCGCGGCAATTCCGATGGCAATGACCACCAGGTAGACGATGAACAGGATGATATTCGCGGTAGAGAGTCGCCCATCCCATTCATACCAGTACAGATAAATCGGCGCAGACAGTCCATCATAACGCGCGAAGATGGGCAGGACGAGGAGCGTGTCAATCGTATTGGTAAAGAATTGATTGGCAACGAATCCCGCCACGTAACCTGGTTTTTCCAGAATAATGCCGACGACGAAATTGCCGATCTCATCGGGCGTCTGTCCCTCGAACAGTGGAAAGTTGGAGGTGGGTGTCCCGCCGCTATACATGCTGGCGACAGCCTTGATCTGGATTGGGTCATCGAGTGAAGCGTGCCCGGTGGTGATATAGTTGCGCGCCACCCAGGGAGAAATGGCAAGGATGAGTCCGAACGCGAAAATAGCAGACTGTCCAAGCCACCGTTTCCAATTCGGCCAGAGAACGAAGAACGCGATGAACAAAATTCCAGGCGCGAGGAAGGCGGATTGCGTCCGCAGAAGGAGTTGCAGGCCAAGCACGCCGCCAGAGACAAACGCCAGCAGGAGTCCATTGCGCTTTTCGCGGAACCAACGAAGGATGAGGAGCAGGTAGGCAATCATCACCAGCGTGGTGACGAATTCGGACAGGAGCATCTTGGTGTTGCTGACGCGCGCGTCCGATGCCACCCAGAGACTGGTCAATTCGCGGAAGATGGCAAGCAGGGACACCGTCAGACCCGCGGCGCGGCTGTGGAGTTGTTTGCCGAGGAAGTACAACGCAACGGGCAGAAGCGCAAAGACCAGAGTCTGCCCGAAAACGAGGCGGGCGTATTCCTGTCCAAGCAGGGCGTGAAGACCTGCGAGGAATAATATGAACAACGGGCGCGTGGGAATCGAATGGACAAATCCATTCCCCATCAACAAGTTCTGCGCGTCTGAATCGTAATAGGCCGCGTCGGAGGCAGGGAAGGGCTGGGTGTACGGCGGCGTGATGGGCGCGTAAAAACTATTGCGAAGGCTGGTCAGCGGGACGTTCATCCACAACGCAAAGGCGAGAAGCCAAACAAGAAATGCAATAACAATGTCGGCACGAGATGAGAATGAAAAACGTAAAACTAAAAACGTAAAAACGCCGCTTGCAAGGAGGGCGAGGAGAAGTTGCCAGCCGAGGATGGGAACGCCAGGCTCGCCCCAATAACTGGTATCTTTGGTGATACCAAGACCCGTGAAAATAACAACAAACCAGAGGAGGATGAAGAAGGCAAAAATAATGCCAGTGGATCTAAAAACGGGACCGCGAGTCTTTAGCGTGTCGAGGTGCAGTCCATTGCGGAGGATGGCAATAAAGATGGAGAATTGTGCGGCGAGGAGCAGAAGGTAGGTCAATACGGGGCGGGCGCGGACGTAGTAGGAGGCGGTCGCTTCGGGGTTGTAGTAGCGCAGGAGAAACAGGAGCGCGGCAAACGTCAGGAAGAGAAGCGAGGAGGCAAACGCGAGGGCGCGCGAAAGGTCGGGGCGGGCGGTCAACGCGGCGGTGACGCGGGCGCGCCAATCCTCATTCAAAGAACGAATGAATGCCCAGATGGAAGCAAGCAGGGGAATCAGAATGGCCGCGAACAAGGCCAGCCGCGCCAGCGAGAGTCCCTCGCTGGGAATCACCAGCAATGCAGCCAGCGCCGCGAGACCTTCGATGATGGAAAGTAAAAAGAATTGGGGCATCTTAAGAGTAGAGCGAGATATTCTCTCGCTCTACCAGATCAAAACTGAAACCCGCCGCGAGCAGGGACAACTTTATGAGAGTAATTTTTGACAAACGCAAACAACTGCTCGGAAATTCGGAGCCACTCGGGTGAACTGAGGGCGCGCCGCGCCATGGACGCATCCTCAGCCATCAGGCTGACTTGAATTTGCGGATGGTTGCCGTAGATGGTAGCCCAGGCTTCGATGGGTTGCAACCCCATGCGCTGGACGCCCGGCACAAATTCGCCGATGACGAATTCGAAATATTCCTGCTCGCGCTCCGGGGAAATATCCCATGTCATTAAAACTTTAACAGGCACTTCAGCTCCTAACGGTCATTCCCAGATACCCGTCCTTCGACTGCAGGGTAAAGAACGCCCCTCCGTCCTGGGCGACGCTCGAAATTACTCGCGCTGATATTCGAGCGCGATCACTTTCGTCTCTTCGGGCAGGCTCGAGCGAGTCACCTTGAGAGTGGCCTGCTTCTCCACAGCATTCGCGCCCAGTCCCATTTCCTTCAAAAATTTGTTGAGCGAATCGAGTTGGACCTTCGCTTCTGGCGTGGCATAGTGCATCGGCACGACCAAATTGGGCTCGAGCAGGCTGATAACCTCTGCAGCCTTGGCCGCATTCAACCCACCGCCTCCGCCCACAGGGACAAGGGCCACGTTCACCGTGCCGAGCGCCTCCACCTCCGCCTGCGATGGGACGTTTTTCAGGTCACCCAAATGCGCCACCGTAATGCCATCATAATCAAAGACATAAAGCGTGTTCCGCAGTGCGCCTTTGGCCTTTTTACCAGCCGCGTCCGTCTGCACGCCTGTGATGAAAACGCCGCCGATCTCAAACTCGCCCGGCCCGTCAATAACGTGTGAGGATCCCTTCACCGCGTCGGTGTTGTTGTGTCCCGGCGCGTCGTGGCTCACCGTCACAATGTCCGCTTTCAATTTCAGCGGACTGTAACCGATGGCCTTGTGGTCAAACGGGTCGGTCACCACCGTGGCCATGCCGCGCTCGGTGAGTCGAAAACAGGATTGCCCATACCAGGTAATTTCCATGCGTAAACCTCCGGGCGCAATTATACACGTTTCGGAGTATAATGCCGCCGACTTCCAAACCCCATGAACCTGCTCAGTGTGCGCGAAGCACAGGAACGCATCCTTCAAAAAGTCCAAACCGTCGGGCAGACGAAGTTCCCGCTCGAGCATGCCACGCGGCGCGTCCTTGCCAAGGACATCCGCGCCGCGGCTGACCTCCCCTCCTTTGACAATTCTTCGATGGACGGATTCGCCCTCCGCTCGCAGGACACATCCGCCTCGCGCGTGACCTTGCGCGTGGTCGCCGATGTTGCGGCGGGCGCGGCGCCGACGCGTTCTCTCGGGCCCCACGAGGCCGCGCGGATTATGACCGGAGCGCCCCTCCCTCCCGGCGCTGACGCGGTCATCCCCGTGGAGGAGACGGATTTCACCGAACGCGGCGCGGGCGTCCCCGCGCCCGCGCAGGTGACGCTTACGCGCAAAGTGGACGCGGGCGAAAACGTCCGCACACGCGGCAGTGACCTTCGCGCGGGAGAAACCGTGCTTGCAAAACGTCATCGCCTGCGCGCGCAAGATCTTGGCCTGCTGGCAATGCTGGGAATCGCGAATGTACCTGTCTACAACATACCGCGCATTGCCATCCTCTCCAGCGGCGACGAACTGATCCCCGTGGACGCGCCCCTCACCGAGGGAAAAATCCACGACTCAAATTCGTACGCGCTGGCCGTACAGATACAGGACGCGGGCGCGGAACCTGTCCGACTCGGCGTGGCAAGGGATGAGCGCGCCGCGGTCGAGTCCCTGCTGGATCGCGCCGCAGATATGGCCGTGGACCTGATCCTCACCTCGGCAGGAGTCTCCGTCGGCGCGTTCGATTTTGTCAAAGAGGTGGTTGAGTCGAAAGGCAATCTCAATTTCTGGCGCGTGAACATGCGCCCGGGCAAACCTTTGGCCTTTGGCGATTATCGCGGCATTCCGTTCGTTGGTCTGCCTGGGAATCCTGTCTCGGCGTTTGTCACCTTCGAGGTGTTCGTCCGTCCTGCCATCGAAAAGCTGTCGGGGCTGGAGCCGCGCCCGAGACAGCGAACCACCGTTCGGTTGGCAGAGGCGATTGAGTCGGACGGACGCGAATCCTATCTGCGCGCGGTCGTGAACGAGGAGGGGATCGCCCGCTTGACAGGTCACCAGGGTTCGGGAAATCTGTTTTCGCTGGTACAGGCGAACGCTTTACTAATCATCCCCGCTGGGGTAAAATCCCGCCCTGCCAGTTCGGAAGTGGAAGCCTGGCTGATTTGAATCAATGAGGTTTTTCATGGATAAATGGCTCTACAAGGCCTCGATTGTCATGGTTGTGATCGGCCTGCTCGTTTCGGTCTATATGACGATTTACAAACTGACGGAAAACAACGCCATGTGTCTCGGGAGCGGCGATTGTTCCACCGTCAATGCCAGCAAGTATTCGGAGATCTATGGAATTCCAGTGGGACTGGTGGGCGTGGGTGGTTACGCGGCCATCCTGATCTTGCACCTGCTGGAAAACCGCAATGATTTCATGCGCAGAAATGCAATTCTGTTCATCTTCGGCCTCGCGCTGACAGGTTTCCTCTTCACGGTGTACCTGATTTACGTGGAGTTCGCCATCCTGAAAGCATTGTGTCCTTTCTGCCTGACATCACAGATTGCCATGGCTGTCATCTTTGTCATTTCCATCATCCGACTCGTACGACAACCCCAACTGTAGGAGGATAATCATGCCCCGCATTCGCTGTCATTACATGGATTGTGTGTTCGTTGACGAAGGTTATTGCAGCGCCGCCGCTGTTGAATTGGACCCCGATACGGGTTGCGCCACCTATTCCCCCACCGACGGAGCCGCCGCAGAGAACGACTGGAACGAAGAAGAAGAATTGGACGAATGGGATGATGAAGAGGATGAAGAGGATGAACTCTGGGAAGAGGATGAAGACGAGTTCTAACGAAACATGACTCACCCCGAATTTAATCTTTAGCCACGGATTTACCCTTTGGGCACGATGTCACAGATTTACACAGATTTGGCCGACTCCAAGACAACGAGT
>QZIJ01000045.1 GCA_003598975.1 Anaerolineaceae bacterium | reverse complement strand
TTTTGCAGACACCGCCCGTTGGCCTGCCGGTATGGTGGTGGTCTATTGGTCGGCAGAACTGAAAAAATATCTACTACTCACGTTCACCGGAAGCACACGATTGTTTCCAAGTTCCTCAACCTGTGAAAAGATTTTTTTTAGGTCGTCCTTTGGACGTCAAATCGCGAAACCGCAACCTAACCCTCAAAAAGTTCACCGGTAAGCGCGCTTAGTTCGGCAATGCTTTGATTGTGAAGTCATTGAGAGACACCTCGCTTTCCCATTGAGGCAGCCTTTCCGACGGGCCGTCGATCCTCACCAACGGTGGTTCACGCTCAGCAAACGCATTGATCTTTGCCCAGAGAGTTATGTCTCCCCAGAACTGCGGAGGTGTATCAGCGGCAGCTACGGACCTGAAGATCTCGCTTGGCGTCTCGCACCCGGCACGAATCGCCGTCAGGGCGAGATCTTCAAGCCGCCCCAGTCCTGTGACGGGGTCGGGACGTTCCAGCAGCCATCGGGCGACGGCTGCTGGAATCCAAGGCAATGGAGCGTTGGTTGCTTGAGACAGTTCGGTCAACACGCCAGAGTCTTGAACGGCGAAGGCCTCATCCACTCGGACAGCAAACCGGAACTGGGTGTCGGTGACGGGCTGGCGATTACCATACACGGAAGCCAATTGATCGGGTTGCATCTGCCCAAGCCCGTGGAATGGCTCTATTCCAGGGAATGCGTCGATACAGAGAAGCTCCACTTCCCGGGCGCCTTGGTGCAGCAGGCACGTGAGGATATGTGCGAGCATGGACTGATCAAACAGGCAGGCATCAAACCACAGGACGATATGATTGTCCGCCACTGCCTCAGCCAGCTTGCGGTACTGATTGTGCAGCGTCTCCAGAATGCGCCGCCTGTCCAATCCGCCTGCGGTGGCTTCTTCCACAAAGACCGCCCGGGCATTGAGGGTCTCCTCGTCGGGCCAACCGGGGCACCGGGGACCGTCATACAGTATGTCGTGCCAGACGAACACTTCCCCGGGCAGCCCGGATTTCACCAGACTCCCTCCTGCGATGTCGCCACTCGTTATGTGAAGTGTTTCGACCATCGTTCATTTCTCCTGCCGAACGCTGCCCTTAGAGGGTGCTGGAAACCGCGGGCTGTAGGCACCCGCTGCCGGGCTTTTCCTTGGTCCAGACTTTAAGATAAAATTGATGATTGTATATTTCATTTGCAGCTTTACGCTCCGGCTCACGGGTGAGGGCCGCTTTTTAGCCCGAATCCCAGAGCAGCCGGTTTTTAGCCATTTGCCAAGAACCCTTCATGAAACACCACAATGCCTTGTGGAGTCTTCCCAGTAAACGGCAAGGCAAGAAAAACTTCTTGTGGAACTCCTTCATGAACAAGTTCTGGAAAATTCTGGAAACCAAACCGCTTATAGTAATTTGGATCACCCACAAGAGCGCAACCTTGGCCGTTAACCTTTTTTAGCAAAGACAATCCTTCGCTAATAAGTGACTTCCCAATGCCTTGCTTCTGGTACTCCGGAAATACAGAAACCGGGCCGAGGCCATACCAACCTGTTGACCCGTCAGAAATTGTTACTGGTGAAAAAGCGATATGTCCGACAATTCTCCCATCAATTTCAGCCACAAGAGAGATTGTCAGCGCATCTGCGGCACGTAATGCATTTATTATGAATTGCTCTGTGTGATTGCTGATTGGGTGAGTCCTGAAGGCAGCCATTGTAACTTCGTTTATTGCCTCAATATCAGCTATCGTTTCTTTTCTAATGATCATTTAAAACTCCGGTTGATCTGGACCATTCGGTCTTATGGCCAACGCCGGGCATCAGTGGGCGCATGGCCCTCGCGATCCACTGGTCAGGGGGACGCCCTTTATATTGGTCAGGGGGACGTTGGCCAGGGGGACGGGCCAGGGGGACGCCCTTTATATTTTTACATTCCGCCCAATAACGTGTGACCCGCTACGATTCTGAAAGCCGGGTTTCAACACCGAACAAAGGCAGTTGGAAAATCAGTTTTTTATACATGAAAACCAATAGCATACAGCAGTAAAGTAGGCCAGTTATTTCCAGAATCGTATTTTTCATTCAACCGATTTTACACGTGATCTCATTTGAATAGATGAGCCTCTTTTCTCCACGAACTATAGTTTTCGATTCAAATATAAAGAAATAAAGGGCGTCCCCCTTCCCCCCAAGGGCGTCCCCCTTCCCCCCCTTCCCCTAAAGGGCGTCCCCCTTCCCTCCCGCGTTTGGATGCTTATGCCCTTGGCCGGGCCGGCTTTGAGTTCGGGGTGCTTCTATTTTTGCGCCGTGCAGGGCATGTCAGTAATCGATCCTATTGGACTTGTTTTTTCACATACCTGAAATCACAGATAGGATCGCCTTGTGCCAAGGTTTGCGTTCTTTTCAACTCCAGACCGGTCATGAATTCCACCCAGACGAAATCCCCATTACAGGCTATCGGGGCAATCTCCGGCACTCCCTGCTGGCTGAACCATTTGACCAAACCACATCGATTCATATTGACAGCTATATAGGCGTCGGATTCAGGAAACTCAGCAGCCCACCCATATTCCTCCTCATCCCCCCACTCGAACCCCTTCAGCGTCAGTTTCCTGAAGAACTCGATCTCCGCCGCACGCGCCATAATAAAGCGGGTAATGGTGCGATTCTCCCAATCCTTGCGGACCTTAAAGCAAGTGATTTGATTTAAAATATCAAGAGCCCTGTCTTGGGGAAGAGTGAATTCATCCAGCAATGTACGATATAGAGCGAGCATGAAAGGGGCGTTGGCATAGAAGGTGGCTTTGTTTCTCTTCCCTTTTATTGTCGGAAGACTATCTGCAAATTCACCATATTCACTTAACATGGCCGTGCAGCACCGCTGGTAATTATTTGCGCCGAGCAATTCCTCCATCTTTGGACGAGACAGCTTCTGATATTTGACAATCACATTCTGGCCGAGCTCGTAAGCACTCTTTTTCCCCGGGCCTCTCAGCCACAAAAAACCGGAACCAAGGGCCAGCGCTCCCACAGTCACACCCCCGATTGTTACCAACAATTGCCTTCGAGACCTGCAAGGCCCCGTGCATTTAATATCTTTGCTCATAAGGAAGTCCAATCAACATCAGGGGGACGCCCTTTATATTTTTACATTCAGCCAAATTTACGTGTGACCCGCTACGATTCTGAAAGCCGGGTTTCAACACGAACAAGGACTGTTGAGATCTTGTTTTTTTTATATATGACAAATCAATAGCACATAGCAGTAAAGGAAGCCAGTTATTCTCAGAAATCGTATTTTTTTTACATGCGACCGATTTTACATGTGATTTCAGTTGAATAGATGAGCCTCTTTTTTTCACAAAATATAGCTTTCGATCCAGATATAAAGAAATAAAGGGCGTTATATATCGAAGTATGAAGTAACTACTCCCCCTAGTAACAAAATACAATTTTTTTCGTGCAGATAAAAAAAACCTCCTGATAGTATAAGGGATAACAAATACAAAACCCTTAAACAAACAGGAGGTTATTGTGGATGACATTGGCAGGTATGAGCTTTTCTGTCAATTGCGTGCAAAAATCCGTGGTTCCAAAGAAGCCTCACTGAGAAATATTGCTGCGCTGGTTGACAGGCTATCTGAGGAAAAGTTGGACTCTTCCTGAGCACGGTTTCCCCATCGAGGATCACCACCTTGATCACGCCGTTTCCGTCTATTGTTAAAGCGTCGTTAGTAACGGGTTACGATGAACGTTCCAGTCCCCTCGTTTAAAAGCTGACCGGTCTCTAAACTCCAACAAAAGTAGGCCACAGACCCAGTGATTGTGTCGTTGCCGTCCCATGTCCACGTATAGGATCTATTCCCAAACCTCGTACTTGCGTTGATCATCATCGTATTTCCAGTGCGACTGCCAGATACTGCTACCGAGCCATAAGATCCAGTGATAGCCATAAAAGCGTCTTCGTCCAACGAGAGCCCAAAATAAGACTCTCCGCCTGAGCAACCGACACGGCCAAGATTCGGATTGTTTACAGCACCGCTCCATTCCCCGATAACATTGCCGGTAGGAGCCGGAGTGTCAATGAAGTTTTCCATCTGGGACAAGTAGTCAGGAATTCGGTCTTCCACGACAGGCTGCCAACCGGTAAAAAGATCATAAACGACTCCGGCATGCTCCGATATTGCCGCGATAGTTGGAGAAAGCACCGAATCGCGCATATACTCAAGGGTGCCTGTGAAATCCTCCAGTAAGTCTTTGGCAGCCTCCTTGTCACTGTTGTTTGCGGAAAGCCTTGCGGCATCAAGCCCATATTTAACCACCATACATTCAATATTCACTTGGGTAACCGCGGCAACCACCACAACAGGCGTGCCGAAGCCAGTTACAGTAGCTACCGCCCCGAGCGTTGCTGAAGTTGCTGCAAACCAGTTCGCAGCTTTACTTAAAAGTTCACGCGCCCCCGGCAACGCCATCGCATAGTGATATTGCTCTACAGCGGTTTCTTCACCCGTTCTATAATTTTTCACAATGACAAGTGGCTGCCCAGAGGCACCACAAACATCGGGATTACTCTGACAGATTGAAGATACATTCGTCGTCGCAAACACGGCGCTTGAACGCGCAAGTGCGGCAGGGCCGACCTGAAGCTGGGCAAGCGTTTCATTGATCATCGCCACCATCAACTGGTCGGCGATCGTAAGGCTTTCCTCATCAATTGAAATGGATACGCCGTTAATCATGCCGATCGGTTCAGCCTGATCCGGGTTATTGATTGCATTCCGCACTTTAGCCTTCAGCTCACCGTATTGCAGCCGGTTGGCCTCAAGCTGAGCGCGAAGATTTCCCGTACTGAACTGACCCGCCTGTAAAAGATCAAGTTCAGCAAGCTGGTTTATTGTATCCGTAAGAGAAAGCTCCATGAAGGCAGCAACATTCGCTGTGACCTCGCCGGGAGTTAATGTAAGGTCTGGCAGAGCGCCGATGTCGAGTCCTGTAAGCGTGTTGGATGTTACATTCCCTGCAATTGAGGTTTGCAACACCCGAACACTGACTGTCCCTGGCTCAAATTTCCCTGTAGATATATTCATATAAGGAGGCACGGCAACAATTACTGAAGACGCAGTTGCCTCTAAAACCGGAACGTCCAAACTGAAATCAGCAGCGTCGAAAAAGTTAACCGTTAAATCGGCTGACGGGTCGAAACCCGTGCCGGTGATTGTGAGCTTAGCGAGCGGCTCAACATTGTTGTTATCAAACGCGGCGATTTGTATAGACTGATCGTCTCCGACTCCTCCGCCGCCACCACCGCCGCCACAGGATGTTAAAGTCAGAACCGCTAAAAGTACAATCCCCATCCAAACCAGCAGGTGTTTCATTCGCTTTTCCTTTCCAAGTCAAGAGTCGCGCCATCTGTGAATTTCGTGTCGAGACGCGATGCCAATCCATACACGGAAGGTTACGGTAAAAAAGCCATTGAGCTAAAGTCGTCCAGGCGTCAACCCTAGCAACTACGTTGTAGACCGCTTGTCGTCCAAATGAAATTCGGACGAGTATTCAAATGATTAGGAGATTGGCAGCGCACGCGGGCAAATTCTTGTGGACATGCCTCTGAGGCTAGATTATCGTTATGCGTCGTTTATGGTAGGTTCCGGAAATGGCTCTTTTGTGTTAAAAAGTGTTTGAATCGCATGATCGATATGACAAAGGTCGTTGAGTCATCGGCAGGCTGGGCAACTGGCGCAATCTCTTTGGCTGCATTCGTTTTCTGGCTGATCTCCTTCCCGATGGAAGGTTTTCTATTAAACTCAATAAGCAAGGGCCTGCTGCTCTATTTTCTAATCCCGCATGCGATCTCACTATTCTTGATCGCACGCTTTCTGAATACAACGTATTTCGACTGGGCCTCGCGGGCCTCAATCGCGGGTAGTGTTCTTTTGACGGTTGCGGCGCCGCTTTTCCCCCACTATATCAAAATATTCCTTGTTCTCACCGGACTGACAGGCGCAATGGTCTTATTGCGCGGCCTGATAGTGCTGAAAAATTGCGCAAAGCCCGCCGTGTCGGCCGGCATCGGCATCGCTGCCGGAAACACCCTGGTTTTTCTGCTGAATCAGATGCCTGCGAATGAGTTCGCCAAGTTTGTTGTCATTGCATTTTTCCTGCTCCCCGTTCTTTTTTTCTCCATCAAACCAGAAGCAAATGTAAAACATGGGAATGATAGACTTTATGCCCCTTTTCTGTATGTTTTTTATTTGTCCGGCGGTTTGATGTATGCCGCCATTGCCCCTCGTTATGTCGATGTGGCTTGGATGGAAGGGGCAGAATTGGCTTTCTATGTTTTCACCGCTCTGATCAGCATTTTCTTCTCGATGAGAAGGCTGAACGTGCTGTTTTCGATGGGCGTCCTGCTGTGCATGCTGTCTTTCGCCTTTTACCATATCCAGAGATTCGCCTTCATGAACCTGAGCATGTTTGCCATTCAGGCGGCCTTTGGCCTGGTCGATCTGTATATGGTGGTCCTGCTTGCAAGAGCCGACCGCCCCATCCGGGCTTTCGGATATGGTTTTGGCACCAATTGTCTGGCAATCATTTGCGGAAAGATAATCGGTACATATACCGTTTCTTCGTCCGATTACGTTCTGGCCGCCGGCAATATCATTTTAACAGTCACGGTGCTGATTTTCTATTTCACGGCTTATACCCGGGAGAAAACATCGGAAGCCGTGCAGCCCGGACGGACGCCTGCGCCTGATAGCGAAATAGTGAACAAGCACACCAGGTGGTTCGAAAAAAAACTGTCGGCGCGGGAAATCGCGGTCATCCAGCTTGTCCTGGAATCAAAAACATTCAAGCAAGTGGCGACTGAGCTCGGCATTTCGGAGTCTTCCGTGAAGACTTACATGAAAAGAGCCTATGAAAAAACGGCCGTCAACAGCAAGGAAGGCCTCATTGCATTAATATCAGGGATCAAAAAGGAAGCCCAAACCGCTCCGCCCGATCACGAGCCGGCCGGCCCGTGATCGCCCGTCTTTACCTTACCTGTGGCTCAGACTCTGAAACGTCACATTCAAAGTAAGAACCCATCGTCGACCTCAGCCCCGCATCCTGTCAACGAAGTGCATCGCTTCGGTAGTGTCCATGCCGTAGAGCACTTTGGCCAGCGCTACCGCCTTCATGCGCTCGCCACGGGAGACCATCTCGAGCAGGCGCGACTCTTGGCCTGCTCTGTCCAGTGACCGGAGCGGCGCCTGCTCACTCGACTCGGCGTCAGCGAAACGATAGCGAAGGCTTAATCGCCGGCGGAGGGTATCCAAACCCGGCCGCAGCCGATTGGTCTCGTCGCGCCAGGCAATGCGCAGCGTCCCGTTCGGCAGCATGCGCACGGCGCTGTGATGGAATCGGGAACCGCCCTTACTCCGGCGCGTTCCCTCTGCGGACACTGCCGCAGCTACTGCCTCAGTATCGCCGTCAAAAGCAATGTCAAGGAATTCACGGCGAATCGGGTTTTCGAAAATCACGCCGTAGTCGCCGACATGCGTGCGCACGCCGCGCTCACGCACCACACTCAGGCTGCGCACACGGCGCTGCGGCAGCACAAGCAGAGATGGCGTCGCCGGATCGAAATGCGTGTTGAGGTGCGAGCGCAGGTTGATCAGCAGATGGGCTCCATCCTCGCGCAGCACCCAGCCGTCCGGGCTGCCTGCGTTGAGCAAATGACGCAGGCAGAGCCAGGCGATCAGGGCAGCGAATCCGCCGATCCATATTGCCGCGAGTACAAGAATCCACAGCGGCCCCTTGCCATCGTACAAGACGAACGGCCCCCCTCCGGCGATGATCGCGATCAGTGCGGCGGGACCGCCGATGATCACGCTATCGAGGCGGCGCTGCCGTGCTTCCAGCCGTGCCGGTGGCAGGCCGCCCAGCGCCTCGGATGACAAAATAGCGACGGAGTCATACATGGGTGTCGCGCTCATTGGCTCCTTTGTACACTGATGAGTACCTCCGGAAATATCTGAACAAGCTCACCTTTGTTCAATGATCGATCATCATCCAATTACGTCCCGCCGACTCGATACATTCACCCAGCCGTAACGCCAGCCCAGTTGCTCTACGCCGCTTGCTCCCACGCTTCCTGCAGCCAACGGCAAACCTTGCCATCGATATCCGATTCCGAGCGTAGCTCCAGGTGGTGCGTGAAGCTTCCGGGCGCCGGCTCGACGATCTCCTTCCAGCGCGGAGAGTCGTCACGTCTCCGAAGTCCTACCGTTAGAACCAGCGGCACGTCCCCCTTGCCCAAGTACATGTCAGGCATCCATACGTAGGCAAAGCCCGTGCGCCGGCGGAATGCGACTTGGCTCTTGGTGACACGAATATCGGTGGGTCCGATTGCTGCGACCGCCTCCCGAACAATTTCGAAGATCCGGCGGGAATCATCGTGCCCTGTGAAGAACTCATCCAGTGTCACAGCGCCTCCCAATATCAAACCGACCAACGCCGCTTGGCATTTCCAGCAGCACGGCCATCATCACTTCTCGACCACCTCTATCGCTAACGGGCTGCTCAGGAGCGGCGAGCCTTTTCGCCGTCACCCGCCGTTTTTGCCCTCTACGCCTTTGGGCGCCAGAATGCGGCATCTTTAGTTACTTCCCTCAGCCGCTGGAAGAATAGCGGCGCGTATTCCGGGGCATGGGAAACATATTGGCCGCTGAACTTTGCTTTGTGGCGTGGTGTGCTCATGATCGCCATCATATCCGAGACTTTCAAAATAGCCTCCTCTGTTCCTGGCCTAAACCCCGACCAACTTCTCACATGATCTTCCGACCGGAAGAGATGGATGCGGCTTCATGTAAAAGGCCAATCTTCGGCCCATTGTCTCAGGGGTATATCCGTATACCCACAGATTTCGGCAGGGGCTTGACTCTGAATGACGCCATCCCTCACAACAACTTGCATGGACTCACCGCAATCCAAACACGGCGCATAGATCTGAACCGCCTTTCCGGGAAAACCCCAGCAGACCGCAAGGGCTTCAAGACCTCACTGCCCGAACCATTTTTGCTGCCCCTCAACAAAGATGCGGTATTGGTTCGGAAGGTTGTTGAAAGGTGCAAACGAGACGATCAAGTCCGTCCCTGGGTATAGCCACATCGGCATTACATGTGTGTTGATCAAATCATGGAGAAGCTTCCTGCCTCCATCTGGTTTCACTCCGAACCTGACGGCTATTTCTGTGTAATGAGGCGCATAGCCTCTTTGAACAAATGTTTCCATGATAAAGTGGTAAGTCTTGTCCAGTTGTTCTTTATCTTCCATCTATTTACCTCCTAACAGATGCGCGGCGGTCTTTCCGCGCATTCTTGTTCCCCCCGAGGTGAATATTGGTCAAATGCGTAAAGTGTTGGGACGCCCTTTGAAGTAAATGTGGGGACGCCCTTTGCATTTTTATATTCTGCCCTCCTCACATAGATTACATCAAATATAAATATATAAAGGGCGTCCCCATTATCCCCATTATCCCTTAAATAATACCCTTTTTGGATTTCTTCTCCCTTTTCTCTTTGCGCTTTTCTTTCAACGTCTTTTCAGATTTTTTCTTTTCTGTTTTCTGAGCATCTCTTCCTTTGGCCATGTTTTTTTTCCTCTGCTTAAAATAGTTAAATATCACACGGATTCTATTTCCATCTTACTTTGCTTAACACGCGTCCCTCTCAAAGCTATGGTTCTGCTACTGTTTCCATAAGTTTCTGAACTGATTTGCCGAGTCTTGCAATCCCCAACTCGATAGTATCCACATCGGAGCACGAGAAGTTGAGCCGCAACGTATTGTGTCTCTTGCCGCGAACATAAAAGGGGTCACCCGGGACAAACACGACTTTGTCTCTTACCGCCAGTTCGAACAAGTCTATTGCAGCCATGCTCCGCGGTAATTCAGCCCAGAGGAACATCCCTCCTTCCGGCTGTGTGTAGGTAACTTCGGAAGGGAAATACCTTTGCATGCTGTCCAGCATTGCTCTGCACTGCCGTCCATAAACATTTCGAATCATGCTGATGTGTTTATCAGCATCGTTGTCACGGAGAAACTGACAAACGATACTTTGCGTGAAATGGCTCGTATGGAGATCTGCCGCCTGCTTTGCGGTGATCAATTTCTGCATTAATTCAGATGGTGCGACAACCCATCCGAGCCTCAACCCGGGTACTAAGCTCTTGGAGAACGACCCCAGCAATACTGTGTTTTGGGGCACGAGTTCCATGAAGGAAGGTTTTGCGCAGCCGGTGAATCTCAGTTCGCCATAGGGGTCGTCCTCGATCAGCAATGTGTCGGTCCCCTCAAGCACCCTAGCCAACTCTCTCCTGTTCTGCTCGGAATAGGATATTCCCGACGGGTTCTGGAAATTCGGAACTGTGTACATCAGTTTCGGACGGTTACGGGATAATGCCGCGCTCAATGCACCGGGATCCATTCCCTCCTGGGAAACCGGAACAGGCAAGAACCTGGGCCTATAGAGCGAGAAGGCTTGAATGGCGCCAAGGTACCCAGGCTCTTCGATTACAACCGGGTCGTTGTCATTCAGGATCGTCTTCCCAAGTAGATCCAGGCCTTGCTGCGAGCCGTTGGTGATCAGGATGCTGTCAACAGGTACATCCAGATTCGCTTTCTCTTTATAGCGTGTCGATATATATTCCCTAAGTCCAGCATGCCCTTCCGATCCGGCATATTGCAGGACATCCCTGCCTTGAGTTTCGAAGACCTTGCACGTTGCCTCTTTTAGCGCCTCAACAGGAAACAATTGTCGGTTCGGCAAACCTCCCGCAAAGGAAATCACAGTGGTGTCCAGTGCAACCTTCAGGATCTCGCGTATGAAGGAGCGAGGGACATCCGCGATACGATCCGAAAACATTCGATTAGCTATTGTCATATTCTCTTTCCTGATGCAGAACGGCCTGCGCTTCACCTGCGTTGCGCAGCGCCGTGAGATGGAAGCGCTTGTTGGGCGCCGGGAACCAGTTGGGCAATCAGGTTTATGCTTACAGCCTTTCACCGTTCCGACGCCAAAGGGACCTCGCTTAATGTAACGGTGGTCCAATGATCTCGATGCCGTGAGCACGCGCCGTCTCGCTCAACTGTTGAATGGCTTCGGGAGTCGGCTCGCCGGCCGTCGGTGGCAATGTTGGCTGTTCAGCTGGGCGCGCCAACGCACGGACGAACCGCTCGAAGTCCCCGCGGGTCGTTATTACCAGCCAGTGCGCCCCTTCCGAGGACTCCACGCGGCAGGTATGAGATACCCCCTTCGGAGCGAGCAGGGTTTGTCCGGGGCCGAGCCACCGTTCCCCCTGTTCGACCTGAATGCGCAGTTCCCCTTCCAGCACGTGGAACACTTCGTCCTCCATGCGGTGGAAATGTAGCGGTGGGGAATCACCGTAAGGGGCCCACTGTTCGATGATCGAGATGCCATCTTGCCCTGCGCTGTGGGCGACGCGGATTGCCACCAGCGAATCGAGGAACCATAGTTGATCGGTGTTGGTGGATGATGCCATCGCATTTTCTCCTTGAATGGCTTTTTACTTAACTTATCGGCAGGCACGGTGCTCAAGCCGTCCAACGCTTGTTTCACCGGGCGCGACGGTCTATCAGCGACCCGGTGTAAACGGGGGTTCGGCCATCCATTTTAATCTGGGACCAATTTCAAGAAAACCTTCTCTTAAATAAAAACACTTGGTCCTTTTCCATTCAGGATAGGGCGGTGCTCCAACCTCTAACCGCTTCCAGCACTTTTCAATAGCAGTTTGTTTTACTTTTTCGATCAGTTGATTTCCAAGGCCTTCAATCGTTAAATATCATTTTGTGCCAAATTCACTCAAAGCTTCCAAGAGGCGATGTAAGTCGTGTTCGTTTACGTGAAGGTGGGGCGCAAAGCGAAGCGCGTTCCCCCGTTGGCTTATGAAGATATTCATAGTCTTTAGGTCGGCCACGAAATTGGCGGTTTTTGCCGTCGGTACCTGTGCGCCGAACATATGAGGACACCGCTGCGTTTCGGTCGGCAGATGAAATCCAAGTTGTTCGAGATGGGTAGCGATTGCGGAGTTGATGCTCGAAAGTGTCGCCGCAATATTTTCGACGCCCCATGCCTTTAGCTGTTCCAGCGCGGCGATGGCGCCCGGAAGAATTGTAGCGGTACATTTCTCACCCACATCGAACCTGCGAGATCCTGACATATATCTGTCTGAGTAATTGACCAGTGCAGCAAAATCCTCGGCATTTTCACGGGCAAGCCAGGTCTCTTCGAGTGGCCGAGCATTGCGCCATTGCTCGGAAACATAAAGCAGGCTAAATCCATATGGACACAGCAGCCATTTGTAACCGGCTGCGACAAGAAAGTCAGGTTCCACTTCCGCGAGCGGAAATGGCATGGCTCCAAGCGACTGAGTTGCGTCAACAACTAGCACGGCATTCACGTCACGACATGCCTTCCCGATGGGCCGCAAGTCGATAAAGGCACCATTTGTCCAGTGACAGGTTGATACCGCGACAACCCTTACGCCTCTGTCAATCTTGTTCAGGATCGCCTGTGTCCAGTCTCCTTTTACGGGAAACGGAACTGTTTCCAACACGGCACCCACCTCCTGCGCCGTTCTTTTCCATGGCAAGACGTTGCTTGGAAATTCCTCCGCAATGACCAGAATACGGTCGCTTGGTTGAAGGTGCGGTTCAACGGCACGCGCCGCAGTGCTCAAACCATAGCTTGCTGCGGGAACGACCGCATAACCCTCGGCATCACCTCCAAAGACAGCGGAAGACAGCCGGCGAACTGTCTCGGCCTCGTCAAAGAAGCTCACCGGGGTACGCTCCCACGGGTGGCTTTTTGTGCGCGCACCAGTGAGCAGCCTGCTCAGCGATTCGTT
This sequence comes from Anaerolineaceae bacterium, assembly GCA_003598975.1. Classification (GTDB taxonomy): domain Bacteria; phylum Chloroflexota; class Anaerolineae; order Anaerolineales; family Villigracilaceae; genus Denitrolinea. Next base: position 13,751 of record QZIJ01000045.1, on the reverse strand, counting down.
CAACTGAGGCGAGTTGTACGCGCAATTGAAGTAGGCGACTTCATTAGGAACATCGAACAGGTGTCGTTGTGATGAGATGAAAGTCATATTGCTCCTAGTACCGCCCAGACGCATGACCCCTAGGCGCGAGGGAACCGAGTCGCCTCAGGGGCCGAGGTGTACGTCCGGCACGGGCGTAAGTTCATGGGTGAGTCCCCTATGTGTGAACCCGGTTACAATTTTTCTATCGTAAATTTGTTTCGCGGCTTAAATCACAATTCAAGGTTTGGGCCTCAATTCCTTGTAAATATAAAAATATGAAGGACGCCCCCTGGCCTCCGTCGAAACTCGTCCCGAAAATACGCTTCGGCGACCGCCCCAACTTGATGTCGCAATTTGCGATTTCAAGTTGTTAAATTCGCCATATGTCATTTGGAACATAAAATCAGCAGGAACTTTTCAATATTGCGTCGCACTTGTTCATTCAATCGCCTCGTTTCAACACCATATAATTCAGCCAAATGGGAGTCCAGAATCACCTTTTCTCCATGTATTACTAAAATCTTTCTTAAGATTTGTGTCTCAGGAACAAGTGCTTTTTCTTGATTGCGTCCAGGGTCATGTGTTTGAGTTGGTCGTTATCGGCGCGATCCCGATAGGTGCAGGTCACTTTGTTGCCTTGCAGCGATTCGATGCGATGATTGGATATGGCCACCCGATGGGTGTAGCGGCCCCAGATAGTCGAGCACTTGCTGGGGACCTGGGGGCGAATGTGGGGACGCCCTTTGCATTTTTATATTCTGCCCTCCTCACATAGATTACATCAAATATAAATATCTAAAGGGCGTCCCCATTACATGAAACTTTCTTCTGAGGCCGCCATGCGGCATTGCGCGGCTTTCGAAAATGCTCTAAACCCGTATCTGCGAGGATGCTTTCGAGCAGTTGCAGTTCATCTTCGTCAGCAAGAGGCCGTTCGCCATTCCGGGCAGCAGATGGTAAGCGTCATGGTTCCAGGGATCGCAGATAACCGTACTGCCCCCCCAGGTGGACGGGTCCTCGTTGCCGGCTGCTTCTTTCCCGATGGCGACAAAGCCGTGTTTGCCGTTGGTCAAGTACATGATGTCCAAAGGACGTATGCCCGCATCATAGAGCTCGATGAAAGCCACACAGGCTTGATCAGAGCAGTTGCCGGCACCATAGCGTTTGGCCTGGTCCGAAATCTGCCGGATGCGCTGAACTTTTTGCGAGGCGGGAAGCGCCGGAAGCGCACCAAAGAAATCCTCCAGTCGCATTGCAATCACCTTTATTTCTGCGACATAACGCGAAAGCTGCCCGGCCGCCCATACGCTTCCCGGGCCATACCCCAGCTTTTCGGCATGGTTCTCAAAATTCCCACGCTCGCGCTGGTAGGTGGCTTCCCGGTCATCCGCGCGATTGCCGGCGCCGTAGCGCAATGATGCTTTCACCGAATCCACCGCCGCTCGGGCGGCAGCCAAGTAGGCGCTCAGGTTCTTGTCTGACATGTCCACCTCCGATTCCTTTTTCGATTCTCCTATTGACGCCGGTGAGCTCTCTTTTACTCGACAATGAAGATTTTGACCAGTAAAAACGCGGGTTGTCCAGAGCAAACATCTTCTCCTGATCCATCCGGGCCTCCGCTAAAGGCCGGTGGCCGGGTGGCGGGAACCGGATTTCGCGGCTATTGCAGGGGCCGGACCGAAATGAGCTCTCGAGGACTCAAGGTCAGTATCTGAACACCCTCGTGCGTCAGATGCACGGTATCTTCGAGCTTGACCGTCAGACCACCGGGTACCATCACGTGCATTTCGACGGCCAAAACCATTCCAGGTCTGAGGCGGACATCCCCATCTCGAGATATAAGAGGGGGTTCATTTACTTCCAAACCGATGCCATGTCCAACGAAATGGGCGTTGGCCTGTGATTCAAAACCCATGAAAGCCTGCCCCAGGCCCAATTCCGATGCCCGAGCTTCGGTCAGGGCAAAAGCCTCGCCGGTGGTCATGCCCGGAGATATGGCCTCGATCAGAAAATCAGATACCTCCCGCAGACGGTGAAAGAGATCCAGGGCTTCCTGCGCGATCCGGCCAACTGCATACATGCGGCTCTGGTCCGCATGGTAGCCGTCCACGCAGGCCGGTATATCCACCATTACCAGATCCCCCTGTTCCATCCTGCGCTGGGATGGGCCGGCGGGAACGGCGCTGCCGAGGCCGACGCCGGTGATGGTGTATATCGTCCCGCTTGTCCGGCGCAGGTTCGGCCCGGAAGCCACCGGACCGCGGCTCATCACGAAATCCGGTTGGCGCATAAAGAAGATGCCTTCATGGCCGGCCAGGCGCTGCGCATTTTCCACATGGGCAGCCAGTTCCAGTTCACTCATTCCCGCTTTCAGACAGGCAACGGCCGCCAGATGACCTGCATGGACTACGGCACAGGCCTTCCGGATGCTCTCGATTTCTTCCGGATCCTTGATCATGCGCTGCTCCAGAATGTCGGAAGAAACATCCACCAATTCGCGCTCGCCCAGGGCGCTGCTCAGGATGCGCGATTGAGCAACCGGAAACAGGTCCAGTTCAGTCCCCACCTTTTCCCCGGCGCCAGGGCCGGGAAACATTTCCTGGCAGATTCTGTGGATGCTGCTCTCCGCTTCCATTCGCTCCGCTTCCAGGCCGCACTCACGGCGTGCGAATTCAAATCCCCTGCGCACAAACAACCGGTGCTCATGCGGCAGCACCACGAGATATGCAGGCTGAGCGGTGCCGGTGTAGTAAAAAATGTCCCGGGAATAAAACAGAATCGCTCCGGCCAAGCCACGGTATTGCAGAACTTGCTGCAGCTGACCGATTCGCGCGCTATGCTTCAAAAGTGCCTCCACGAGGTTTTTTTGCCGCTCAAACTACCATATCATTCCTTGAGCACCAGTCCGCGATCCTGGCGTATTCAGACTCGTCAATCAGATTTGAATGCATCCGGCCCGGAAAGATTCCTTCATCGATTTCTTTCCGGTAGCGCCGGATCGTATCGATCATGACCTGTCTCAGGTTCACGTATTCAGGATTGTGCTTGAACTTTCTCTCGTTTATTCCAAACAAATCAAGAATGATCAACACCTGGCCGTCGCAATATTTTCCGGCGCCGATGCCGATCGTCGGCATGGTCACGTTGCGGGTGATGATCCTGGATAATTTTTCAGGGATCTTCTCCAAAATCATGAGATCCGCACCCGCCTTCTCCAGCGCTTTAGCGCCCTTCAATAACTCGGTCGCTTCTCCCAACAGCTTCCCTTTGGTTATTTTTCCTTTTTTCATTCTCTCTTGCTCGTGCTGCGAATCAATCCGATGTGACCCATGACGGCGAAGCCGTTTCCCTTTAGCGCGAACTGGGGTCAATATAAAACTGGGGTCATCCAATAAAGGGGGAGTCAAACCTATAATTTTGTTTCATAAAGGATACAACCTTATTCACAGTTCAAGGTTTGACCCCAGACCTTGGAAATATACGTGCCCGAAAAAGGAAAAAGAGTATGCCGGCATAGGCCAAATATTCTAATCCCAGCATTATGAAACGAAAACCGCTTTCCATGTACACAAACGTCTCTACCGCACAGAGCGCTGCCATTGCAGCATAGACGCAAGCCATTACGATTGACGTGAAATGCCATCGAAATACATAGCCAAAAATGAAAACAGAAGCTGCTATCAGCGTCAAAGTCCATTGCATGAATAAGACTTCTCTGGGAAACAGCGAATTGCTTATCCGGTCCCAGGGAGGCGATGCCCAAAACCATTCGACAAAGCCAACCAGCGCCCAAATTGCAAGGAATCCATGTACGGCGAGTAGTATGACGGTAATGAGCTTTTTCAGGTTTATGTCTCCTCATTCTCATAAAGGCAATGGCATAGGTTTCTTGGAGCGGGGTTCGATCCGGCTGTGCGGCGCCAGCGAAAAGTAGTTCCGTTCGAAGCGCGGCGTCGCTCCCGGCGTCCGCCACAAGCCGGTGGTTCTGCGCCGCCCATTCTTATGGTGTATTACGGCTTTCCTCTGCCGCATCAAGTAACGCATGTGCAATCGCTTCTGCTTGTTCTGGAGTTACCAAAAAGCTCACTTGATCATAAATGTGATGATTTTCAATTTCAAACAAACTTTCAAAACCGCCCTGCCCCGGGCTGCCACCTGAACTGCCTTGTTCGCTGCAAGCGACCTTTCAATGCGGAATTTTACGAATGATATTATCATGCTCCAATAGATAATCGTAATGAGCAGCTACATCATTGATATTGTCGGCATCGACTTCCAAAACCCCTTTTGGGTATTTCTGATTTGCTTTATTTATGGCCTTTTGAATGCTTTTACCTTTTCGAAGCCATCTCAACACTTCTTTATCATATCGTTCCTCTTCTTTGGTGCGGTCACCAATTATTTCATTTGCCCTATTCAAGTATTGTTCAAGAAAATCCATAATATATCTCTCACACTATCAGCCGCAAATCGAGGCAGCGACATCATTTCTCATTTATCGAGCTTAAGGACTGATCAGCCGCAAGTGTAACGAGCCGGCTGGTTTGTCTTGTCGGGCTCGCCGACCATTTCTTTCTTCCTGACTTCTACAATCATCGCAGCCCATTCCTAAAAGTAATTTTCAAAACGCATCATTTCGACAGGATGAAATGAGGATCGATAATACTCAATGCGTGCCTGGCAATGGCTCTGACCTTTTCGTCCGTATCTTGGAGGGCTGCAATTCGTAAAGCGTCTTTCGATCTGGGGTCTCTGAGCTTGCGCAAAGCGGCGGCAGCTTCCTGCCTGACAAAAAAACCGCCAAAACCCTCGTCTTTCAACAAAGTCTCCATGAGGGCAGGTACAGCCATACAGTCATTGATATCACCCAAGGCACTCGCGGCGCTTTGACGAACCAATGGATTCTTGTCGCGCAAGGCTTTTATTGATGCGGCTGTTGCCTTCTTATATGTGCCGCCTTTCATTTCCTCTGGAAACGACGCGCGTGAACTTATGGTTGTGAAAATGCTCGAAAGGCATGTTGCGGCCTTTTCCCGGACTGATTCACTCCTATCGTTCAGAGCGGCTGCAAGCCCATCAACTGCCGGCCTGCCAATCCATACAAGAGTTTGTGCTGCTAATTCTGAAGGTGTTGTGTTTTTTGGAAGAAACAAACCATTCTTTTGGTAGACATCCAACGGTGTCGTATCGTGCAACAGATTGAGTAAAGCGAGGATGGCTGCTTTCTTTGTTTCGACGCTCTCGAACTTTTGGATTGCTTCAGCTGCGTAAGCTTTGTCAACGGCACTACCGTCGCGAAGTTTGGCAATGGTAGCCTTTACTTGGATAGAGGCTTGAGATTCCCAGCCTTTTAACTGAGCTATGATTTCTGGCTCATTCTGCAGGAACATCACATCTTCTGATGCCATAAGCTCTTGCGCATGCAATGCGCCAATAAACAATACGATAAACAACCCAGTGCGAAATCTTTCGTGATTGAATCGCACGTTTGCCTCCTTTAGATTCAGTTACATTCGTGCCCTGTATGGCAACCTGTCATGACCGACCATCACCCTGCCCAACGACGGAGTTGAGCCGCCGCGAGACCAGAGGCCGAGCGGTCGGCTCGAACGATTTTTTATACGCCAGTGCACGGTTTTTCGCAAAGTGGAATTTCGCTTTCCGCCAGGCCTGCCCGTCACCCTGCGCTCATCCACGCCTTACCCGAGTTCCTCGGCAATTCCAACGATGATGCCCTCAGGGCCGCGGATGAAACACAGCCGGTACATGTCCTCATACTGGGCGACTCCGCCTACGAGCTCAGCGCCATGAGTACGCAAGCGTGCGAGGACGTCATCGATATCCTCTACGGCGAACATGATGCGCCGTATGCCCAGCGCGTTCGCTGGTGCGTTCTTCGGCTCAGCTCTGACCGCCGCCGGCGCGTGGAACTTGGTCAGCTCAACCCGACCATGGCCGTCCGGGGTCCGCATCATCGCAATTTCGGCTCGAACGTTCTCGAGCCCAACGACACGGTCCACCCAATCTCCCTCGAGCAGCGTCTCGCCCTCCAGGTCCATACCAAGTTCGACAAAGAATGCCTTCGCGGCCTCAAGGTCGTCGACCACGATGAGAACGTTATCCATTCGTTTTAGCGTCATTTCCTTCCTTCCCACTCTTGACGGGTGATGTCTGTACTTGCCGCACGTGGCGTATAACGCTCCGGCTCATGCGCTGCAAAAGAAAACCTACGGACTTGGCCGGACAAAAGTTAAATGATAAATACGCAAAAAGCACGGTCGCCCACCTTTTGCGGTCCCATGCAGCCGGTCGGCACCGGTGCAAACAGCGTCAAATACCTTGCACGCTATGTGTTTAAAGTGGCCATTTCAAACCACCGCATAATTAAAGTTGAAAATCGTCACGTCTTTTTCAAATACAAAAAAGCGGGCAGCAACCGCTTTCGAACGATGGCCCTTGATGTCATGGAGTTTTTGCGGCGCTTTCTCAATTATCGAATCATTACCCTTATGCCAAATTCGTAAGCCGGGCTTCTTGAACAAAGTATTGAGATCGACCAAGCCCTAAATCCATCGCCATCTTCACCTGTTTTGATCATTTGGTCGACTCAATCCTAAGAGGTTAGACGGCACTTGAACATCACCCACTATGCCTTCGTCCCCGTGACGACATGGGCGGACGTGCCAAAGTAAGCGGCTCCGTCACCGGTGACATACTGGCTCAGGGCCAGTTCGGCGGCCTGCAAAATGCCCACGATCTGCTCCTCCGTGAGGACAACGCCCATTACAGGTAACCAGCCCCGGAGATCAGCTTCAACCATCACGCGAACGCTCGGAAACCGTGCGCTGCCCTTACGGGTGGCGATTTCGACCGCCTCGACCCCGGCACCCGCAAACAGCGTCTCGAGATCACGCCGGTCGCCGAGCACGAACGGTGCACGGAGAGCGTCAGCGGCCAGCACGCCGGCGAGGCGCTCCAACAACGCTACCTCATCCGCATAAGCCGGGATGTTCTTGAGAGAGTCCCAGACCGCGAAAGCCATACGCCCTCCCGGCCTGAGCACTCGCAATGCCTGACGAAGGGCCTCGGAGCGATCATTGAAGAACATGAGGCCAAACTGACTCACGACGACGTCGAAGGAGGCGTCCGGGAACGGTAACGACTCAGCCACGCCCTGACGCCATTCCACGCCGGGAGCGAGATCCTTGGCCACTTCCAGCATTCCGGCGCTTGGGTCCAGCCCAGTGACGAACTCCGCTGCTCCTGTACGGGATAGCACTTCTCGAGCAAGGATTCCCGTGCCACATGCCACGTCGAGAACTCTTTCCCCGGGTTTGATCTGGGCAGCATCTGCCACCGTCGAGGCCCATTCCCCGAAGAGCGCCGGTACCATCAACCCCTCGTACGCCTTCGCCGCATCCATCTGAGCTTGCAACGTTTTTTCTGCCATTTCAAGTCTTCTCCTGTGCTGTCGTGTTGCTGTGAGGCGCGCGGTTGTTTTGCGCGTCCTTACCAGCAAAGGGTTAGATATAAATTTGTGTTTTTACTACTGTCATGATTCTAATATAGAATTATCATTTTATAAAATCCGCTTCACTCCTGGAATGAGCCGTACAAAAAATGATACAAGGAAAGCCCCTGGTATTGACAGAATTGATACGATCACAAAAAGTGTGAAGGCTCCGGCGTGAACAGGATCAAACGCATATTGGAGCGCAACTACTACCGGTACATGCAGGATGTATGTCCCGTATGTGTTTTCCGAGAGTACCTGCATAATACGCCCGGTTCGATTGAAATAGGTCTTGAAAAAGGATAGAAGCCCGATGCATACACCGACACAGAGAAGCCCTTCTCTAAACTCCCACATGAAGAATGCATTCTGGGAACTAGTGCCGAATAGTAGAGCTATAGTGATAACGTAAATGCCCAAACCGGGTAAAAACCAGAACATGTTACGTGGCGTGGTGATTGAATCTAAGAAAGACCACCTATATGCAAGAATGCCTAAAATGAAAAGGGACAAATACTGTGGTATGTGGGCCGGTTCCATCTGTATGAACCCGAGAAATCCAATCCATCGATCCATGGGGAAAGCCCATACTGTTCGCATTAGACTAGTGATAATGCCGAGAATTATAATATAGGGGATGATCGCATATAGTCTTACCTGCCGAACTGTAAAGCCTGGCTTGGACGACATGCATTTTTGTAGCACTGTTCCGATAATTGCATAGAGGAATGAGTAAACGAGTAGATGCTCGATAAACCACAAATGTGCAAAGTTGGCAAGGTGGCTATGAACTGTTTTATCCGGAGCGTATCCGAACCACTCTCGTATATAGAAATCTTTGAAATTGATATGATTCACGTAATTCATATACTTTACATATTCAATTATTGGGATCATTAAAACCAATGCAAAGATAAGTGGTATACCGAACCGTATAAGCTTGTTGGCAATAAATTTACGAGGTCCGTGGCGGTCAAATGATTCAGGAAGGAAATATCCTGATATAAAAAAGAAAAGCCCCATAAAAAATGACGCGTCAAATAGAAAGAAAAGCCCCAACGGTTTTACTCGTTCACCCGGGTATGAATAAAACCAGCTTCCACCTGTAGATCCGTATGCCTGACCGACATGATGTATGACAACCAAAATTATCAGGAAAATTTTGAGATTGTCGAGATAGTAAAGCCGTTCTTTATTGGTCATGGTCTACCACAATTCCAATAATTTTAAATAACTTTCAAACAATTTCAGTTACGACTGTTGATTAAATTTCTTCACATCCTTTTCAACAACGAGCAAATTGTTGGGGTAATACAAATTCTACCGTGGCCTTCAGCCGCGAGCGAAGCGAGTCGGACTGGAAGGCAAGGTTATGAAATTCCATTTTCTATTTCGAAACAACAGGATTAGGGAAAAGTTGATCAACCATTTTTGTAATTTTAACTTCAGTTGAATCATATATTTCAGTTGTAAGCGCAGTCCCTGCCTTAGGAGCATCGAAAAGCGCATCACCTACTTTAGTGCCATTTTTATAAACAACAATTTCGGCGGATGCCATATACATTACAAAATCCCACGACCAACTACCAGTGTAGGTTGAGGTAAGCAGGCACGAGGTAATATCTGATCCGGGCTCCAAAACCCGAACAACAAAGCCCCTTGTTTTTTAACGCTGTGCGATATGCAAGTAAAAATTCCTCTCTTGTGTCCTTATCTTTTATCAAACATAGTTCATTTGTATTCATATCGAAATTCGTTATTGGATTTGCTGAATATTTCACAGATCATCCGAGCAATAATAAACAGAGTATTAGGGCAGCAACAATTGAAATCCTCTTCATAAAGATGCAACTCCTTTTCATAACGTTGCGGCTTAGTAGCCGCGGCGATCTATCGCGGCCTACTACAGCCGCTTATTCGCTCTTCCAATAAGCTATAAGTTCACGACCTTGTAGGTAGTAGCCAGCGTTAAAAACTACCCCTGATACTGACGATATTGAGTATAACGTTGTTTGTGCCAGCGAACTGAGACCAAAACCCATTCAACTGTATACGGCCCCCAAATGTAATTGTTGCACCAACCTGATAGATTGCTCCAATTGATCCTACGCTACGTGATTCGCATCCGTTATGGGAGTAGTACCCGGCGCCGTCATTTCCATAGTGCATACCGCACTCTTGATAATTAAAAGCTGCTGCGGAAATTCCGACAGCTAAAAAGGGGTTAAATATATGCTTGGGGCGAAAATTGTACTTTAAATAGCCATCTCCTTTGATTCCTCCATCTGCGTCATCTTCTAAATCAGAAAACGCAGCGGAAAATCCATACGAGAACGAGTTCCCAGGGCTATACTCAATTCCAAGGGAAAATAGCCCATTGTATGTGTCCCTGTCTTCACCTTTATTAAGCGCAACGATCTCCGATCCAAACAAAGCACGCAATTCCCCGGCTTGTGCAACCGATGTGATTATTAAAAGTAAAAATATTGTAATTCCATGCTTCATGTTCTGGACGGACCTTTAATGGTGAAGCGAACGCGAAACTGTGCGACGCGAAGCACTTACTGACAAATTGCTGCGGCATCTGCGAGAAACTAGACCACCCCTTCTCGCCCGCCACCAGTGCAAGGTTATCTCAAGCCCTTATACTGTAAAAGTTTAGGTAAAACGGCCGCCGCAATCAAAACGAAGAATGAGAAGCCGAAGCCAATTATAGATTTTTTTAACGGCTCATTACCAGGCCTTTTACTTTTTTTCCACAAATCGTCAATTCTGAACCAAAAATTGAATATATTGAATGAGCCTAAATGACGCATTTCACATTCCCTGACAATTTGCCTGTAGTAGGTGATGAGCTAGATTCCGGATATCACTACCGCAGCTATAATCGTTCCATTTAACATCAAAACCTACCATCAGAGAGATAACGCCTGCTTGAGGGGCGCGTGTGTGGAGCGGCAGCGGAACACGCGCCCCTCTCAAAGCGGATGTTAGCTGCTACAATTTAGAATCAGAGACTGCCTTATTCACAGTTCAAGGTTTGACCCCTTATCCAGTATCCAGTGCTCTCTCTGAAAGTGCAGAAAGCGGCTCGTAGACGTTCACGCGGCACCGCATTCCTGTCATTATCCTGTGGCGCCAGTGTACGCCTCCAGAGATGTGACTCGATTACTACTGTAGGTAGATCTATCATTGATACCACCTCGTTGAACCCTCCGGCTTTGCGGCGCCGGCGCACAGACGCTTCGACCAATGAAAGTGCGTCGCTCCACGGCGTCTGACAACAGCCGGTGGTTATACTTTTTCTATGAAGAAAACTAATGCCCTTCCGGACAACACCCTGCCTTTGTGCTTGTGTTCTGGCCCATCAGGGATAAGAATACCATCGCCTTCGTTATATATGATTTCGGTGTCTGGATATTCGATTGCCATTTGACCACTCAGAAGATAGCCGCAATGCCCCTTCTCACACCAATGCGGTGGCATATCTTGAGTATACTCAACGAGCCGAATGCGTTGACCATTATAATCGACGTATTTGTGCCTGACACCAGCCACCGGAGATTCCCATGGGATTTTCTCGAATCGTATTTGGTATGGAATTTTCATTTCGATACCGTTGAAGTATAACGTGCCGGTCAGCCGCCGCGTTTTTTTGGCGGTCGGCTGCACTGGCGATGTTATGTGCCTATAAAGTTTTATAAATCAACATGCTTTTCAAGAACTTCCATACTTAAACTCTGTATATATTCTTTTCCATCGGCACCCACATCTTCCAATTTGACGTTAAATTCATGACCCTTATTTGTGATGTCCTTAACGGAAAATTTAATTTTCTCTATTCTGCTCAATTGCTTTTCTGTTTTGATAGGAACCATACCAACGATTGTTTCCCCTGGCTGTATCTGCTTGTTTTGGATAACATGGTCAAACATATCGAGTTCAAGCTTTATTCTGGAAGCATTACTATAGTCGTTGTTTGTAATATGAAATAGATTGTTCTTGTTTAGAAAAGCTATTAGAGAGGCTTTTTCCCAGAGCCCATCTGCAAATAGTTCAACTTTATAATCGATAATTTCTATTGTTTTGTCGTCACTATTTGTAATTTTAACAACAAGATAAATGTCGATGTCAGTCAATTTACCAGCATTCAGCCATACAAGATGATCTCTACGCAAATGGGTAATTGCTATGCGCAAGGTCTCTTTTTTTATGACAGATTGTTCCTTCTTCTTGAATATTGAAAAGAAATCATCCCATGACTCTTTGACCATTGTTGCGCCGTAAACGCCTACACCGACAAGAAATATCCCCAATATGAATTTTAGAATTGCCATACTCTTCTCACATAACGCATGCTTGAGGGGCATTTGCGGAGCGGCAGCGTAGCAAAAGTCCCTCTCAAAGCGAATGTTAGCATTATTCGCGTGGATGAGGAGGCAAATATGCCTTCCCCTTAATTACATAGTCTACTAGTATTTTTAAACGTCGGAATTGAGCTGATACTAATTTTGCAGTAACCTCAATGCTTCCAGTTCTTGTGTTCAATTCTTCGATTTTATTAAATCCTATCAATCGAGATAAATCTTGTGTCAAAGCTGTCAATTCGTTAACTTGAGCTCTTGATAATTGTATTTGCTGAAGCCTCATTCTATCCCGTTGCAAACGAATATCAGAGAGAGTTTTTTGAATTGCAGAATAAGCCTTAGTTGTAGCTGCTATTGAACCCGCTATTGCAGCAACGGAAGAGGCTATCTTAACTGCTGGGTACAGATTCGTAAATAGGTCTATCCAGCCAGGAGATGCATATTTAATTTCGGCAATTTGAGGCCGTTGCTCGACTTTGATTTGATTTTGAAGTACTCGGTAAATGTTAACGATGGAGTAACCTCCGAGCCATGGGTAATTTTCTAAAGCATAATTGATACGATCAGCATCAAGGGGAGATAGTTCAGAGTCAAAACAATAAGTGAAAGCATACAACTGAATGAAAGCGTGTGGAAACTCATATAGATCCCAAAAGTCCCAGCGTCCGTCCATTTCGATGCGGTATACTCCAATCGCCTCGTTCATTTCCACTCCTTAAGCTAACGGCTGGCTTCAGTGGGCGCATGCTCCTCGCGATCCACTGAAAGCCCGGGTTGGACCTCGTTATAATTTTAAAATTTCGTTTGGGCTCCCACACAACAAACAGACATTGCTCTTACTCAAAACGTTTCCCTTACAATATTTACAGGATTTACGAATTACTGGTGTTGATTCTCCGCAAACAATACATGACAGCGATACTGAATCAGGTTTATTGGGTTTCAGGTACGCAACTTTAAATTCTTCAGTACAATCACATGCGGGGCAAATGTAAGCTCTCTGCTTTTTATAATACCCGAAGAATTTTTTCACCTCACTTGGTGATAACAAAGAAGCAACCTTCTGAAGTTCCCAAGCATAATAGCAGTTGATATGATCGGAAGAATAAACGATGGTCTCATAATTATTTGATAAATAATTCCTGCGTTGCTCAACCCAATCGGCAGAATGAACCAAAAAAGAATACGTATTTAGGATGTCTTTCAATATATCTACATGAATTATAACTACTCCACTTTTAGCGGTATGAGTAAGTTTGTTTCGGTCTCTTCGCAACCGTTCAAACAAAGTAAAAAATTTTTCCGGGAGCCTCTTTTCACAAACAGTGTTTGCTATCTTTACGAGATCTTGAGCATCGACAGTTCGGTATTCCGAAAAAGAAATATTTTTCGTTGAACAGCCACTCGGCCATGAATTAGGAGACTGAAATATTAAGAGATAAGGACTGACTTCGCAAATTAGTCCTTTTATGAGGAACTCGCAAGCTTGGTGAAGTAAGGTCACTGCGGTCGCTAATGGCTCCTGGGCTGCCTCCCAATATTCTGAAGTGGCACTACCATCGTCATCCCACGCTTGAACTTTCGATTCATCGAGATGCCATAAAAGCCTAAGAACTCGCGAAAAAGACAAATTCAGATAACAAAGGCCCGAAAGCTTAAAATCTAATGATGTGGGAAGATCTATAATCATATCAATTTCGTGTGTCCAACATTGAACTGTGCGGCGCGCTGTTTGCGTCCGCACCAGTTATTGGTTCAAGTAAGCCGCTACGCGGCAGAAAACAAAACCAAGCCCTACCGTCCCAAAGCTCCTGCCAGCTGCTCTGATCTAACTCACCGATTCAAATATG